>NZ_JAWVZL010000130.1:0-7035 GCF_033722195.1 Marinobacter sp.
CGTGATGCTGCGCAGCCAACAGGCCGCCATGCTGTGCACCGAGGATGAGACCAGCGCCGCCGCGCTGCTGCGCCAGGCCCTGCACCAGTTGGAACAGTTACCGGTCGAAGTTGTGCGCCTGAAAGACACCCTGCAGATGCTGAACGACGCCTACATCCAGGTCACCGAAGCCGGCGACAACCTGCGTCACTTCGTCGAGGATTACGAGGCCGACCCGCAGCGGCTGGCAGAGGTGGAGGAGCGCCTGAGCGCGATCTACCAGATGGCCCGCAAACACCGGGTGCAGCCGGAAGAACTACCGGAACTGCACCAGACCCTGAGCCGGGAACTGGCGGAGCTGGACCAGGGGGAAGGCAGCGTTGAGCAACTGGAAGCCGAGCTCGAGCGCCAGCTCAAGGCCTACATGGATCTGGCGGAAAGACTCTCCGGCGCCCGTCAGGCGGCAGCCGCCGACCTGGATCAGCGGGTGGCCCACGAACTGGCCCAGCTCAGCATGCCAGCCGTGCAGTTCATCACCCATTTGAGTCGCAATGACGGCGACGAGCCCAGCGCCCACGGCCTGGAAGATGTGGAGTTCCTGGTCAGTGCCAACCCGGGTCAGCCCGCCCGGCCGCTGGCCAAGGTGGCCTCCGGTGGTGAGCTGTCCCGCATCAGCCTGGCCATCCAGGTGGTCGTGGCTCAGACCTCAACCACGCCAACCCTGGTGTTCGACGAGGTGGACGTGGGCATTGGCGGCGGCACCGCCGAGGTGGTAGGCAAGCTGCTGCGCAGCCTGGGCAGCGAAGGCCAGGTCCTGTGCGTGACCCACCTGCCGCAGGTAGCGGCCCAGTGTCACCAGCATCTGTTTGTCAGCAAGTTCACCGCGGATCAGGCCACCTATTCACGGATCGAAACCCTGGACGACAGCGCCCGTATTTCCGAAGTGGCCCGCATGCTGGGCGGCGTCGACATGACCGAGCAGACCCTGGCACACGCTCGCGAGATGTTCAGCAAAGGCCAGGCGACACATCACTGATTGGCAGAACACACTTCCCCTCTCGACCCTGAGAGCTTGCCGGGCAGACCAGATGGTCTGCCTTTTTTTTATGGCGCGAACTCAGGGCTGCGAGGATGCAGGATTGACGCAGAAAGGAGCAGAGGCGAGCGCGGGACGAGCCAGCCTCCTGATCAGGATTTGGACTTCAGGGGTTTGACGTACAGAATCAGGCTGTGATCAACGATCTCGTAGCCGTGCTCCCTGGCGATCTGCTTCTGGCGCTGCTCGATCACATCGTCGTAGAACTCGATCACGTTCCCGGTCTGGGTGCAGACCATATGGTCGTGGTGATCATCCCCGGCCATTTCAAAGACCGCGTGGCCGCCTTCGAAATTGTGCCGCAGCACCAGGCCGGCGGACTCGAACTGGGTCAGCACCCGGTAGACGGTTGCCAGGCCAACATCGTCACCCTGGTCGAGGAGCTTTTTATAGACGTCCTCCGCACTCAGGTGATGATCCTCGTCGGCGTTCTCGAGGATGTTGAAGATCTTGACCCGCGGAAGCGTGACTTTCAGCCCGGCCTTGCGTAATTCAGCGTTTTCAGATGACATGTTGCGTTTCACTCTTTGGTGTACCATCAGCTTCCGGTATCATGAAGCTGTTTTGGCGGCTGAACCGCGTCACACCTGCCTTGGCAGGCGATTTCAAGATAGAGGATTTCCCCCACCGATGCAAAAACTTGCGGCACTCCTGCTCGTCACCTTCCTGGCCGGCTGCGTTTTTCCCGGCGTTTACAAGATCAACGTCCAGCAGGGCAATATCCTCACCGAAGAAGACCTGGTTCAGCTCGAGAAGGGCATGACCCGTGAGCAAGTCCGCTCCGTGCTGGGCACGCCCCTCGTACTCAATCCCATCGACCTGTCCCGGGAGTATTACGTCTACACCTTCCAGGAGGCCGGGGGCGACATTCGCGAGCAGCGGGTGATCGTCCACTACGACGCCGACCGCTTCGATTACTACGAAGCCAAACTACTTGAGAACACCCCGGCCTACTGATCGCTCAGCCGGCTTTCTTCCTGGCCCGGTTAAGCCGGGCCTGCTTGGGATCAATCTTCAGCGGCCGGTAAAGCTCAACGCGATCGCCATCCCGCAGCGGATGTTCCGCCGGTGATTTGATCACCTTGCCAAAGATACCCATATCGTTTGAATCCGGATCAATCTCCGGGAACACCTCGGTGATGCCGGATTGGCGCACCGCCTCCACCGCAGTGGTCCCATCCGCTACTTCCAGTGCGATGATCCGCTGCTTCTCAGGGGTTGCATAAGCCACCTCGACCTTCATCACACCAGCCCCCGGGCCCGGTAGACCTCATCGGCGCGGCGGCAGAATGCATCCACCATCGTGTTGGCGGCGTGACCGAACACCGGTCCGAAGGTCATCCGCGCCAGGGCGCCGGAAAACTCGAACTCCAGCCGAAACATCACCTTGCAGGCGGTATCATCCAGGGGCTGGAACTCCCATCGCCCCCGGAGATTCTGAAAGGGTCCGTCCACCAGCACCATGTTGATGGACCGTGGCGGCAGCAGCTCATTGCGGGTGGTAAGGCGATGCCTGACCCCACTGCGGGCGACCTCCAGGGACGCCGTCAACTCGGAATCACCGTGATGGTGAACTTCGGCATCGGCACACCAGGGCAGGAATTCCGGGTAGCGCTCGACATCATTTACCAGAGCAAACATGCGCTCCGCCGAATGCATCACAAGGGCACTTTTATCAATCTGGTGGGGCATGGACCTGGCAGTTCCTGAGACTGAATCTAAACACTATGATAAAGGATTTCATCGTCTTTTGCGGCCCCGTCCATCTCCTCGGTGGCCTCCTCGCCGCGGTCCTGCGACCCGGGCTGAGCCTCTGGCGTCGACTGTGGCTCGGCCTCTGGCACCGGAGTCTCGCCCGCTGGCTCGTCTTTCTCCAACAAAGCCGGCTCTCCGGCATTCGGCTTCAGCGCATCCGGTAATGGCCGGTGGCCGCGGCCGGCTTCGATCCGGGGCTGAGCCCGCCCTTCCGGTAGAAGCGACTCGCCCGCTTCGCCCGGCAGCACCGGCTGGGCCTGACACCAGACCGCCGAGGACTGGCCCTCGCAGAGGTTGGTGAGGGACGACCAGGCGTAATGCGCCCCGATATAGAACACCACCAGCGGCAGCACCAGCTTGAGCGCCCAGAACCAGATCGCCGCCACCAGCCTCGGGGCGCGGCCAATCATCCGCAGCGCCCGGGTTGAGCCCAGCTTCCAGCCCACAAAGACCGCCAGCGCCACACTCACCGCCGGGACCAGCAGACCACTGGCCACCAGCTCAACCCATCGGAACACCGTGCCGCCCTGGAAGGTGACCTCGGACCAAAGGTTGAAGGAGTAGAGCGTGCCCAGGCCGGCGGCCCAGACCGCCACCCCCATGATGATGACACTCCAGCCCCGGGGGGCGCCGGTCCATTCCCGGAACCAGCCCACGGCCGGCTCCAGCAGCGCCAGCGAGGTGGTCCAGGCCACCAGCAGAATGGCGATAAAACAGGCGGTGGCAACAAACTGGCTGCCGGGCGCGTCTGCCAGACTGGCCGGCAGGGCCAGGAAAACCAGCGCAAAACCCTGCTCGGCGGCAGGGCCGGTGCGCAACACCAGGCCATAGATGGCAAGGCCCGCCATGATGGCGATCAGGGTGTCCATCAACGCCACCGCAAACACCGACCGTTTCAGGGGCGCCAGATCCGGCATGTAGGCCCCGAACACAACCCACACACCCATGCCCAGGCCAAGGGTATAGAAGGCATGGGCGAGGGCCAGTTGCAGGCTCTGCCAACTCACCTGTTCCGGCCTCATGCCGAGAATGTAATGACTGCCCGCAGTGAGCTCGCCGGCGTAATGGCTGTAGGCCAGCAGCCCTATCAGGATCAGCAGAAAGGTGGGTACCACCACCCGGAAAGCCCGCTCCAGCCCCAGCACCACACCCTGCATGGACACGGCCATCACCAGCCCCAGGAAGGCCACGTGCCAGGCCATGAAATCCCGGTACTCGGAGGGGTCCTCCACCAGCTCGGCAAGGGTCAGGGCGATCTCCCCCTCCCCGGCACCAACGAACAGACCAAAGGCCCCGTAGAACACATAGGCCAGGCAGATGGCGCCAATCACCGCGGTGAAGGACAGCACCAGAAAGCCGGCCACCAGGCTCAGCCGCGCCAACCAGACCCAGACCAGGCTGCGGCCGGCGTCGCGTGCCAGCCCGTCCACCGCCAGCACGATGCCGTGCCGGGCCTGGCGGCCAAGCGCGGTCTCGGTGAGCATCAACGGCAGGGTCACCAGCAGCAAGCACGCCAGATAGAGCAGCACAAACAACCCGCCGCCGTTCTCCCCGGCCAGGAAAGGAAATTTCCACAGGTTGCTCAAGCCCACGGTGGCGCCGGTGGCGGCCCAGAAGAAGGTCGACCGGCGGGACCAGGAGCCGAAGGCGGTTTCGTAGGGAATCGGCATTCCACATCCTGATGGCACAAAGTCGCTATTGTAGACCAAAGCCCGTCAGGCGTTCATTCGACAAACCGGCGGTTTCGTGACCGGCCCCAGGCCTGTGCGCTACAATGCCGGTTTTGCCAGTACCGGCGGCGCTTCTACACCAGGCAATCGGTCGTTCGGCTCATCCGCTGGCAGGCATTGTCATTCGTACACGAATTTATCAGGATCCGACCAGGCTTCCATGACCAAGAAAAAACCGGGCACACCCAGCAGCACCATTGCGCTGAACAAGAAAGCCAAACACGAATACCACATCGAGGAACGCTTCGAGGCGGGCCTGGTGCTGCTCGGCTGGGAAGTAAAATCCTTACGGGCGGGCAAAGGTCAACTGACGGACGCCTACGTACTGCTGAAGGACGGCGAGGCCTGGCTGTTGGGGTCCCACATCCAGCCACTGAGTACCGCCTCCACCCATGTGATTGCGGACCCCACCCGGACCCGCAAGCTGCTGCTGCACGAAAAGGAAATTGCCAAGCTCATCGGCAAGGTCAACCAGACCGGCCACACCTGTGTGCCCCTGGCACTCTACTGGAAGAAGAACAAGGTCAAGTGCGAAATCGCCCTGGTGAAGGGCAAGAAGCAGTTCGACAAACGCGCCACCGAAAAAGAGCGGGACTGGAACCGTCAGAAACAGCGCATCATCCGCGAAGCCAACGTTTCCTGATTTTCCACCGCTTTCTTGATATGTAGCAATTCGAATCTCTTCATCCCGGCGCCACCCGAGTTTATAATTTCAGTCTTTCGGGTGGGGCCGCGTTTTCCTGCCATTCGCGATGTATTAGAACGCACACTCATCCTCTCGCTCATGGATTGAAGGGGGGACAGCATGACTTCTCAAGGTTCACGCATGGCGGCCGTCGACCGGTCGTGGTTGCGCATGGAATGCACCGAGAATCCTATGATGATCTCGGCGGTGCTGGTATTCGAGCAACCCATTGCCATGAAAAAGCTCAGGCGGGTGCTGAATGATCGCCTCCTGCGGTTTCGCCGCTTCCGCCAGCGGGTCGAGCAGCGGGGTGAGCGCACCGAATGGCGCGACGATCCGCTGTTTGACCTGGACAACCATGTCCACACCATTGCCCTGCCGGGCAATGCCGACAAGACCGATCTGCAGAACCTGGTGAGCGACCTCAACAGCACACCGCTTAACCCGGACCGGCCGCTCTGGCAGCTTCACTACATTGATCATTACGAGGGCGGCTGCGCGCTGATGGTACGCATCCATCACTGCATCGCCGACGGCATTTCGCTGGTGCGGGTGCTGCTCTCGCTGACCGACGATTCTCCCGAGGCCAAGGTCCGCCAGCTCAAGGCCACCAACCTGGATGCCGAAACCCGGCCACCGGCCATCCAGCCTGACGGCCTGATCAAGCGCTACACCGGGCGGCTGCTGGAGGTGAGCCAGACCTCCGTCGACCAGGTCCGCCTGTTCAAGGACTCGGTCATGAAGGACCCTAGCTACCCGTTGCGCCTGGCCACCACCGCCGGCAAGGTCGCCATGGAATGCATCAAGCTGGGCCTGACCCCGGAAGAACCCGCCACGCCCCTGAAACAGGCCCTGACCGGCCGCAAGCGGGTGGCCTGGGCCGAGCCACTCAGCCTCGCGGAGGTCAAACTCTGCGCCCGGGCCCTGGGGGGCACCGCCAACGATGTCCTGATGACCGCCGCCACCGGCGCCCTGCACCGCCACTTCAGGGACATCGGCGAGCCCATTCCGGACTGTGGCCTGCGAGTGGCCGTGCCCTTCAACCTGCGCCCGATCCGCCAGCCTATCGAGGAGCTGGGCAACAAATTCGGCCTGGTACTGGTAAGCCTGCCGGTGGACGTGGACTGCCCCATCATGTGCTTCCGCCAGGTCCAGGAGCACATGAACCGCCTCAAGCAATCCTACCAGGCCCAGGTCACCTACAGCCTGCTGGACCTGTTCGGCCGGGGCCCGGACATCCTGGAACGGCGGGCGCTAAAGCTTCTCAGCAGCAAGGCCTCGGCGGTGCTGACCAATGTTCCCGGCCCCAAGAACGACGTTTACCTGGGGGGAGCCAGGCTAAAGCAACCCATGTTCTGGGTGCCCCAGACCGGCGACATCGGTATCGGCATGAGCATCTTCAGCTATGCCGGCACCGTGCAGTTCGGCATTACCATCGACAAAGGCATAAAGGCGGACCCGGTGGCCGTTATGGCCCACTTCAGGGAGAGCTTTTCCGAGCTGCGGGACAAGGCCCTGCACAGACAGGCCAATGACAGCCCGGACCAGAAAGCGGTCTGATCGTTATAAGTAGTATTTCGAACACTGCTTAACCAAAAGATTGGCCGAATTGCCTTGAAGTGGCTACCTTCGGCCACATATACTCGTTTGTAAGGGGACGACATGGCTTCGACGCCGGTGGCGAACCCTTGAGTGCATGTCGAGATGGCAGCGAATCTCGTTAATCCAAAGCTGCAACGCAATAGTCGCAAACGACGAAAACTACGCACTAGCAGCGTAAGCTGCTAGTC
>NZ_JAWVZL010000131.1:0-6899 GCF_033722195.1 Marinobacter sp.
AATCTATGCCGGCGCTGAGCATCCTCACGCAGCCCAGCAGCCCAAAGAACTCGACATTTAACGGAAGGCGGATATGTCTGTAGCACAAAATTACGGTACCGGTCGCCGCAAGACATCCACGGCTCGAGTCTTTATCAAGCCTGGTAGCGGCAACATTTCCATCAATGGTCGCACCATTGAGGATTTCTTCGGTCGCGAGACCCTGCGCATGATCGTGCGCCAGCCGCTGGTGGTGGCTGACTCCACCGACCGTTTCGACATCAAGATCACCGTTGAAGGGGGTGGTATCAGTGGTCAGGCCGGTGCCATTCGCCACGGTCTGACCCGTGCCCTGATGGATTACGACGAGACCCTGCGTCCGGCTCTGCGCAAAGCGGGTTACGTTACCCGTGACGCCCGTGAAGTCGAGCGTAAGAAGGTCGGTCTGCGCAAGGCGCGTAAGCGTCCCCAGTACTCCAAGCGTTAATACCGTTTGGTGCAGATCAGAAGCCCGGCCCCGCGCCGGGTTTTTTTATGCCCGAAACGGAGGCGAAAGCGGTTGTGTCGCCCGATTGCGGAGCGCCGCCCAGGCCTTTCTCACTTGTAAGCATTGGGTAATTTCATTACCATTTGGGCCGTTTAACTTTTTGGGTTGAGTTGTCTTTTTCGATGCGCGGCTGGCCCCAGGGCAAGGCGTGTGTCGCCTGATGGGAGAGAACCATAATGAATAATGGCGACGTGAGCCAGAGCCGACGCCGGTTTCTGATCGGCGCAACATCGGTCGTTGGTGGAGTCGGCGTCGTCGGTGCGGCGGTTCCGTTTGTAGCGTCCTGGAACCCCAGTGCCAAGGCGAAGGCCGCAGGTGCACCGGTTTCTGTGAATATCAGCAAGATCGAACCCGGCCAGCAGATTACGGTGGAATGGCGGGGCAAGCCGGTGTGGGTCGTGCGTCGCACCGAAACCATGCTTGAAAACATCGAGAAGCTCAACGACCGCCTCAAGGACCCCATGTCCGAGGAGGCAGACCAGCCCCCTTATATTGAGGGCATCTATCGAGCTCTCAGGGATGAATACCTGGTGACGGTCGGCATCTGTACCCACCTTGGCTGCTCCCCCACCTACCGTCCGGAAGTTGCGCCGGCCGACCTGGGTGAAAACTGGCTGGGCGGTTTCTATTGTGCCTGCCATGGCTCGCGCTATGACCTGTCTGGCCGTGTCTATGCCAACCAGCCGGCACCGTCAAACCTGGTCATTCCCCCCTACCGTTACGAAGGCGAGGACACCCTCACCGTCGGGCTGGATCCGGAGGCTGTATAATGTCAAAACTTATCAACTGGATAGACCAGCGGCTTCCGATTGTAGAAGCCTATAACAAGCACTTGGGCAAGTATTACGCGCCCAAGAACTTCAACATGTGGTATTTCTTCGGTTCCCTGGCATTGCTGGTTCTGGTGAATCAGCTGGTCACTGGCATCTGGCTGACCATGAGCTACAACCCCAGTGCCGAGGGCGCCTTCAAGTCCGTCGAATACATCATGCGGGACGTGGAATGGGGCTGGCTGTTGCGCTATCTGCACTCCACCGGCGCCTCGGCGTTCTTCGTGGTGGTCTACCTGCACATGTTCCGTGGCCTGATGTACGGTTCCTACCAAAAGCCCCGTGAGCTGATCTGGCTGTTCGGGATGACCATCTACCTGGTGCTGATGGCGGAAGCCTTCATGGGTTACCTGCTGCCCTGGGGTCAGATGTCTTACTGGGGTGCCCAGGTTATCGTCAACCTGTTCGGTGCTATTCCGGTCATTGGCGAGGACCTCTCCCTGTGGATTCGTGGTGACTACCTGATTTCCGGCATTACTCTGAACCGGTTCTTCGCCCTACACGTGGTGGCGCTGCCCATCGTACTGCTGGGCCTTGTGGTGCTGCACATCCTGGCGCTGCACGAGGTGGGTTCCAACAACCCTGACGGCATCGACATCAAGAAGAACAAGGATGAGAACGGCATCCCCAAAGACGGCGTTCCTTTCCACCCCTACTACACCGTGCACGACCTCATCGGTGTCTCGGTGTTCCTGTTCGTATTCTGTGTGGTAGTGTTTTTCTTCCCGGAAATGGGGGGTCTGTTCCTGGAGAAGCCCAACTTTGAGCCGGCCAACCCGCTCAAGACGCCGGACCATATCGCGCCAGTATGGTACTTCACGCCTTTCTACGCCATGTTGCGGGCAGTGACCGTGGACTTGTTCGGTCTGGAGGCCAAGTTCTGGGGCGTGGTGGTCATGGGTGGTGCCATCGCCATCCTTTTCGTTCTGCCCTGGCTGGATCGCAGCCCGGTCCGGTCCATGCGCTACAAAGGCATCCTGAGCAAGATTGCCCTGGCTGTTTTCGTGATCAGTTTCGTGTGGCTGGGCTACCTGGGTATCGTACCTGCGACGGAGACTCGCACCACCATCGCCCAGATACTGACCACACTTTACTTCCTCTACTTCATTCTGATGCCTTTCTACACACGAATGGAGAAAACCAAGCCAGTGCCGGAGAGGGTGACAGGATGATGAAGACGTTTATTCTGGTTCTTGCGATGACCGTGCTACCGGGGCTGGCCCTGGCAGCTGCTCCGGGTGTGCCGCTGGATACCATGGAGCCGGATCATACCAACAAGGCTTCGCTGCAGCGTGGCGCCGCCATGTTCACCAACTACTGTATGGGCTGCCATTCACTGGAGTACGCCCGCTACCAGCGGATTGCCAACGATCTGGGCATTCCCGAAGACATGTACGTGGAGAACCTGATCTTCACCGGCGCCAAGATTGGTGAGCTGATCAAGATCGGCATGGACAAGCAGCAGGCGGCGAGCTGGTTTGGCAATGCGCCGCCGGACCTGACCCTCGAGTCCCGCCTTCGGGGGGAGAACTGGATCTACTCCTACCTGCGTGGTTTCTACAAGGACGATAGCCGTCCGCTGGGTGTGAACAACGTGGTGTTCGAGAACGTGGGTATGCCCCACGTGCTGGTGGAGATGCAGGGCCTTTGTGCGGTCAAGCCCACCATCGGGCAGCAGTCCAGTGTTGACCCGCTCAGTGGCAACGTCAAGAACGCCGGTGTCTGCTCCGAGTGGGCATCCGAAGGCACCATGACGGCCCAGGAGTTCGATACCGCCATGTACGACCTGACCAATTTCCTCTCCTACATGGGGGATCCGGTCAAGGTGGAGCGTGAGCGCCTGGGTATGTTCGTGCTCATTTTCATCGCCATTTTCTTTGTGTTCGCCTACCTTCTGAACCGGGAGTTCTGGAAGGACGTGCACTGAGGATTCGGGTATAATCGCTCAAGCAGATAGTCCAGCGGGCCTCCTGAGGCCCGCTGGCTTTTTACGTTTCAGTATTCTCATTTCGACGTGTCTATTCGTGGGGTAAGTCTATGGGCGTTGTGACCAAGCGGTCATCAATGACGTTTTTCTCGGATCCGGCCAGCCATTACAGCCACCGTGTCCGCATCGTGCTCGCAGAGAAGGGCGTAACCGTCGATGTGGTGGACGTGGACCCGGACAACCCGCCGGAGGAGTTGGCGGATCTCAATCCCTACAATGCGCTGCCCACACTGGTGGACCGTGACCTGGTGCTCTACGAGCCCAACATCATGATGGAATACCTGGATGAGCGCTTTCCGCATCCGCCGCTGCTGCCGGTATATCCGGTTGCCCGGGCGAACAGCCGCCTGATGATCCATCGTATCCAGAGGGACTGGTGTGGCCTGGTGGACCAGATTCTGGCCCAGCCCAACCACAAGGCTTCAGAGACGGCCCGCAAGGAGTTGCGTGAGAGCCTGCTGGCGACGGCTCCGCTGTTTGGCGAGATGCCGTTCTTCCTGTCCGAGGAGTTCACCATTGTTGATTGCTGCATCGCTCCGATCCTGTGGCGGCTGCCGGCGCTGGGTATTGAGCTGAACGAGAAACAGGCCAAGCCGCTCCAGAAGTACATGGACCGCATTTTCGCGCGGGAAGGCTTCAAGGCCAGCCTGTCCGATATCGAGGAAGACATCCGTAGCTGATGTGCGTGCACGCCTGAGGGCATGGGGGGGTTGAGTGGCTGAGAAGAAAACCAACATGACGTCCAGCCGGCCGTACCTGGTGCGGGCGTTCAACGAGTGGATTCTGGATAACGACTGCACGCCCTACATCGTCGTGGACGCCGGGGTTCAGGGGGTCCAGGTCCCGACCGAGCACGTCGCCAACGGCCAGATTGTACTCAATATCAGCCCGGGCGCCGTCAAAGGCCTGGTGGTCGGTAACGGGGCGCTGGAATTCAGCGCCCGGTTTGGCGGTGTGCCCATGCAGGTGTTCATTCCGCTGCAGGCGGTAATGGCAATCTATGCCCGTGAGAACGGTGAGGGCATGGTGTTTGGCAGCGAGCCCGGCTCGCCGGATCCGGACGATCAGGGCCCGGAACCGGAGCAGCAGCCATCCGGCCAGCGCCCCTCCGGCAAGCCCAGTCTTAAAGTAGTAAAATAGGCCGGACCCGCTCCCCGGCAGGGTCGGCCGGTCCTGCCGGGCCGCCGGCCGCTTTCCCGCACTGCGTTCTAGCCACCGAACAGCTTTCGCTCTATCAGCCCACACAGGGCATTGATCACCACCAGCATCAGCGGTGTGGCCTGACTCGGGTCCAGGTTGTGCAGGGCCACCTCATGGTCGTCGGCATGCAGCAGGGAGGTGATGTCGGTCTTCTCCTTCGCACTGAGCACCACCACCTTCATTTCCCGATCGTGGGCCGCCTGTATGGCCTGTATCAGGTTGGCCTTGTGGCCGTCGTCGACAATAACCAGCAGCACGTCGTCCGGCTTGCCGATGGCCCGCACCTGTCGGGAGAAAGTGTCGTTGAAGCGGTTGTCCCGGCAGATTGCCGAATAGGTGGTGGCGTCGGCGCCCAGGTTGATGGCGGGCAGGGCCGGGCGGTCGTGCTCGTAGCGGTTGAGCAGCGCGGTGCAGAAGTACTGCGCCAGCACATTGGCGTTGCCGTTGGCGCAGGCGATGATCTTGCCGTCCATCAGCAGGGCGGACACCAGTGCGTCTGCGGCCTTGCTGATGGCGCCGGCGGTGGTGCTGGCCAGCTCTGCGGTATGCTCCATGTGGGCGGCAAACCATTGTGTTACTAGGGCTTCGTGTTCGCTCATGGTGAGGCCTGAATAGCGTCTTTGATCCACTGCACCCGGTACTGACTGGTAATCCCCGGTGCGATTGCCACTACATCGATCCGGCTGGGATGATTCCACAGGCTGTGACGATGCAGGTAGAACGCCGCTGCCTTCAGCAGGCGCTGCTGTTTGTGATAGCCGATGGATTCGGCGCCTCCGGTAAGGCTGCCGCTGCCGCGGTAGCGCACCTCGAAGAACACCAGGACCTCCTGATCCATCCCGATCAGATCGAGCTCGCCGCCACGGCTGTGAACGTTGCGCTTCAGTATGCGCACACCCCGACTCTGCAGATAACGCGCGGCTACGCCCTCGGCACGCTGGCCGGCAACGCGTCTGCCTTCCCTGGCATCCATCATTCTGTCGTCCTTTTACAGGGGTTGCTGGCCCTCCTGGCCACCGGTTCTCTGTACCGCTGCGCCGGCGTCGTCTTCCTGTTCATCAGTGGTTGCCGGGGGCTCCGGCAGCAATCGGGGAGTGCCCTGTTCGAACACTGCCCACATCTGCTCCCTTTCGATCCTGCCGTCGTCGGTCATGGTCAGACGGCCGGTCAGGCCTTCCACGGAGCTGCCCTCCACCTGCCTCAGCAGCGGCAGGCGCTTGCTCAGCCGGTAGGCATCCACGCCCATGGCGTAGAGCCGGCCCAGTTGGCCGCCCATGGTGGGGAAGGCCTGGGTAGCTTCCCGTCGGCGGGGGTTCTCGGCCGTCAGCACCCAGGGAATGTCAGTGAAACGGACCTGGTTCAGGTCGCGGTCCCGGGAAGGGTCCGGCCGGCCCTCGTACACAATGGAAGGCGCGTAGACCGGCAGGTCACCGGCGAAATAGAACGCGAACAGGGGCTTGAACTGCCGCGCTACGGTGGGCTGCGCCACCATCACGATAGCATCCACGTCCTGGCGCCGCCGGGGTTCGAATTCCACGTTGGCACCGATGGTGCGCTCAATGGCGATCGCGCGGTCGCGACTGGTGTTGATGCCCAGCAGGTCGGCGGTGACGGCGCGCAGGTTGTCGCCGCGGAAGAACCGCTGCACGTCCAGCGCCACGCCACCTGTCTGCGCCAGCGCATCCCGCAGTGCCTGCTCGACCCGGTTGCCCCAGTCACCCTCGGGAATCAGGGCCAGGACCTGCTTGTGGCCCTCCTGCTGCAGGCGGCGGGCAATCTGGCGGGCTTCGTCCTCGGCGGACAGACCGAACTGGTAGAGGTTGCGGGGTGGCGGCTGGGCCTGGTCATAGTAGTTCAGTGCCAGCAGCGGTACCGGCATGGCCTCCTGCTGCATCACCGCGGCCAGGGATTCTTTCTCGAGCGGGCCTACGATCAGGTCGGGATTGTCCTTGCGCAGCTCCGCGTAGAGATTGCCAAAGGCTTTTTCATGGGTATCGGTGATGGTGATCTCGATATCAAAATCGTCGGCGCTGGGGTCCGCGTAGAAGGCCGCCATGAAGCCGTCCCGGACAGCGGCCCCGGCGCTGGCCAGGGGGCCTGACAGAGGCAGCGCCAGGGCGATCTTCTCCGGCCGCTCCTGGGATAGCATGGTGATCAGCGACAGCTCACTGGGCAGCTGGCTGGCGGCGGGATGGCCCGCCCAGTTGGCCTGCCAGCTCCGGATGGCCTTGCCCTGGTCCTCCAGGCTCATGCCCGGTTCCCGCAGCATCAGGGCCAGCTCGAACCAGCCCTGGGAGTCATAGCCGATGGCCTGCTCACTGCGATTCCGGATCGCGCTTGCCGGCACACGCTTGAG
>NZ_JAWVZL010000132.1:0-6594 GCF_033722195.1 Marinobacter sp.
GGTGGTCTCCACGGCGGCGGACAGGGCCATGCTCAGCTCCGAGCGCTCGATCATCGCCACCCGCGGTACTGGCAGCTGCACGAACACGTTCAGCAGGCGGGCCAGCAGGTCGGCCGCTCGCCCCATGGCGACGTTGGAGATTTCCTGGAGGTAGTCGTGCAGGGTCAGGGCTGCACCCAGGCTGGCGGCTTCGGTATCGGGGCTGGCCGTTGTCAACGCCTCGCCCGGCCGGTAGAGGCCGTAATCCTGCAGCAGCGTAGCCAGAAGTTCCGGGTCGGTGGGTTTCTTGATGAAATCGATGGCGCCCATCTTGCGGACCCGTTCCCGGGCCTGGGGCTGGATGTCCCCGGAGACCACGATGGTCAGGACCGGAAGGTCTTCGCGATTGATGGCTTCAAGAACGGCGTAGCCATCCAGTTCCGGCATGTTGAGGTCGAGAAAAAGGGTGTCTGCCTGGCCTGCCCGGATCTGTTTGAGGGCGTCGTGGCCGTCAACGGCGAAGCGGGTCTGTACCGGCCAGTCCGCCGGCAGGGCCCGTGCCATCTGCTTGCGGGCCATGGCGGAATCGTCACAGATCAGTACTTGCATGGTCATAAGTTATCAAATGCCGTTGCTGATATGGCCCGTTGTGACATCAATCACGACCTTGGCTGTGGTGGCTTCGGTATAGTGTCGCTGCGGTCAATCATAACTTGCATTTCAAAAATAGTGACCGTGGCAGGGCCTATAAAAGCATAAAAAGCCGCCTTTTGCCGACAAGCTTCTTAATTCAGAGACACGACGATATGAACAGGGATGCGTACGTTTACGCCTTCCCCGGCCTGTTATGCCTGTTCTTGGGCGGGCATGCACAGGCGGAGCTGACGCCGATCTCCGACAGGGAGTTGGGACAGGTCCAGGGGCAGGCCATGATCGCCGTTGACCGCACCATCGGCGCAACGGAGCAGTTCACCCGGGTAACCCTGGGGATGGATTCGGAAATCCAGACCAACATCGACACCCTGGCTCTGGGGGAGGGTACCGACGGAGCGGACCTGGCCATCGGCCAGCTTTCCTTCGGCCACATCGCCCGCGACGACACCCAGGTCCAGATCGACGGCCAGACCTATGCGGTGGGCGAGATTGTGCCTTTCGTCGGCGCCGACCCCTATTTCGAGCTGGCCGAGCAGAACGGTGAAGTGGTGGGCTTCCGTTTCGGCCTCAATAAGGCCCGCGGCACCCTGTCGGGCGATATCAGCAGTTTCAGCGGCAATCTGGGCCTGCAGATCGACGACGGCACCGGCACCCAGACCCCGGCAACCCTCTTCGACGCCACCACCACCGCGACCCAGTACCGCGCCAGCCACATTGGCCTGGCCGGTGCCGACACCAACTGCGCCACCGGCGTTCAATGCGCGCCCCTCAGCAACCTCAAGACCCTGGACATTGGCGTGGCCAACGGCGACGGTACTGTGGGGTTTGCCGAGGACTTCTTCCTGTCGTTCCAGAAGCAGGCGGTGGAGTGGGCCGATGTGGACGGCGGCGCACCGGTCAGTGCCAACCCCGGTGTTTTCTTCAATCTGCCCACCAGCATGAGCATCGATCTGCAGACCCTGCAGAACGGCATTCCCAGGGCTCGAACCGAATACATTGATCGGGGTATGGGGCTGTTCTAGGGAGCCTCTGGATGCCAGCGGTCATCCAGGAGTTAATCAGAGGCTCCCCGGGCGCGAGCGGCGGGAGGATTTGCTAGACTGCGGCGATTATTCGCCAGAAGTCACCCGCCCAGGAGCCGCCGTCCGTGATTCGCTCGTTTTACTGGCACGATTATGAAACCTTTGGCGTGGACCCGGTCCACGACCGTCCTGCCCAGTTTGCCGGCGTCCGCACCGACGCCGACCTGAACATCATCGAAGAGCCGCTGGTCATCTACTGCAAGCCCACCGACGACTACCTGCCGGACCCGCAGGCCTGCCTGATCACCGGTATCACGCCGCAAAAGGCGCTGGCGGAGGGCTACCCGGAGTCGGAATTCATCGACCTGATCAACCGGGCCTTCAGTGAGCCCGGCACCTGCGTGGTGGGCTACAACAGCCTGCGTTTCGACGACGAGGTCACCCGGCACACCCTCTATCGAAACCTGCGGGACCCCTACGCCCGGGAATGGCAGAACGGCAACTCCCGCTGGGACATCATCGACATGGTGCGCCTGACCTATGCCCTGCGGCCTGAGGGCATTGAGTGGCCGGTGAAAGAGGACGGCACCCCCAGCTTCCGGCTCGAGGAGCTCACCGCCGCCAACGGTATTGCCCACGAGAGCGCCCACGATGCCATGTCAGATGTGGAGGCCACGCTTGCGGTGGCCCGGTTGATCCGGGAGCGCCAACCCAAGCTGTTCGAGTTCGTGATCAACAACAAGGACAAGCACTCCGCCCGGGCCATGCTGGACACCGCCAGCATGAAACCGGTATTCCACGTTTCCGCCAAGTATCCCGCCAGCCGGGGCTGCTGTGCCATGGTAGCGCCGGTGGCTGAACATCCCAGCAACCGCAATCTGGTGATCGTCTACGACCTGCGGGAAGATCCCACCGAGCTGCTCACCGCCACACCTGAAGAAATCCGCGCCCGCGTGTTCACCTCCCAGACGGAGCTGGGAGAGGGTACCAGCCGATTCCCGCTCAAGGGGGTTCAGCTCAACAAATGTCCGGTGCTGGCACCGGCCACCATGCTCAAGACCCTGTCGCCGGAGCGCCTGGACGCTCTCGAGCTGGACGGCGACCGCCTGCGCCAACACTTGGCCCTGCTGCGTCAGACCCCGGATCTGGCGGCCCGAATCGCTGAGGCTTTCGACCAAACCCCCGAGGGCGACCTGACCGACCCGGACGAGCAGCTTTACGCCGGCGGCTTCATCAGCAAGGCCGATCGGGAAAAGCTGGACTGGCTGCTGAAGCAGCCGGTGGAAACCCTGGGGGAGCAGGAGATTCGTTTCGAGGACCCGCGGCTGGCGGAAATGGTCTTCCGCTACCGGGCCCGGAATTTCCCCGATACGCTGACAGGGGAGGAAATGGAGAAGTGGGAGCAGTTCCGATCAGGGCGCCTGATGAACCCCAAGAAAGGCTGGCGCTCACTGGAAGCCTACGGCAGTGAACTCCAGCGCCTGGCGGCCGACCCGGACCTGACACCCCGCAAGCAGCAGATTCTGGAGGATCTGCATCTTTATGGTGAGTCGCTGATTCCGTATATGTAGGAGCGGATCAATTTGCCCGCCACCTACCCGAGTGCCAGAATAGCAAAACGCCAGCAAGCCAGGAGGCGCCAGGTGTTACAAACCATAGAAGCAGTGATTGATGAGCAAGGTCATGTCAAATGGCTCGAGAAGGTCTCGATAAAGGGATCACGGAGAGTCCTGATTACTTTGTTGGATGAAGATGAATCTCAGGATGAGGTCCTTCATGCCGCGGAATCCGCGCTGAAAGAGGATTGGCTCAGGGAAGAGGAAGATGAGGCGTGGAACCATTTAAAAAAGGAAGTGTAATACTGGTCAGATTTCCCTTCTCGGATCTTTCCAGCGAAAAATTGAGACCCGCCGTCATCATTGCCAATGTTGGGCAGGGAGACTTCATTCTCTGCCAAGTCACTAGCAGACCCTACGATGCCCGAGCAATAGAGTTGAGGAACCGTGATTTTGCTACGGGCTCCTTGCAGAGGGTCAGCTATGCCCGCCCCGGAAAACTGTTTACAGCCAATAGCTCCATTTTTCTCAGGGAAGTTGGTGAGCTGGACCTGTTGGTCGTGGAGCGGTTGACGCAGGCTGTGATAGATATCGTGCTCGGCTGAATTCTGTGTCTTTGGGGTCAGATGAAATCCTCATCTGACCCCACATTCACACGATCAGCTCACCGCCGCCGCACAAAGTAGACACTCAGATTCTGCCCCACCAGACTCTGAACCTCACTGCCCAGGGCCTCGGCCTGGATCTGGCGCTGCACCGGGCCAGTGGCCAGGCTGTGGCCGTCGCTGTCGCGGGCTTTCAGCAGTTTCCACTCAACCTCGTTGCTTACCATGGCCAGCAGTTGGGCCAACTGGTCGGTGTCCTGGGGGCGGAACCAGCGGTCCTGGCAGCCGCCCAGGCCGTAGAAATCGCTGTCTGCCAGCAGATCCTGCCAGACCGGGTCCTGGCGGTTGTTCAGCACGATGCGGCGAAGCCGGCGCAGGTTGGTACGGGTCGGCGCCAGTTTGTGGTCGGCGATCAGGGCCCTGAGCTGGCGGTCACCAGGAGTTTGCTCGGCCAGGCCGGTGTGCATGTGGATCACGCTGCCGCCGGCGCAGGCGCTGTTGACCAGGGCCGGCAGGGAAACCTGCGTCATGGCTTTTGAGGGCAGGCGGCCCACTTCCAGCCAGTGCACCTTGTGGCCGTCGGCGACAAAGCGCTGGGCGATGGACCAGGGCCAGAACACGATGTTGGTCAGCCCCAATTCCTCCGCCCGGCGCGTGGCTTTGGCGATGTTGGCCAGGGACTCGTCCACGGCCACCACTTCCACATCGTCCAGGTAGTGGGCCAGCTCCAGGGCCCGCTGGCCGGATTCGGCGCCGCAAATCATCAGTCGCAGTGTGTCGGGCAGGGTATCGACAGGCAGCTTCAGTTCGGAGGCGATCAGCGCTTTGAGGCTGGTTTCGTTACGGTAGGCCAGGTGTGCCCAGCTGGGCCAGGCCTGGGGCACGTCCACTTTGTCCAGGCACAGCTCCGCGGTCTTTTCGTCAAAATTCTGCTTGATGGCTTCTTCGGTGGCGCGGTCGTAATAGCTGGTGGCCATCAGGGCCTGTAGCCCCAGCGGCCAGTCCACCAGGTTCCACTGGCCGAGGCCGGCGGCGAAGGTCTGGTGGAAAAGGGCGCCGTACATGGCGCTCAGGATCAGCGAGCCCACCAGGTCGTCCATGGGCTCGGCCATGCTGATCTGGGCCTGCAGGCTGTCGTTGATGGCGGCCACCAGGTTGTCTTCGTCGTCCTGCGCCGCGAGGGCGTAGCCGGTGCGATCGGCGTAGCGGCCGATGGCCATGGCCAGGCTCTGGAGTTCGTCCCGAAGCTCGGCGGTGGTGGCCACTTCCGCCAGGATGGCCCGGCGTAGACCAACCACCAACTCTTCCACCGCCGGGTCCGGCATCAGGGTTTTCTGCAGTGCCAGCAGGAGGAGTTCGTCGTTGGCGGCCACGTCCAGGTCAATGGCGGCATCCGGGTTGTCCAGGCCATAGCCATGGTGAATCACCGCCGCCACGAAACGGCCAATCTGCTGGTGGGGTAGGTCGTCCCGGCGCAGCAGCGCCAGGGCATCACCCGCCAGCTCGGCGTCAGTACGGGATACCTTCAGGTTCTCGGCGCAGACCAGCATGCCGCTGTATACCGAGGCCCATTCCACCCCCAGCTGCAGCAGCTTGCGGTAATGCAGGAAGGCCACGTCGAATTGTCCCTGTTGCCGCTTGGCGTGGGCAACGCCGCAGAAAGCGGCGGCGGATTGCCGGTCCAGCTCCAGCGCCTGCTGGAAGTACTGTTCCGCCAGTGCCGGGCGCTCGGATTTCAGCGCCCAGTAGCCCAGGTTGGTGTACTGCTGGGGCTGGTCGGGGTTCTGCGCCAGGCTGGCGGTGAACAGCGCCTGGGCCCGCTCCAGCATGCCGTCATCCATCTCCACACGGCCCAGCAGCCCCAGGCCGGCTGCGTTCGCGGGCTCCAGGGTCAGGGCTTCGGTCAGCAGCCGGCGGCATTCCTCGCGCGCGAGTACGCGGCGGATGTTGCGGCTTTCAGGGTTGTTGGACTCGCTGTAAGCCGCATTGGCTTCCAGCAGCAGGCGCGCGACCTGGGCCTGGCGAACGGTGGAGGGCTGGGACTGATGCTGTGCGTACATGGAACACCTCGTTGTGATCAGGCCGCGAAGGAGCGGGGCGGCAAGAGTCTGCATGCTTTTGACGGTTTAAAGGCTCGTTGCAGAGGGTGTTGCGAAAGCTGTGCCAGGATTTCAGGAGCAGGCCGAACTTATCGACTTTTGAGCTTTTAACGAAAAAAGCCGGCAGATGCCGGCTTTTTCGGGTTTATTGCAGGACTTAGCCCTGGAGCAGCTGCAACACCTGCTGGGGTCTTGCGTTGGCCTGGGCAAGGATTGAAAGGCCTGCCTGCTGGAGGACCTGGGTGCGGGCCAGCTCCGCAGTTTCTGCCGCAAAGTCCGCGTCGCGTATTCTCGAGCGGGCCGCCGACAGGTTCTCGGAGGTGGTGCTCAGATTGGCAATGGTGGATTCCAGCCGGTTCTGAGCCGCGCCCAGGTCGGCACGGATGCCGCTGATGCTTTCAAGAGCGGCGTCGGTGATAGCAAGTGCGCTGGTGGCCCCCTCGAAGGTGCTGATGTCGATGCCGCTGACATCCTCCTTGGCCGACCCTACGGCCGTGTTGGCCGCCACATTAAGAATGCTTCCGCCGGTTGCGGCATCAACGTTGGACCTGACTGCAAAGCTTACCGAGGAATCGAAGGTGATTTCTCCAGCGGCCCTGGAACTGTCGGTGGTAGAACCCGCGGCTCCATCAAGGGTGATGGCCGCAGCGTCTGCCTCAGCTCCGCCACGGAAGCTGAC
>NZ_JAWVZL010000133.1:0-6557 GCF_033722195.1 Marinobacter sp.
CACGTCGATCAGGCCGTCCTGGAGCTGGGTGCCCAGGTCGGACCAGCTGCCGTTGCGACGCTCGAATTCCACACCCAGGGTTTCCATCATGCGGGGGAAATAGGTGTCGGAGGTGGAGCCGGCGGGGCCAAAGCCGATGCTGGCGCCGTCCGGGATCTCATCGATGCTGGTGATGCCGGAGCCTGCCAGGGCGGTGACCGAGAAGGGCGTCTGATACATGGGGAAGATGGCGCAGACGTTGTCCATTTTCATGCCGGGGGCCAGCGGGCTTTCGCCCTCCAGCGACTCTCGGGCCGGGCCCATGGTGGTCAGGCCAAAGCCCAGGTCGCCGGTGTGCACCAACGCCATGTTCTGCATCGGGCCACCGGTGATTTCGGCACCGCCGGAAACACCCAGGTTCTCGGCGACAAAGTTGGCCCAGCCGGAGCCGTAGGCGAAGTAGGTGCCACCCTGGCTGGCGGTACCCACGGTGAAGTTGCTCGGCCAGTCGGAACGGTCCTGACCGAAGGCGGCGCTGCTAAAGGTGACTGAGGCTGCCACGGCGGCAGTCAGAAAGGCACGTGTCTTGTTCATCGTGAACTCCAGAATCGTTGTCTTTGTTGTGGACGTGTCACTCCGCACGGAGGGAGAGAACAACCGGTTTACAGTAAGGCAAGATCAGGGCCAGATTAAGTGACACCGCCTGTCGCGTGCATGGCGGCGAGTCCGGAACAGCAGAATCGGCGGATTGTGACCCATTACCGGACCCGCAATGGGTGGAAAACGACACAGCTCCACCAGCGCGGGCCTGCCGGGGGCAGCGGGGCCACCCCAAAGCAAGCCTAGCCCCTGGCGCTGGTATCCGCCAATTGTGTCCGGGCCTGGGAGTCGAACTTTTTCATGCTGGCGACGAAATCGCTGAAGCGCTCGCCCTGTATAAGCACATGCTGGCGCATGGCCTCCTCGGCAGCGGCAGCGTTGCCCGCTTCAATGGCCCGGTAGATATCCCGGTGCTCCTGCAGCGAACGCGCCATCCTGTGGCGTACCCTCAGCTGCAGGCGGCGGTAGGGTTTGAGGCGCTGCTTGAGCTGCTGGACCTCATTGGCCAGAAAGGCGTTGTGGCTGGCGCTGTAGATACACTGGTGGAAGACCTCGTTCTCGTAGTAGTACTCGTCGGGCCCCTCGCCCTCCGTGACGCTGGCCTCGCACCGGGCGAGGGCCTGTTTCAGCTCCACCAGTTCCTCGGCGCTGATTCGCCGCGCCGCCAGCCTGCCGCACATGCCCTCCAGCTCCGCCATGACCTCGAACATTTCCACCAGCTGGTCGACACCGATCTTGGCCACGAAGGTGCCTTTCTTGGGCACCACCACCACCAGACCGCTGGCGGTGAGCTGCTGGATCGCCTCACGGATGGGCGTCCTGGAGACATTGAAGGCCTTTTCCAGCGCCTCCGGATCCAGGCGCTCACCGGGCGCGAAACGGCCGTTGATGATGTCGTTCTCAAGGGAATCCTTGAGCCGCTGAGCATTTGATATTTTCAAGCCGGTTCTCCTGTTTCTGCCGCAACCGCTGCCCCGGTCTCACCTGCCAATTCTAAAGGCTCGCCCTCACCACCGGGAGTCGGTGTTTTTTTGAACAACGAATTGACAGGGCTATCATCCCCTATTATAGATATATACATCAGATGTGTCTGATGAATATTTTACAACAACAAGACTGGAGAAAATCATCATGAAGCGTCCCTTATTCCCGATTGCCGCCGCGTCCCTCCTTGCCACTGCCATCGCCGGCACCGCGGCGGCCGACGTTACCCTTCGCGCCTCCCACCAGTTTCCCGGTGGCAAGGGCGATGTCCGCGACGAAATGGTCCAATTGATGGCCAAGGAAGTGGAAAAGGCCGATGTCGGGCTGACCATCCAGGTCTATCCCGGCCAGTCGCTGTTCAAGGCCCAGGAACAATGGGGCGCGCTGGTGCGTGGCCGTCTCGACATGACCGCCCTGCCGCTGGATTACGCCAGTGGTCGGCACCCGGAATTCTCCGCCACGCTGATGCCCGGCCTGGTCCGCAACCATGAGCGCGCGCAGCGCCTGAACGACTCCGAATTCATGGACATGATCAAGAAAGTGATCAACGACGCCGGCGCACGGGTGCTGGCGGATGCCTGGCTGGCCGGTGGTTTTGCCTCCGATATCCGCTGCGTCACTTCACCGGACACCGTGGAAGGCCAGACCATGCGCGCCGCCGGCCCGGCCTTCGATGAAATGCTGGCCACCGCCGGCGCCTCCATCGCTTCCATGCCGTCGTCGGAGATCTACACCGCCATGCAGACCGGCGTCCTGGACGGCGCCAACACCTCTTCCGGCTCGTTCGTGTCCTACCGGATCTACGAGGTGGCCACCTGCCTGACCGCGCCGGGCGAGAACGCCCTCTGGTTCATGTACGAGCCCATCCTGATTTCCGAACAGAGCTGGGACAAGCTCAACGAGGCCCAGCAGGCCGCCCTGATGGAAGCCGGCCAGAAAGCCGAGGACTACTTCGCCAAGGAGGCCGCCGGCCTTGACGAGAAGATGGTGGAGGTGTTCAAGAAGAACGGCGTGGAAGTGGTGAGCATGAGCGCCGAGAACTACCAGGCCTGGCTCGATATCGCCAAGAAGAGCTCCTACGAGACCTTCATCAAGAACGTTCCCAACGGCAAGGCGCTGATCGACGCGGCACTGGCGGTGGAATAACCGCCGGGATCCGCTCGCAGAGTCATTCAACCCGAATCGCCGCCTCCCCCGGAGGCGGCCGTATCCTTTCCCGTTGAGGCCATCATGTCACAACCCTTCTCCCATACGTCCAAAGCCAAAGGGCTGCCACCGGAGCCCGTCGCCCCCCCCACAGCCCCCAGGGGCGGAATTATCGGTGCCTACATCCGCTGTATGGACACGCTGACCCTGGCGATGGGCGTCCTCGCCGCGGCGCTGCTGGTGTTTGGTGTGATCGTGGTGTGCCACATGGTGTTCTCCCGCTACGCCCTGGGCCTGAGCACCACCTGGCAGACCGAACTGACCACCTTCTCCATTGCCGGCGCCATGCTGCTGGGCGCGCCTTATGTGCTGCTTACCCGGGGCCATGTGGCGGTCACGGTGTTGCCGGATTCGCTGGCGCCCCTGCCCCGGAAGATCATGTATCTGGTGGCCTCACTGGTGGGGCTGGCGTTCTGCCTGGCCCTGGCCTACGGCTCCTGGATCTACCAGCTGGAGGCCTACCACGCCGGCTGGACCACCGGCACCGTGTGGAACCCGCCGCTGTGGCCCGCCATCGTCCCCATGACCGCCGGCGCCACGCTGCTCTCGCTGCAATACCTGGCTGAAATTCTTCGCGGAGAGATCTGACATGGACCCTGTAACAAGCGGAATCCTGGTGGTCATCGCCCTGGTGGTACTGATGGCGATCGGCACCCCGATTGCCTTCGCCCTGGGCGGTGTGGCTATTGGCGCCCTGGTCATGGACCGGGGCATGGGGGAGCTGACCTATTTCGGCGAGACCTTTTTCGGTGCGGTGGCCTCCTTCGGCTTCGTCGCCATTCCCATGTTCATCCTGATGGGCGCGGCAGTGGCGTCATCCCCGACGGGGCGAGACCTGTACCGCTCCCTGGACCTGTGGATGGGCCGGCTGCCGGGGGGCCTGGCCATCTCCAACATCGCGGCCTGCTCCATCTTCGCCGCCCTCTCCGGCTCGTCGCCGGCCACCAGCGCGGCCATCGGCAAGCTCGGCATCCCGGAGATGCGCAAACGCGGCTACCCGGATGGCGTCGCCGCCGGCTGCATCGCCGCCGGCGGCACCCTGGGCATCCTGATACCGCCATCGGTCACCATGATCGTCTACGGCATCTCCACCGAGACCTCCATCGGCCGGCTGTTCATTGCCGGCGCCATCCCCGGCCTGATGCTGGCAGGGCTGTTCATGGTCTGGACGCTGATTGCCTGCAAGCTGGCGGGCGGTTACGACACCCCCAGTCCCATCATGGAGGCAGCCGCCAAGGTCAAGGAAAACGTCAAGACCAACTCCCGGGCCCTGGTGCGGGTTCTGCCCTTCCTGGTGGTTGTGGGCGGCATCCTGTTCGCACTCTACGGCGGCGTGGCGACGCCGTCGGAGGCGGCCGGCATCGGCGCTTTCCTGTGCCTTGCCCTGGCCGTCATCATCTACCGCATGTGGCAGGCCCGACCGCTCATCAACATCATGCGGGATGCGCTGCGGGAGAGCGTGATGATCATGCTGATCATCGCGGCGGCGGAGATCTTCGCCTTTGCCCTGTCGTCGCTGTTCATCACCCAGACCGTGGCCGCCGGTATCGCCGACATGGAGGTGAACCGGTGGGTGCTGATGGGGGCCATCAACCTGTTCCTGCTGGTGGCGGGTTTCTTCCTGCCGCCGGTGGCGGTCATCGTCATGGCCGCACCCATCCTGCTGCCCATCATCCTGGAGGCCAACTTCGACCCTTACTGGTTCGCGGTGATCCTCACCATCAACCTGGAGATCGGCCTGATCACACCGCCGGTAGGGCTGAACCTGTTCATCATCAAGGGCATTGCCCCGGACATTGCCTTGCGGGACATCCTCATGGGCAGCCTGCCCTACGCCCTGTGCATGGTGCTGGCCATCGTCCTGCTGTGCATCTTCCCCGGCGTGGTGACCTGGTTGCCCGATCTTCTCATGGGACCGGAGCTGTGACCCTTTGAGCCATTTCGAGACCTACAGGTTGCGGACATGAACATGACTTTTCTGCAGGAACTGTTTTCCAGCATCACCCAGCGCGACGCGGTGCTACGCCGCCGCGCCGCCCACCTACCGAATGTCGACCACGACGACCTGGTGGCGGCCTGCCAGGCCCTGATGCAAAGCGACGGCGAGGTGTCCGGCATTACCCTGGCAGGGCGCGCCCTGGAGATCTACGCCAGACTGGACGCCGACGAGAAACTGCGTTTCTTCGAGCGCCTGGCGTCGGACTTTTCCGCCGCCCCCCGCACCATCGACCTGGCCTACGAGCGCTACCGCAAGAACCGCAGCAGCAAGAACCTGGAAGCCCTGTTCGAGGCCTGCGAACCCAAGCGCCAGGAGCTGCTGCGGCGCCTCAACCTCACCCGTGGCGGCACCCACGAGATCGTACGGATGCGGGCCGACATGCTGGAGCTGATGCAGGGACACCCGGACTTCGAGGCCATCAACGCGGACTTCATCCACCTGTTCGCGTCCTGGTTCAACCGCGGTTTCCTGGTGCTCAAGCGTATCGACTGGCATACCCCCGCCAACATCCTGGAAAAGATCATCCGCTACGAGGCGGTCCACAAGATCCAGGACTGGGAGGACCTCCGGCGCCGGCTGGACGGGCGCGACCGGCGCTGTTTCGCCTTCTTCCACCCGGCCATCGGCGACGAACCCCTTATCTTTGTTGAGGTGGCCCTCACCAAGGGCCTGCCGAGTCAGATCCAGGTCATTCTGGCCAGTGACCGCTACGACATCGACGAGCCGGAATCCGCCGATACCGCGGCCTTCTTCGGCATCAGCAACTGCCAGACCGGGTTGCGGGGCATCTCGTTCGGCAACTTCCTGATCAAGCAGGTGGTGCAGGAGCTCAAGCAGGAGCTGCCGGGGCTACGCAATTTCGTCACCCTGTCGCCCCTGCCCGGCTTCCGCAAATGGCTGGAGGCCACCTACACCGAGGAAGCCGGGCTGCTGAGCCCGGAGGCCCAGGATACCCTCAAGCTGCTGGCCAACCCCGACTGGCCACAGGATGAAGCCCAGGCGCAGCAGCTGGAGGAGGTCATCCGGCCGCTGGCGGCGCGCTACCTGCTGAAGGAGAAGAACGCCAAGGGCCTGCCCCACAACCCCGTCGCCCGCTTCCACCTGGGCAATGGCGCCGAGCTGCACCGCATCAACTGGCTTGGCGACGTTTCCGCCCAGGGCCTCAAGCAGTCTGCCGGGCTGATGGTCAACTACCTGTACGTACTGGATAACATCGAACGCAACCACGAGCAGTTCACCGCCGACGGCACCATCGTCTGTTCGTCAGCCATCCGGGAACTCAGCCGGCGCGGCCGCAAGTTGCTGAAAGGAGAAAACGACAAATGAACCACAACCTGTTCGAGAGCTTTGCCAAGCGCATGACCGAGCGCCGTCAACACGACTTCATCGTGACCCCGGAAGGCCGCAACTACAATTACGGCGAGGCGCTGGAAGTCACCGAGCAACTGGCCGGCGCCCTGGTGGAGCTTGGCGTGGAACCCGGCGACCGGGTGGCGGTGCAGGTGGACAAGAGCCCGGAGGCCATCCTGCTCTACCTGGCCTGCCTGCGCATGGGCGGTGTCTACCTGCCCCTGAATACCGGCTATACCGCCGCCGAGATCGGCTACTTCCTGGGCAACGCCGAGCCTCACCTGTTCGTGTGCCAGCCTGCCGCCCTGGAGGCCGCCCGTAAAGTGGCGCAGGAGACCGGCTGCCCCCACGTGGAGACCCTGGCCGATGACGGTACCGGCAGCCTGATGACCCGGGCCGCAACGGCCGAGCGCTATACCGCCATTGAGCCGCGCGGCGC
>NZ_JAWVZL010000134.1:0-6389 GCF_033722195.1 Marinobacter sp.
CGGCAGGCGAGGGTGGCTGTTCGGGAGGCGCCACGCCGTCGATCCGGCTGCGGGCGCGCAGCAGGTCGTGGGACAGCGGTGCCGCGAAGTCCCGGGGCCAGCCCTCGGCCTCGGACTGGTAGCGGACGTAGTCGTAAGTGGCGTCCAGTACATGGGCGCGGCGCCTGGGTGGTAGGCCGGTGACTTCGGCGTCTTCCACGTCGACGTAGCCATTGGCGATGGCCGCCGCCAGGGTCTGGTCGGATTCGGGCAGCTGTTCGAGGCTGTAGGCCACCTTGGTGGCCGCCGAGGGCCGGTAGGTGATGTCGGCCACCAGGTCCCGGTCCATGACCCAGCGTACCGTGTCAGAGGGAATGGCGTGAGTGCTCACTTCGCTCAGCAGGTCGGTGCCGGGCCGGGCCACGTCGATCAGTGCCAGCAGTCGGTAGGCGCAGTTCTCGTCGAAGAAGTAGTAATCGAAATTGTGGTCCCGCACTTCCCAGGCGTGGGCCAGCAGCAGGTCCACCTCGGCCTCGGTAAGGTTGAGCCGGTACTCCCACAGGTCCCGGTTCTCGATGTCGGTGTAGAGCCGGATCTTTTCATAATAGGGCTGGATGGTGGTGATACCCGGGTAGCCTCCGAAGATGCCCCGGTAGGCGAACATGATTTCGCTGTCGTGGGCGGCGGCATCGGCGGCGTAGGAGATGGTATTGGCCAGCAGCAGGTCGGTGCCCTCGTCGCCCTGCGGTGGGTCCAGCCGGATGAAGGTGTGGCCGAACATGGACGAGGGGCTGTTCAGATACGAGGCCGCAAACACCAGGGTTACGGATTCGGTGTTCAGGGTCTGGCGCCAGGCGTCGTAGGCCGGGCAATCGACGGGGTTCTCGGCCAGCGACAGCTGCGAGCGCAGCCAGCGGTCGCGGGCGGGAAAGCGGCAGCGGGCGTGGTCGTCGCCACCGCCGGGTGCCTGAATTGCGGCCAGGGTAGCTTCCAGCTCGGCCTGGGGCGAGTGCTTGCCGTCCGGGCTCAGGAAAAAGTCCGGGTCGTCTGCCTGGCCGGTGTAGCCGCTGCCGAACCGGTCGGGCTGGTAGTGTCCCAGGGTGAGCCAGGCCGGGTGCCGGGCGAGGGAGTCCGGGGTGGCGGCATCCGCCAGGGTACTCACAGCCAACCAGAGCAGGGCTGGCGCCAGAAATCGTGATGGGCGCATGGACAAGCAGCGGATCCGTTATTGGGGCGCCGGAGCGCCCTCAGGGTGTACCTGGAGGGTGTATGCGCCGTCCCTGGCGCCAGATGAGTCCTTCAGGTTGGCCGGTTTATGCCACGTACTTGCTCAGGCCCTCGTGCTTTTCCAGCAGCGCGACGATGGCGTTGGTGGCTTCGTCGGAGGTGGTGTCAGAGGACGGGAAAATGGTGGCGAAGTTGTCCTGCAGAAGCTGACGGAATTCGCCGCGGTCGGCTGCGTCAACGCCCAGCAGCACTGCCAGGGTGTCCAGGTTCTCACCGCTGCCACGGGACATGTCACGGGCAATCTTGTCGATGTTGCTGTCCATGTACATGGCCATGGAGCGCACGGCTTCGTTGGTCTGGCAGCCCAGGGTACCAGTGGTCATACCAAAGGTCTGGTTACCAAAGGTGCCGTTGGTGGTGGCGGCCAGTACATGGGGGGCGATACCGGACTGTCCTTTCCAGATCATCGCGCCAACACCACAGCCCGGCTGGGCAAAGGCCAGGGTAGAAGCACCGAGAAGCATTGCACCTGCGATCAGTTTTTTCATAAGTCCACTCCTTGATTATGGTTTTGCTTGCGTCGCACATCCGATGCGCACAGGTCTGTGGCATTCGAATGATCACGGCCCTGACGAGCCATCCTCCAGAGACAGCCGACCGTTGCCCCAGAGTATAGCCGAGATTTGGCAAAGGCCAACTGTACAGATAGGCTCCGCAACACTTTGTCGGTTCTCGGTTTTCCCGGCAACGGGGGACAAAAAAGCCGGGACGCTGCCCGGCTTGTGGATGATGGCTCCGGAGGCGAACTAGCCCCCCAGGTAGGCTTTCTGCACGTCCGGATTGGCCAGCAGGTTGGCACCGGTGTCCTGCAGGCGGATGCGGCCGGTTTCCAGCACATAGCCCCGGTCAGCCAGGCTCAGGGCCTGGTGGGCGTTCTGTTCCACCAGAAACACGGTGATGCCTTCCTCCCGCAACTGGCCGATGATCTCGAAGATCTGCTTGATGATCAGCGGAGCGAGCCCCAATGAGGGTTCGTCCAGGATGATCATCCGCGGCTTGCTCATCAGCGCCCGGCCAATGGCCAGCATCTGCTGCTCACCGCCGGACATGGTGCCGGCGCGCTGGTTCTCGCGCTCTTTCAGGCGTGGGAACAGCTCGTAGACGTGGGCCTGGCTCTTGCGGATCTCGGCCTTGGTGTTGAAGAAACCGCCCATGTGGAGGTTCTCCGATACCGTCAGGCCCGGGAACACCCGACGGCCTTCCGGCACTATGGCAATACCGGAACGCATGATGTCCGGTGTGGGCTGGCGGGTGATGTCGCGGCCTTCCAGCACCACCCGGCCGGAGGTGGCCTGAGGGCTGCCGCAGACTGTCATCAGCAGGGTGGTCTTGCCGGCACCGTTGGCACCGATCAGGGAGACAATCTCGCCTTTCTTGACCTCGACGGAAACCCCGTGCAGGGCCTCGATCTTGCCGTAGTGGGTATGTACATCGTCAATTATCAGCATTGGGTCTCCTCAGGCCTCACCCAGGTAGGCTTTGATCACATCGTCGTTGTTGCGGATTTCATCCGGGGTGCCGCTGGCCAGCGGTCGCCCCTGGTTGATGACGTTGATGCGATCGGAGATTTCCATCACCAGGCTCATGTCGTGCTCGATCAGCACCACCGAGACGTTGTAGTCCTCCTTGAGGCTGATGATGAGCTGGTTGAGCTCCCGGGTTTCCGCCGGGTTGAGGCCGGCCGCGGGCTCGTCCAGCATCAGCAGCTTGGGCTCGGTAACCATGCAGCGGGCGATTTCCAGGCGCCGCTGCTGGCCGTAGGCCAGGTTGCCGGCATCCCGGTTGGCCAGGTCCAGCAGACCCACGCGGTCAAGCCAGTAGGCCGCACGGTCCAGGGCCTTCTGCTCGGCCTTGCGATAGCCCGGCGTCTTTATCAGGCCCGCCAGCAGGTTGGTGTTCAGGTGCCGGTGCTGGGCCACCAGCAGGTTCTCCACCACCGTCATGCGGTTGAACAGCCGCACGTGCTGGAAGGTGCGAACCAGGCCCAGTCGGGAGATCTTGTAGTCCGGGGTGCCCTGGATCTGCCTGCCCTGGAACTCGATCTCGCCGCCGGTGGGCTTGTAGAAACCACTCATGCAGTTGAACACGGTGGTCTTGCCGGCGCCGTTCGGGCCGATGATGGAGACGATCTCGTGCTCCTGAACGTCCAGTGACACCTGGTCAACCGCCAGCAGGCCGCCAAAGCGCATGGACAGATTGCGTACTTCAAGCATGTCCGTCACTCCTGCTTCTGAAGGTTGATGTGAATACGGCGCATGGGCATCAGGCCCTGCGGTCGCCACACCATCATCAGCACCATGGCGGCACCGAAGATCAGCATGCGGTATTCGGAGAACTCACGGGCCAGCTCCGGCAGGATGGTGACCGCGATGGCCGCCAGGATCACGCCGAACTGGGAACCCATACCTCCCAGCACCACAATGGCCAGGATGATGGCGGACTCCAGGAACACGAAGGACTCGGGGCTGATGAAGCCCTGCTTGGAGGCGAACACGGTGCCGGCAAAGCCGGCAAAGAAGGCACCGATGGTGAAAGCCGACAGTTTCACACCGGTCCGGGACAGGCCCAGTGAGCGCGCTGCAATTTCGTCTTCCCGCAGCGCCTCCCAGGACCGACCCACCGGCATCTGCATCAGGCGGCGGATGGCGAAGAAGGTGATCACCGCCAGCACCAGTGCGATCAGGTACAGGAAGATGATCTTGTGGACACTGTCATAGGGAATGCCGAAGAAGTCGTGGAAGGAAATGTTGCCCTCTTCCTTGACCCGGCGACCGAACTCCATGCCGAACAGGGTGGGGTCCGGGATGCCGCCGATGCCGTTGGGTCCGCCGGTCAGCGTGGTCCAGTTGTTCAGCAGGATACGGATGATCTCGCCGAAGCCCAGGGTCACGATGGCCAGGTAATCTCCCCGCAGGCGCAGCACGGGGAAGCCCAGCACCAGGCCGAACAGGGCCGCCAGCAGGGCGCCGGTGGGCAGCGCGACCCAGAAGGACACACCAAAATACTGCGACAGCAGGGCAAAGGTGTAGGCGCCGACAGCGTAGAAAGCTACATAGCCCAGATCCAGCAGGCCGGCCAGACCGACCACCACGTTCAGGCCCAGGGCCAGCATGATGTAGATCAGCACCAGGGTAGACAGGTCCACCGCTCCGCGGGAGGCGAAGAAGGGCCATATTGCCGCCACGGCGATGATACCGATGAGCGCCAGGTTCTGGAGCTTGAGCCGGGTCTGGTCACTCAAACCGGCTGTCGGTGCTACCGAAGGCTTGGGAACACGGCCCAGCGCGGCCATGATCGAATCACGGAAAAGCTGGAACAGGAAGACCGCCACCGCGGCCATCAGGATGGCAATCAGGGTGGTGGTACTGGCCCCTTCCAGGCCCACGAAGGTGCCCTCGGGCACCAGGTTGAGGCCCAGAATGGGGTAGGAAATGACAAGGGTAATGACCGCACAGAAGAGTGCGTGTTTGACATTGGACGTCTGCATCAGATCTTCTCAACCTCCGGTTTGCCGAGCAGGCCGGTGGGTTTGAACAGCAGAATGAGGATCAGCAGGCCAAAGGAGACCACGTCCTGGTACTCACCGCTCAGATAGCCGGATGTCATGCTCTCCGAGACGCCGAGGATCAGGCCCCCCAGCATGGCGCCGGGAATGCTGCCGATACCGCCCAGCACGGCGGCCGTAAACGCCTTGAGACCGGCGATGAAACCGAACAGCGGGTCGATCGAACCGTAGTACATGCCCAGCAGCAGGCCCGCGACGGCGGCCAGCGCGGCACCGATCACGAAGGTGGCGGCGATGATGCGGTTGGTGTCGATGCCCAGCAGATTGGACATGCCCAGGTCCTGGGACACCGCGCGGCAGGCGCGCCCTGTGCGGGAGCGGGCGATGAACAGGGACAGGCCGGCCATGCAGATCAGGGTGACCACGAAAATGGTGATCTGGATGAAGGAGATGGAGACCTGGAAGTCGGCGCTGCCGCCGAGGGTGAAGCCGCCTTCGATCAGGGCAGGGAAGCCGATGTTGCGGGAACCCTGGGCCAGGTGGACGTAATTCTGCAGGAAGATGGACATGCCGATGGCGGAGATCAGCGGAATCAGGCGATGACGGCCCCGTACCGGCCGATAGGCGACCCGCTCCACGGCCCAGCCCATGGAGCTGGAGACGATGACTGCGCAAATCAGTGCGACCAGCAGGACGATCGGCAGGAAGGCGATACCGAGCGCGGCCAGGCCGGCAATGGCAATCAGCGCGGTGTAGGCGCCGATCATGTAGATTTCGCCATGGGCGAAGTTGATCATACCTATGATGCCGTAAACCATCGTGTAGCCGATGGCGATCAGGGCATAGGCACTCCCGATCGTCAGCCCGTTGATGAGCTGCTGGAGAAAATAGGGGTCAAGCATGTTGTGGGGCTCCGAAAACCTGCCCCCCTTGGCTGCCACGCCCGACGCCGCCGGGGTGCCGGCTATGACGGGGTGGGAAGCATTCGGGAGCTTAAAAAAACACCTTCCCCCGGATCGCGGTGGGAAGGTGTTCCATTACCGTCCGTTAATGAACGCGGCTCAGTTTACCGGAGTTTTGCTGCCATCTGAATGCCATTCGTAGACAACGAACTCGAATGACTTCATATCGCCGGCTTCGTCGTAGGCAACTTCGCCGATCGGTGTGGAGAAGGAGCCTTCGCGCAGGGCGGCGGCAACGTCAAACGGATCGGTGGAGCCGGCCTTCTCGATACCGTCGGCAATCAGCTTGACCGCGGTGTAGGAAGTCAGCACGAACGGACCGGAGGGGTCTTCACCCTTGGCCTTGAAGGCCTCAACCAGGGCCTGGTTCTCTTCTTTCTCGTCAAAGCTCGGGGGCAGGGTCACCAGCAGACCTTCGGCGGCGTCGCCGGCGATGCTGTTGATGTCCTTGTTACCCACGCCCTCGGGGCCCATGAAGCGGGCATCCAGGCCAGCAGAGTCAGCCTGGCGCAGAATCAGACCCAGCTCCGGGTGGTAACCGCCGTAGTAGACGTAATCCACGTCGGCCTGCTTGAGCTTGGTTACCAGCGAGGAGAAGTCCTTGTCGCCGGCGGTGATGCCTTCAAACATGGCGATTTCAACGCCAGCGTCCTTCA
>NZ_JAWVZL010000135.1:0-6365 GCF_033722195.1 Marinobacter sp.
ACCGAATCCGCCAACAGCCCCCTGGATGTGGCCCTGCGGGAGGCGCGCCGGGTCGCCCATACCGGCAGCCGCATTTTCGTGCTGAGCGATTTCCTGACCCTCACCGAGGACACCGCCAGCCTGCTGGGCGCCCTGGCCCGCCACAATTCCGTCAGCGCCCTGCGCATTGTCGATCCGCTGGAGCTGGATCTGCCCCATCAGGGCCGTTTTGCCGTGGCGGGGCCGGACGGTCCGGTCTGGTTCAACGGTGGCGACAGCCGTTTCCAAAAAGCTTTCCACGACCGCGTGCTGGCCCACGAACAGGCCCTGGCGAAGTGCTTCCGCACCGCCGCGGTCGACCACCAAACCGTCTCCACGGCGGAGGACCCGGCCCAGGCCCTGCGGCTGATCCTCGGTCCCCGTGGTCGAATCGGCTAACCCGGTGCACTGATGCAGAACGACCCCCTCAGCAACCTGCGCGACATCCACCTGCCGGAACCCGGCGGCTTCTGGCCACCGGCCCCGGGCTGGTGGCTGCTGGCCGTCCTGGCACTGGCCGGCGTCATCGCGCTGGGGCTGTGGCTTTACCGCCGCCATCGCGCCAACCGCTGGCTGAAGCAGGCCCGCCAGGAGATCGACCGGCTGGCCCGTAGTCAACAGGGGGACCACCAGCGCCTGGTGGAACTGAACCGGCTGCTGAAACGGGCCGCCCGACGGCGCTACCCTGAACGACATCCGGAAAGCCTTTCCGGGGACGCCTGGGTGGCCTTCCTCAGGGACACCACCCCGGCGCGGGGGCAGGAGCTGGAGCCGGTGTTCCGGGCACTGGTGGAAAGCAGCTGGCGGCCCCGGGCCGAGCTGACCTTCGAGGATGCAGAGCGCGCCTGCCGGCAATGGCTGAGGGGGCAGAAATGCTGAGCCTCGCCTACCCCTGGGTGCTGGTGCTGGTGCTGCTGCCCCTCATGATCAATTTCCGGCGCAAGCGCCAGCAGCCGGTGGCAGCGCCGGTGCTGCCGGTGGGCCACTGGCTCCAGGGTCTGCCAGGCGTCAGCCGTTCCGGCCAGAGCAGCCCGCGCTGGCGCACCGCCCTGTTGCTGCTGGCCTGGGTCCTGCTGGTGCTGGCCCTGGCCCGGCCCCAGCACGTGGGTGAGCCGGTGGATCTGCCGGTGACCGGGCGGGATCTGCTGCTGACCGTGGACATTTCCCCCAGCATGGAGGAGCAGGACATGATCCTCCGCCAGCGCCGCATCGACCGCCTGCAGGCGGTCAAACTGGTACTGGACGATTTCATCCGGCAGCGCCAGGGCGACCGCCTGGGGCTGCTGCTGTTCGGCAGCCAGCCGTACATCCAGGCGCCGCTGTCGTTCGACCACCGCACCATCCGCACGCTTCTGGATGAAGCCGGTATCGGCATGGCGGGTCGGGCCACCGCCATCGGCGATGCCATTGGTCTGGCGGTCAAGCGCCTGCGGGACCGGCCCCAGGACCAGCGCGTGGTGATCCTGCTGACCGACGGCGCCAATACCGCCGGCGAGCTGTCGCCGGACAAGGCCACCGAAATCGCCTCTGCCGCCGGTGTGCGCATCTACACCATCGGCATTGGCGCCGAAGCCATGATCCAGCCGGGCCTGCTGGGCTCCCGCCAGGTCAATCCATCCCGGGACCTGGACGAAGCCCTGCTGACCCGCATTGCCGATCAGACCGGCGGCCGCTATTTCCGTGCCCGCAGCCTGCCGGAGCTGCAGCTGGTCTATGAGAGCATCAACCAGCTCGAGCCCATCGAGCTGGAGGGCAAGCGCTACCGGCCGGTGACCGAACTCTACGCCTGGGCCGCCGGCAGCGCCCTGCTGCTGTGGCTGGCGCTGCAGTTGGCCAGCCTCCAGGCCGCCAGCCGCAGCCGCCGCCAACAGGAGGCCGCCCATGAGTGACCTGCATTTTCTGCGACCGCTGTGGTTACTGCTGCTCCTCGTCCTGCCACTGCTACCGGCGGTGGTGCGCCAGGCCCGGCAGCGTGAAAGCGGCTGGTCCCGTGTTATCCCGCCGGCCCTGCTGCGGCCGCTGCTGCGTTCGGAAGGCTCCACCCGGCAGTCGCCACGCCTGGCCGCCCTGCCCCTGGTGCTGGCCTGGGTGCTGCTGAGCCTGGCGCTGGCTGGGCCGGCCTGGCGGGAAGCGCCAACGCCCCTGACCCAGCAGAACGACAGCCTGGTGATTGCCCTCAACCTGTCCCTGTCGATGCTGGCCACGGACGTGTCGCCGGATCGCCTGACCCTGGCCAAGCGCAAGATCCGGGATCTGCTCCAAACCCGTGACGGCAGTCTCAACGCCCTGGTGGTCTACGCTGGTGACGCCCACGTGGTGACGCCACTGACCGACGACAACGAAACCATCGAGGCGCTGCTGGGGGTGCTTGACCCCATCATGATGCCGGCCACCGGCAATCGCGCCGACCTGGCGGTGGCCAAGGCCAAGGAACTGCTGGAGCGTGGCGGCCGCGGCAAGGGCCGGATACTGCTGATCACTGACGATATCCGCGCGGACCATCGCTACGACATCCGGGCCATGCTGGAGACCAGCCCCTACCCCCTCAGTGCCATCGTGGTGGGTACCGAGGCCGGCGGGCCCATCCCGCTGCCCAAGCAGGGTTTTATCCGGGACAACGGCGAGATCGTGATCGTGTCGGCGGACCCGGAAGCCCTGGCCCAACTGACCGCCAGGACCGGCGGCGCCAGCCACCCGCTGACGGTGGATAACAGCGACCTCCGGGCCCTCGATCTGCGAGCCCGCGACAGCGACGACTGGCGCCAGACCGAGCAGGACCTGTCTGTCAGCCGCTGGCAGGACGACGGCTACTGGCTGCTGTGGCTGGCGCTGCCGCTGCTGTTACTGGGCTGGCGACGTGGCGCCCTGCTGGCGGTGGTGATAATGGCGTTACCGCTTGCGCCCAGGCCGGCCATGGCCCTGGACTGGGCCGATCTCTGGGCGCGGCCGGACCAGCGCGGCCAGGCCCTGATCCAGCGGGATCCGGAGCAGGCCGCCGAGCGTTTCGAAGATCCGGCCTGGCGCGGCAGCGCCCTCTACCGGGCCGGTGAGTTTGAAGCGGCCAGCAAAGCCTTCGAGCGTGCCGAAGGCGCTGACGCCCGCTACAACCAGGGCAATGCCCTGGCCCGGGCCGGTCAACTGGAACAGGCCCTGGCCGCCTACGAGCAGGCGCTGGCGCAGGCGCCGGAGCACGAAGATGCCCGCCACAACCGGGATCTGGTCAAGGAACTGCTGGAACAACAGCAGGAGCAGCAAAATGGCGAGAATGGCGACCAGTCACAGGATTCTCAGCAACAGGAATCCCAGAATGGTGACCAGGGTCAGCAGCAACCCCAGGGTGACCAGCAACCTTCCGATGGCCAGCCATCGGAGCAGCCGGACGCCGGCGATAGCCAACAGCGGCAACAGCAAGGCCGGGAGAGCGAGGACAACCAGCAACCGCAGCAGTCCCAGGCTCAACAGCCGCGCCAGCTGGACGGCACCCCCGAGGACGCCGACGAGAGCGAGCAGCCACCCCCGGACACCGAGGGCCGCCAGCTGAGCCAGAGCCAGGAGCAGTGGCTGCGGCGGATTCCCGATGACCCCGGCGGGCTGCTGCGCCGCAAGTTCCAGCAGCAGTATCAGGAAAGAGACACCCAACCGGACGAGGGCGACACGCCATGGTAAGCCGTTTTGCCAAGCTACTGAGTCTGCTGTTTCTGGCAGTCCTGCCAGCAATTGCCGGGGCGGAGCTGAAGGTGGAGCCGGATCGCACCACCCTCTACGAGAACGAGACCCTGACCCTGACGGTGACCGGCGACATGGAGCTCTCCGTCAATTTCGACATCCTGTTCAATCTGGGCAACCTGGAGCTGCCGGCCCCGGACATCGAAAAGCTGGAGCAGGATTTCGAGATCCTGGCCCGGAACCAGAAGTACAGCATCCGCACCGTCAACGGCGAGACCCGCGCGCTGATTACCTGGACCTACCAGCTGGAGCCGCTCCGCACCGGTAAACTGACCATCCCGGCTCTCAATTTCAACAACGCCACCTCGGAGCCGGTCACCGTCACCGTAATGGAGGGCCGCACACCGGCCACCGCCAGCGGCCCCCGGGATGCCTACATCGAACTGTCCGCCGACAAGGACGATGTCTACGTGCAGGAGCAGATGATTCTCACCGTACGGCTGTTCTTCGCCGGCAACCTGATCCGGGGCGAGCTGTCGGAACCCCAGCATCCGGACGCCATCATCGAGTCGCTGGGCAGCCAGAAGGAATACAACCGGTTCATCGACGGCCGCCGCTTCCGGGTGGTGGAACGGCGCTACGCCATCTATCCCCAGCAGCCCGGCGAGCTGGTGCTCGATCCCATCCGCTTCGAAGGCCAGACCCGGGACAGCGAGGGCCAGCTGCAGTTCGTGCGGGACCGGGCGCAACTCTTCGACGTGCCGGTCAAACCGGTGCCGGCCCAGTTCACCGGCCAGACCTGGTTGCCGGCCAGCTCCCTGACTCTGAGCGACAGCGGCATTCCGCAACAGGATCGCCTGACCGTGGGTGAGAGCCTGACCCGGACCATCACCCTCAAGGCCGAGGGCCTCCAGGCCGAAGCCCTGCCGCCGCTGACCCTGGCAACGCCGGATGGGATCAAGAGCTATCCCGAAGCGCCCCAGACCAGCACCGACATCAGCAACGAGACGGTGACAGGCACCCTGACCCAAACCGCCGCCATCGTCGGCGTGGAGCCCGGCCCGGTAACACTGCCACCCATCACTCTGGCCTGGTGGGATACCAAAGCGGACCAACAGCGCGAGGCGGTGATTCCGGCCCGCACCCTGACGGTGGTGGGTGTCAACGGCGCCACCACTCCCACGCCGCCGGCGGCCGCCCCCGAGCCGGAAGCCGAGGCCAGCCCGGAGCCGGATGAGCCGGTAACGGCCAGCGGCGGCGCCGGTTTCTGGCCCTGGCTGGCGGGCGCCCTGGCCCTGGGGTGGCTGCTGACGGTGGTCTGGCTGCGCCGTGGCGCCGGCCAGAGCAAAACCGAGGCCGGGCCCAGCGCCGGAGAGATGCGGGAAAAGGCCCTGTTCGAGGACCTCTGCCGCTGCGCCCGGGCGGGGGATGTGCGGACCCTGGACCTGCTGCCCCGCTGGCTGACCGCCGCCAAGCCCGGCCAGACCTTCCGTACCGTGTCAGAGGTGGTGAACTGGGCCGAGCAGCCAGAGCTCAAGGCGGAGCTGGATCGTCTGCAGGCCTGTCGTTACGGCCAGGCCGCCGCCCGGGATGGCGGCTGGCAGGGTGACCGGCTGGTAAAACTCATGGAGAACCTGCGTAAGCACCCGTCCGCGCCGGCGGACAGCGGCGACCTGCCGCCGCTCTACCCCCGCGCCCTGCGCTCCTGAGGCAGGGGCGGAACCACTCAGTGCAGCTGCTTGTCGATCACCAGGGTAGTGACGTCACCACCGCCGGGCTGGACCGGCAGGGGCTGCTCGGTCTGGCCCTGCCAGTCCCCTGGCTGGGGCATGGCGCTGCCGGCCGGGGACAGCCGCGCGGTCACCACCACTTCATCAGCCTGGGAAATGCGGGCATCCGGCGCCATGGCGCTCTGGTCATCCAGACGCAATTGCAGGGGCAGCTCCCCCGCCGTGGCCCGGGCAATGGCCAGCGGCGCACCCGAACCACCGGGCCGGCGGGCATAGACAAACAGGGTGGTATCGGCCGGCACCGAGCCGGTAAAGGCCTCTGACAGCTCAACCCGGACACTGACGCCCCGGTCCGACACTGCCTGTTCGGATTCCTCCACCGGCATGTCACGACCCAGGCGCTCGTAGGCGGCGGCAATGCCCTGGCGTATGGACGCCAGCTGGGGATGGCTGGGGGCCACCTCCACAATCCGCTCCCAATAGGCAATGGCCTGCTCGAAATTCTCCTGGCCGAAGGCCCGGATGCCCAGCAGGCCCAGGGAGTTGACCTCGTCCGCGTCCAGTTCCCTGGCATTCTCGATGGCTCGGCTGACCTCCTCGGTCATCTCGCCACGGCTGGCGAAGAAGCGGGCCTGAGCCGACAACCCCCAGGCTGTGGCCTCCCGCCCGGTCTGGCCACGCACCTGCTGGGCCAGGCGTTCAAACGCCCAGGCCGCCTCCTGGTATTGCTCCAGAGACATGTAGGTACGGCCCAGCATGGCCCAGCCCTCGGCGTTGTCCGGGTTAGCCACCAGGCGCTCCCGAAGCTGTTCCGCCAATGCGGCCATCTCCGCGGCGCGGCCCTGTTCAGTGGCCTGCTGGTCCTGCATGGCCAGCCACTCTTCCACCTTGTCCATGGAACCAAGCTGCTGATAGACCAGCACCGCCAGCACCGGCACCAGTACCAGGCTG
>NZ_JAWVZL010000136.1:0-6289 GCF_033722195.1 Marinobacter sp.
CGGTGCCACGCTCCACACCGCCACTGTGCAGGGCCGGCAGAACCTGGAGGATCCTCATCGCTCGCCGCCCCCCAGGAAGCGCTGGATGACCCAGCGGGCGGCCCTGTCGGCCTCCCACAAGGGTGCGGCCTCCTGGCCCCGACGCTGCATGATGCGGGCGTGATCCTGCCAGCTCGCCACACGCCCGCGCTCCAGCAGGGCCTCGATACCGGACACCACCCGCCCGGGCTGGCGGGGCGGCAGCTCGAACAGCCCGGTTGGCAGGCCGGCGGTGAGCACCTCGTACACCATGGAGACGCTGTCCGGTGTGACCCAGGCCGCGCGGCAGCCGGCCAGGGTGTGGCTGAGCCAGTCCTGGTGGGTGCGGGAGTGGTCCACCACCGTGATCCGGGGTCCGGCCAGTGCCTCGAGTTCGGCCTGCAGCTCCGGTGGCGTCCGCCGCGAGCCGCTGATGGTCCAGCGCCAGTCCCGGTAGTTCTGGATCAGCTGGGTCACTTGCTGCAGGACCCGGTCGTTGTCCCACTCATAGTGGGGCGAGGGGCCGCCCAGGAGGATCAGGGCTTCCGGTTTGTCGGTCAGTCTGGCCATGGGGGTCATGGCATTCAGCGCGCCTTCCGAGACTAGGACGCCGTCCCGTTCCGGTACACCGTCATGGGCCGGGATGATGGCGCCATCGACCCAGCTCAGGGGAAAGCCCGGCTTCATCAGCACCAGGGTCCGGGCGCCACGCAGTCGGCGCAGGGACAGCAGCAGGCGATGGCTGCGGCGGCCGGCAGCGATGATCAGGTCCGGCCTGGGCAGGTCCAGCCTGGGGGCAAGGCCGAACAGGGCGCGCCAGACGGGCACGGGAATGGTGGTGGCATCCAGCCAGTGCAGGTTGGCGCCGCAGAGCACCCGCAACCGGTTGCCCAGACCCTTGAGCTGACTGCGGTGGCCCGGCTTCTGGTCGTCCAGCAGCCAGACCACCGGCGGCTTGCCAGTCACCTGACTCACCGCCTGCCCCCGTAAAGGCTGGGGTCCTCCGGTGAGGGCCGGGTCTTGAAACGTCGGTGCATCCACAGGTACTGGTCCGGGACGCGCCGAAGTTCCCGCTCCAGGGACGCGTTCACCAGGGTGGCGTCGGCGACGTCATCACCGGTGGGGAAGGGCGCCAGTGGCGGGTGGAAAAAGATGTCGTAGCCTATTTCGTCCTCACGGCGGAAATGGCTGAAGGGAATCACCTCACAGCCGCTGCGTTCGGCAATGCGGGCGGTGGCGGTGATGGTACCGGCCGGAGTGCCGAAAAAGGGCGCGAATACGATGTCCTTGCGGCCGTAGTCCTGGTCGGCGGCGTACCACACCGTATGGTTGCGCTTGAGCAGCTTCAGCAGCCCCCGCAGGTCCTTGCTGCCCAGCACCGTGCCGTAGCGGCGTTCGCGGGCGCGGGTCATGACCGCGTTCATCAACGCGTTGTTGTGGTCCCGCTGCATCACGTCCGCCTCGATATACTGGGTCACCAGGCTGCCGCCCAGGTCCAGGGTGCTGTAGTGCCCACCCAGCAGGAGCACGCCCCGGCCCCTGACCTTTGCCGCCTCCAGGTGTTCGAGCCCGTGTACCCGGGTGACATCCAGGAAGTCAGCGGGGTTGCGGAACCAGGCCAGGCCCAGCTCCATGATGCCGATGCCGTTGGAATGGAATGACTTGCGCACCAGCTCTTTCTGCGCTTCTTCCGAAAGTTCCGGAAAGCAGAGCCCGATGTTGACCGAGGTGATGTGACGGCGTGATGACAGGGTCCGGTAGGCCAGCTCCCCCAGGCCCCTGCCAATGCGCCACTGCAGCGCCAGTGGCAGTCGGGAGAACAGCCAGATAAGCCCGATCAGCAGCCAGGTGGGCCACCAGCGTGGGCTTCGGTAGTGGGAGTAATCGGTGTCGCGGATTCGCCGTCTGGTTCTGCTCACGCTGCTTGTCGTTCGCCTGCTGGATGGGTCATGGTCACGGGTTTCAGCCAGGCAGTTTAGCAGGCGGCCGGGCCGGGGCATAAGGTTCGACTGTAATCGGCGTGTGCGGCCAGATGGTGCGGGCCACGACCGCCGGCTTTCTGTAGAATGGCGGCCAGTTTCTGCTGGAGCTCCAATGCTGCACTCTCTGTATTCTTTCTGCTTCCGCCTGGCGCTGCCCTTTGTCATGCTCAGGCTCTGGTGGTTGGGCCGCAAGGCGCCCCAGACCCGGGCCAACTGGCAGGACCGGCTTGGCTTTGCACCCCGCTTCCCGGAACCGGTGATCTGGGTGCACGCGGTGTCGGTGGGGGAAACCATCGCCGCTGCCCCGCTGGTGAAGGCATTACTGGCGCGCCAGCCTGACCTGCCGGTGCTGATGACCGCGATGACCGCTACCGGTTCGGAGCGGGCCCGGGCCCTGTTCGGCGAGCGGGTGCACTACGCCTTCTCGCCCTACGATACTCCCGGTGCGGTTCGTCGTTTCCTGGACCGGGTCCGGCCCCGTGCTCTGGTGATCATGGAAACCGAACTCTGGCCCAACATGATCCGGCTGTCGGAGCAGCGCGGCATCCCGATTTTCCTCATCAACGCCCGCCTGTCGGAGCGCTCCGCCCTGGGCTATGAGCGGGTGGACTCGCTGGTGCGCCCACTGCTGAGGGATCTCAGCTGGGTGGCGGCCCAGGCCGAGGAGGATGCCCGGCGCTTTCTCAGGATCGGCGCCCAGCCCGAGTCCGTGTCCGTCACCGGCAGCATCAAGTTCGACGTGGAAATCACCTCCGCCTTACGCACGCAGGCGCAGGATCTGCGCCGGTCGCTGCTTGGTGAGGAGCGGCCGGTGTGGATTGCCGCCAGTACCCATATCGGTGAGGACGAGCAGATACTGGCCGCCCACCAGGCCTTGCTGGCGACCCATCCGGAGGCCCTGCTGGTGATCGTGCCCCGACATCCGGAGCGCTTCGATGCGGTGGCTGAGCTGGTCCAGGCCAGTGGTCTGAGCCTGGCCCGGCGTTCCCGTGGCGAGTCCGCCAATGGCTGCGCGGTCTATCTGGGGGATACCATGGGCGAGCTGCTGATGCTCTACGGCATGGCGGATCTGGCGCTGGTGGCCGGTTCACTGATCGAACGGGGTGGCCACAACCCGCTGGAGCCGGCGGCCTGGGGCGTGCCGGTGCTGACCGGCCCCCACGTGTTCAATTTCGAGACGATCTACAGCCAGCTGGAGGCCGGTGGGGCGCTGACCCGGGTGGAGGACAGCACCTCGCTGGCGCTGGCGCTGGAGCGCCTGATTGCGGCACCGGAGCGGCGACGCGAGCTGGGCGCCAATGCGCTGGCCGTGGTGGAGGCCAATCGTGGCGCCCTCAACCGGGTGGTGGAAGGGATTGTGGCGCGGGTCTGAACCGGCCAGTACCCGCGCTGCTCAGTTGGCGGTGGGGTCCGCCAGGGTCTCACCCTCGTTGGCCAGCGCCTCGATGCCGGGAGCCGCAGGTGACAGCCACTCGTTGAGGGCGATCAGGTCCTGGGGGCTCAGGGTGCCGGCGGTGAGCTTCAGGCTCAGGGTGTTGATGATATAGTCGTAGCGGGCATTGGCGTAATCCCGCAGGGCGATGAAGTAATTGCGCTGGGCGTCCAGCACTTCCACGATGTTGCGGGTGCCCACCTCATAACCGGCCTCGGTCGCATCCAGCGCGCTGCGGCGGGACACGATGGTCTGCTCCAGGGCCGAGGCCGATTCGATGTTGGTGTTGACGGTGCGGTACAGGCTGCGGGCGTTCACCCGCACGTCCCGGCGTACCGTGCGCAGGGTCTGCTCCGCCACATCCACCAGTGAGCGCTGCTGGCGTACGCCGGCCTGTACGCCGCCGCCCAGGTAGATGGGCACGTTCAGGGACAGGCTGATGACACCCTCGGTGGTGGCGCCGCCACTGGTGCCCCGACCCTGGAGTGCGGTACCGGGCTGGTCGAGGCCGTTGATCTCGGTTCTGCCGTAGGAGGCGTTCAGGTCCAGGGTGGGCAGGTGGCCGGCCTTGGCGGCCTTCAGGGTGGCCTCGTTGGCATTGAGCTCATAGAGGGTGGACTGGATCTGCCAGTTCTGCTCCAGGGCGATTCGCTCCCAGGCGCCCGGATCCATGGGCTCCGGCCGCATAAGCGGGAACCGCTGCTCCAGGTTTTCCAGCGTCTCCGGGTAGTCTCCGGTCAGACGGGCCAGGCGCTCCTTGGCGATATCCAGGTTGCTTTCCGCGGCGATCCGCTGGCTCTTGCTGTCGTCATAGCTGGCCCGGGCCTCGTAGACCTCGGTGATGGCGATCAGCCCCACCTCGTAGCGCTCCTGGGCCTGCTCGTACTGACGTTGGATGGCGGCTTCGGTGGCCCGTGCCGTGGTCAGGGTGTCGCTGGCCCGCAAGACATTGAAGTAGGCGGTGGCCACGTCCAGGATCAGCTGCTGCTGCGCCAGGCTGTACTGGGCCTGGGCGGATTCGCTGAGGAACTGGCTGTTCTCGAAGCGGAACCAGGTGTCGGCGCGGAACAGGGGCTGGGTCAGCTGCACGCCATAGCCGATGGTGGTGTAGTCGTCGTCCAGGTTGTCGCTGTTGGTGTCGATGTAGCTGGCATCACCAAAGGCGCTGACCTGCGGCAGCAGGTTGCTGCGGCTGACGTCGATGTTGGCCCGCTGGGCCTCCAGGCTGGCCCGCGCCGCCGCAATGCCGGAATCGTATGACAGGGCCTGCTCGTAGGTACCGACCAGGTCAAGCGCCAGCACCGGCTGGCAGGCCAGCAACATCAGCCCGGGAAGCATGCGTTTTTTCATAACTACTCCTGGTATGCCGTGACATCCAATTGTCGGGGCGGCGGGGAAATGGCCCTCATTATGGACAAGATCCGGGTCGATCTCTACACTTGCATAAGGTACCTATTATGCCGTGCCGGCCGCTTCGCAACGGCGCTGACACTGCCACCAGGTACCCGGAATATCGTACCGAGAATATCGCGTCTTGACGGGGTGCCGGCATAAACCGGCTGAGATTGCTTTGCAGAACCCGCGAACCTGATCCGGTTAGTACCGGCGTAGGGATTCGAGACCAGCACCGAAAGTCCGTCGTTCCAGGCCCTGCCGGGAAACCGGGGACCTCTTCGTACCGCCCGTCATTCGCGACCCTAAACCATCCATCAGGGACGCAGACATGACCAGCAAACCCCGTTACCTCAGTGACGCTGCCAGCGTCGATGCGGCCGCCATCCAGCCGCTGCCGAAATCCCGCAAAATCTACGTCCAGGGCAGTCGCCCGGATCTGCGCGTGCCCATGCGCGAGATTACCGTGGGCGACACCCCCACCGAGATGGGCGGCGAGAAGAACGCCCCCGTCGTGGTCTACGACACCTCCGGCCCCTACACCGACCCGGAAGCCCGGATTGACCTGCGCAAGGGTCTGGCACCCCTGCGGGAGGCCTGGATCGAGGAGCGCGGCGACACCGAGCGCCTGGAGGACTACACCTCCGCCTTCACCCGCCGCCGCATGAAAGACCCCCTGCTGGATCCGCTGCGCTTCATGGACGAGCGCAAGCCCCGCCGCGCCAAGCCCGGCTGCAATGTCAGCCAGATGCACTACGCCCGCAAGGGCATCATTACCCCGGAGATGGAATTCGTCGCCATCCGCGAGAACATGAAGCTGCAGGAAGCCCGGGCCCAGGGCCTGCTGGACCAGCAGCATCCCGGCCAGTCCTTCGGCGCCTCACTGCCGGCTGAGATCACCCCGGAGTTCGTGCGGGACGAGATCGCCCGCGGCCGTGCCATCCTGCCCAACAACATCAATCACCCGGAATCCGAGCCCATGATCATCGGCCGCAACTTCCTGGTGAAGATCAACGGCAACATCGGCAACTCCGCGGTCAGCTCCTCCATCGAGGAGGAGGTTGAAAAGCTTACCTGGGGCATCCGCTGGGGCTCGGACACGGTAATGGACCTGTCCACCGGCAAGAACATCCACGAGACCCGGGAGTGGATTATCCGCAATTCCCCGGTGCCGATCGGAACCGTGCCCATCTACCAGGCTCTGGAGAAGGTCGGTGGTGTGGCCGAGGACCTGACCTGGGAAATCTTCCGGGACACCCTGATCGAGCAGGCCGAGCAGGGCGTGGACTATTTCACCATCCACGCCGGTGTGCGCCTGCACCATGTGCCGCTGACCGCGAAGCGGGTCACCGGTATCGTTTCCCGCGGCGGCTCCATCATGGCCAAGTGGTGTCTGGCCCACCACACAGAGAGCTTCCTCTACACCCACTTCGAGGACATCTGCGAGATCATGAAGGCCTACGAC
>NZ_JAWVZL010000137.1:0-6281 GCF_033722195.1 Marinobacter sp.
AGCGTGCGCGGCGCCAACAACTGCCGCATGGCGCTGCACCGCCAGGAGGACAGCGATGTGGTCATTGTGTCCTCGGTGATCGACAACCTGGTCAAAGGCGCGGCGGGCCAGGCGGTCCAGAATATGAACATCATGTTCGGCCTGGAGGAAACCATGGCGCTGAACTTCCCCGCGTTCCTGCCGTAGGGTCGGCGCGTGGCGGGCGAAAAGAAGACGGACGAGTACGTCGTCATCCGGCACCGGCCGGGCTACCGGCTGCGCCGCACGATGATTCTGCTGGTGTTCTCGGTGGTGTCCGCGGTTGTGGGTTATGCCATCGGCATGGCGGAGGACGGCTTCCGGTTTTCCAGCGTGGTGGAAACCCGCGACTCCCTGAAACGTCAGCTCACCGAGTTGCGGGAAGTCCACACCGAGTCCCAGCAGCGGCTGATCAACCTGGAGCGTGGCCGCAGCATCGATGAGCAGGCCCTGAATCAGGCCCGGCGGACGATCATGAACCTGGAAACCCGGATCGCGGAGCTTGAGTCGGACCTGACCTTCTACCGCAACATCATGGCGCCCTCCGAGACCAATGAAGGCCTGCAGGTGGACAGGATGAGCCTGAGGCCGGCCCGCGGTGAAGGGCGCTACGATTTCAAACTGGTGCTGACCCAGGTGGGCAACAACAAGAGTTACATTGCCGGCCTGGTGGCGGTCAACGTGGTGGGTATCCGCAACGATGAGAAGGAAGTGATCGCTTTGCGGGACCTGTCCGAAGATATCGAGGATCTGGGCATCCGCTTCCGCTTCCGCTACTTCCAGGATGTGGAGGGCGAGCTGCTGGTGCCCGAGGGCTTCGAGCCGCTGGAGATACAGGTGGTGGCCCAGGCCGAGGGCGCCAAATCAACCAAGGCTGAGCGCACGTTTGACTGGACCGCACTGACGGAGAAATAACATGTTTGGCAGCAAGAAGCAGAAGCCCCGTCGTCCGGTGGGGCATTTTGATACCCTGATCTCCCGCAAGACCTCGGTGGAGGGTGACGTGCATTTCTCCGGAGGTCTGCACGTGGACGGCAAGGTCCACGGCAAGGTTGTGGCCGAGGAGGGCAGCGAGGCGGTGCTGCGGGTCTCCGAAGTGGGCGAGATCCAGGGCGATATTGTCGCGCCCCACGTGATCATCAACGGCACGGTGCATGGTGACGTCTACGCCGGCACCCATCTGGAACTGGCCACCAATGCCGCCATCCACGGCAACGTCTATTACAACCTGATCGAGATGGCCATGGGGGCCGAAGTGAACGGCAATCTGGTGCACCGTAAGGAGCCCATTGGCCTGCTGCAGCAACAGCCCGCCGCCGAGGCCCAGCGGGAACACGAGCCGGAGCGGACGGGGCGCGACGCCGCATCCGGGGTCGAAGCGAAAGAGGCGGGAGAATAGTTGATTGTTTTGGTCAGGAATACGATAATCGACGAAACATCGCACAGTGATTACCGGAGGCGATCTTGAGTCTTGTGCAGGAACAAATGCCGACGCCGCTGTTTTTCAGCGATACCGCGGTGGCAAAGGTACGTGAACTGGTCGAGGAAGAGGAAAACCCCAATCTGAAACTGCGGGTGTTCGTCACCGGTGGTGGCTGCTCCGGCTTCCAGTACGGCTTCTCCTTTGACGACAACCAGGATGACGACGACACCGCCATTGAGAAGGGCGGCGTTACCCTGTTGGTGGATCCGATGAGCTACCAGTATCTGGTGGGCGCCACCATCGAGTATCAGGAGGGGCTCCAGGGCTCCCAGTTCGTCGTGCAGAACCCTAACGCCAGCTCCACCTGCGGCTGCGGCTCCTCTTTCAGTATCTGATCTCTCAGTATCTGAACGCCGGCGATGGCCTGCGGCCATCGCGGCCGGCTCGTCAGGGCTGGTAAATTGCTCCCAGAATTCGCTTTCCCCGGGCGCCGGTCACCTTCGGCAGATTGCCGGGTTTGCCGGCCATGGTCTGACTTGCCAGCCAGGCAAAAGCAGTCGCCTCCACCCACTGGGGATCCAGGCCCAGAACCTGCGTTGACAATACCTTGCGATCGCCACAAGCCCGGGTGATGGCCTCCAACAGGACCGGATTCCGCGCGCCACCGCCGCACACATAGATGGTGCTGGCTTCGGTGTTTGCCAGCTCATCGGCAATGGATCTGACCGTTACTTCCAGCAGTGTGCGCTGGACATCCGCCGGCGCAAGCTCGCCATGACGCGCCAGGTGGGTGTTTATCCAGGCCAGGTTGAACTTCTCCTTGCCGGTGCTCTTGGGGGCTGGCTGGGCAAAGTAGCCGTCTCCCAGCATGTCCGTCAGCAAACGCGAATCCACCCGGCCTTGCGCGGCCCACTGTCCGTCTTCGTCATAGGGTCGGCCGGTGTGGTGCTGGCACCAGGCGTCCATCAGGGCGTTGCCGGGGCCGGTGTCGTAGCCGGATACCTTGTCCGGGGCGTCTGCCGGCAGCCAGGTGATGTTGGCGATACCGCCGATGTTCAGGATGCAGCGGTGTTCCTGCTGGCTGGCAAAGAAGGCGCGGTGAAAGGCCGGAACCAGGGGCGCACCCTCGCCGCCGGCCGCCAGGTCGCGGCGGCGGAAGTCCGCCACGGTGGTGATGCCGGTGTGTTCGGCGATCAGGTTGGGGTCACCAAGCTGCAGGGAAAATGGGTGCTGACCGTCGGGTTGGTGGCGGACGGTCTGGCCATGGCTGCCGATGGCCGCGATCTGCCCTGCCTCAAGTCCACTGCTGGCAATGAGCCTGCGGGCGGCTTCAGCGAACAGGCCGCCCAGGCGGTGGTCCAGTTCGCCGAGTTCGTCCGGGCTGCCGTGGTTCTGACTGAGACGCTCCAGCCGTTCCCGGACATCGTGGGGATAGGCCAGGCTGCTGGTCGCAATGAGGTTGAGGGAGTCTTGCTCGAAGCGCACCAGCACGGCGTCGATGCCGTCCATGCTGGTGCCGGACATAAGGCCGAGCCAGGCGTCGGCGGCCACGTCAGTCACCCCGGGCGAGGGTAATGCGACGGGTGTCCTGGTAGGTCTCGAGCTGCGCCAGCGTGGTGGCGGTGGCGGCCTTGAAGCGGGCCATTTCCGATTTCGGGATCGGCGCGGCGTCCGGCAGTTTGACCGTTACCGGGTTGCGGTGCACGCCGTTGACCCGGAACTCGTAATGCAGGTGCGGGCCGGTGGCCAGGCCCGTGGAGCCCACGTAACCGATTACCTGGCCCTGCTTCACGTACTTGCCGGAGCGCACGCCCTTGGCGAAACGGCTCATGTGGGCGTACAGGGTGGTGATGTTGTTGCCGTGCTGGAGCACCACCGTGTTGCCGTAGCCACCCTTGCGCCCGGCCAGAGTCACACGCCCATCGCCCGCGGCTTTGATGGGAGTGCCGGTGCGAGCGGCGTAATCGGTGCCCTTATGGGCGCGGATGGTGTTAAGTACCGGGTGACGGCGGTTCAGGTTGAAGTTCGAGGAGATCCGGGCAAAGTCCACCGGGGTCCGCAGGAAGGCCTTGCGCATGCTGTGGCCATCCGGGGTGAAGTAATCGCTGACGCCATTGTTGTCGGTGTACAGCACCGCCGCCAGGTTGCGGCCCTGGTTGTTGAAGCTGGCGGCCAGGATGCGACCGTTGTCGAATTTCTCGCCGTCCAGATAGAGCTCTTCGTAAACCACGCTGAAGCTGTCGCCCTTGCGGATATCCAGCACGAAGTCGATGTCCCACCCAAAAATGCCGGCCAGCTCCATGGTGAGCTTGTCGGTCAGCCCGGCCGCCTGTCCGGCGCCGAACAGGGAGCTGTCGATCTCCGCCTCGGCATAGGTAACCTGCACCTCGGGTTCGCGAACCACCGTCTTGCCCGCAAAGCCGTCGCCGGCCCGTTCAATGACCAGGGATTCCATCAGCGACCGCTGCAGGCGAACGCCGGCCAGTTCGCCGTCTTCATCCTTGGCGAAGGCGATGGTTTCGCCGGCGTACAGGCGTTGCAGTTTCTTGGCCTCGCCCTTGCCATGGATGACCGACAGCATCAGGCCATCGTTGAATCCGGCCTTGCGGAACAGGGTGGAAAGGCTGTCGCCGCTCTTGACCGGGAATTCCTGCCAGCTCAGCTCCGGTGCCGCCGGGGCGCTGGGGGTCATGGTTGCAGCGGTTGCCGGAGCTTCCGGTTCCGGCGGGGCTTCGGCGAGGCTGTTGCGGGGCGCCGGAGCAGCAGGCTCCGAGGCGTCGCTGACGCTTTCCGGCTGTTCGGCAACATCCACCACCGGCGCGGGGCTGGGTTTGGATGTGCTGGAAATTTCGGTGATTTCGCCGGATTCAAGATCCAGGGAAATGGAAAGTCTCTTGGCTTCAACGTCGGCGCTGGGGCTGAACATGGTGGTCACGCTGATCACCGCCCCGGTCAGGATAGCCGCCGCAAGATGGGTCTTGGGAAAGGTCTTGAGCACGTCGTTAACCTGTTTTAGTCGTTAATTCTGTAGGTTGAACAGCCTAATTAAAGTCAGGGTTGAAGTATAGTTCAACCTGCGATGTCGCAAAAGCAGGCAAGATACTGGCATTGCATCTCCCCGCCTAATGACGTTTTGGATAGGCAGGGATTTTCTCGCCACGCTTGTTATAATGCCGCGCCTGTCGGCCCGCCGGCACTGGCTGTTTTATAGGCAGTAAGCATAGTATCAGGCTTCGGAGTAACGCTCAGCGAAATTTTGTTGGGCTCTGTAAACGTAAGAGGCCGTTGTCGCCACTGAAATCAAGGAATTAGTGCCCATGCCATCAATTGACGAGTCCCTGGCCATTATCAAACGCGGAGTGGATGAGCTGCTCCCGGAGGACGAATTGGTCGAGAAGCTCAAATTGGGCAGGCCGCTGAGGATCAAGGCGGGCTTCGATCCGACCGCGCCGGACCTGCACCTGGGGCATACGGTGCTGATCAACAAGCTTCGGCAGTTCCAGGACCTGGGCCACCACGTCATGTTCCTGATCGGCGATTTCACCGGCAAGATCGGCGACCCCACCGGCAAGAGTGCCACCCGCCCGCCGCTGACGGACGAGCAGGTGGCCTCCAACGCCCAGACCTATAAAGAGCAGGTCTTCAAGATTCTGGACCCGGCCAAAACCGAGGTGATGTTCAATTCCCACTGGATGGGCAGGATGAGTGCCGCCGACATGATCCGTCTTGCCGGCCAATACACCGTGGCCCGGATGCTGGAGCGGGATGATTTCACCAAGCGCTACCGGGCGGAGCAGCCCATCGCCATACACGAGTTCCTCTATCCGCTGGTGCAGGGTTACGACTCGGTGGCCATGGAAGCGGACGTGGAGCTTGGCGGCACCGACCAGAAGTTCAACCTCCTGATGGGGCGCATTCTGCAGAAGCATTTTGGCCAGGCGCCCCAGGTGATTCTTACCATGCCGATCCTGGAAGGGTTGGACGGTGTGCAGAAGATGTCCAAGTCCCTGGGCAATTATATAGGTGTCAACGATTCCCCCGGCGAGATGTACACCAAGTTGCTGTCGGTGCCGGATCATCTGCTGTGGCGTTATTTCGAGTTGCTCAGCTTCCGGCCCATGGCCGAGGTGGCGGACTACCGCAGGGCGGTGGAAGCCGGCGCTAATCCCCAGGACTACAAGAAGGTGCTGGCGGAAGAGATCATTGCCCGCTTCCACGATGAGGAAGCCGCAAAGACGGCGCACAAATCCGCCGGTAACCGGGTGGCGCTGGGGGAAATTCCGGAGAACGTGCCCACCGTCGAAGTTGCCCTAGAGGGGCAGGATCAGTTGCCGCTGGCCTCCGTTCTGCGGCTGGCGGGTCTGGTGAAGAACGGCGCCGCGGCCAAGGATGTTCTGGGTCGTGGCGCGGTCTACGTTAATGGTGAGCAGGTATCGGCGGATACCGTTTTCAGCGCCGGTGATGACGCCGTGATCCAGGCCGGTAAAAAGAAGATCGCCCGGGTGCTGATCACCAAATAGCCGACGGAAAAGATTTTCCGGTTTTTCGCAATAAGCGCGTTGACACCCGCTTGGGTGTCTGTAGAATGCGCATCTCCTTCGGGGCAACAGGCACAACGGCCTGCCGGGGGAGTTGGTTAACGGCATGATTTGATTGGGAAATAAGGCGATCAAAATCAGCGGTTGACAGGATCGGGGATGGCTGTAGAATACGCGCCTCGATTGAGCTTAACGGCTCACGCTCTTTAAAAAGTTGATCAAGTAATTCGTGTGGGCGCTGGCTGCGATGTTTCGACAGAAATATCGAGACAGTGACTCGTCGAATTTGAGTTTTGTCTTGA
>NZ_JAWVZL010000138.1:0-6253 GCF_033722195.1 Marinobacter sp.
AGGATTTTCCCAAGGCATTGCAGCAACTGGCCAGCCCTGCAGAACGGCTGGGCGCAGTCTGGTTCCAACATGCTCCGCCGGAATCAACGGTTGCCGAAGCCATCCAGCTCGGGGCCGATCCCGAGGCCTATGCCCGCATGCTCTATACCGCCCTGCATACCCTGGACCAGGCGGGTCTGACGCGCATCCTGGTTGAACTGCCACCTGCCACCGAGCCCTGGCGGGCCATCAATGATCGGCTAAGCCGCGCCTGCAGCCAGTAACGGCCATGGACTTCCAGAACAGGGTCGAGGCCGGGAGTAGCCGGCTGCAAAGCTGCGCCCCCGGACTCTGCCACTAACGATCTCCTATTCCGGCGCCACCGCCGGGCGGCCTGCGTCGGTGCGCACCGGCAGCAGACGGATCAGCTTGCCCTCCTTGGCGTCCACCAGGGCATAGAGGGAGTCATCGGGTGCCTGAACCAGGTCCCGGATACGGCGGCCCATATCGATTCGCTCCTCGACGGCAATGCGCTCGCCGTCCATCTCCAGCCGCACGATGGCCTTGGACGACAGGCCGCCCACCAGCACGCTGTTTTGCCACTCCGGCATCAGGGTGCCGTCGTAGACCAGGGCCCCGGAGGGTGAAATCACCGGTGTCCAGGTCCGCAAGGGCTGCTTGTACTGGTCGGTGCCGGCGTGGGGCGGAATGGTGGCGCGGTTGTAGTGGGAGCCATTGCTGACCTCCGGCCAGCCGTAGTTGCCGCCTTTCTCGATCAGGTTGACCTCGTCGCCCCCCAGGGGCCCCATCTCGAACACCAGCAGCTGATCCAGGGCGGGGTGCATGGTCGCCGCCAGGATATTGCGATGGCCGTAGCTCCACACATCACCGCGGGCGTCGTCCTTGCCGGCGAAGGGGTTGTCCTCGGGAATCGAGCCATCCGTGTTGATGCGGACGATCTTGCCCAGGTTGGTATTGAGGTTCTGGGCCGGGTCAAAGCGCATACGATCGCCGGAAGTGATGAACAGCTTGCCGTCCGGCGCGAAGGTCAGGCGGTGACCGAAGTGGCCACGGCCCAGGGTCTTGGGTTCCTGACGCCAGATCACCTCCACATCCCTGAGGCGATTGCCATCCAGCCGGCCACGAGCGACCGCCCCACCCCGGACGATGTCATCGGAGGTGTCCACATACGTGGCAAAGCGGGCGTCATTGAGATCGTGGGTGCCGCTGGGCTGCTGTTCGGCCGCTTCTACGTAGGACAGGTAGATCCGCTGATTGCTGTCAAAATCCGGGTCCAGGGCCACGTCCAGCAGACCGCCCTGGTCGCCAGCGCCACGGTAGACCACGTCGGGCACGCCCTTGACCGGGTCCGAGAGCTCGCCGGCCTCCCAGATTCGCAGGTGTCCGGGCTTCTCGGTGATCAGCATGCGGTTGCCCGGCAGCACCGCCAAGGCCCAGGGGAATTCCAGGGTGGCCAATGTCTCCACGTCCAGGTCGCCAACGCTGGCGGAGGTGACCCGTTCGGGAGCCTCCTGCTGGTCGGCGCTGGCCGCCATGAACGGGGCTAGCAACAGCAGCGCCGCCAGGGCGTTACGCATGGCTGTATTGTGATTGTGAGGGGATTGCGCGCGCAGCCGGAGGCTGCCGATACGGCGGGCGCGGGTTAAGAGGGTCGGCATATTGAGCCTCCTGTCCACGTGAATTTGGGATCGAATTGGAACCTTGCCCACTCAGCCTAGATGGGGATTGCCCGGGCGTCCATGTCCCAGCCGGCGGTCCGGCGTCCTGTACGGGATATTCCGTGAGCGCCATATAGGGGTCTTTCGTTATCTTTTGTCCATTTTTCGTACGTTTTGATAGGCACCACAGAAAAGCCCGATAGAATAAAGAAATATGACTTTCATCAACCCCGGGGAGACGCCCGTTACCCCACTGATCAAAACCTTGCGAGAGGGTTCGTCCATGGCAGTCAGGCGTCATAAACGCGCGTTCGTGTCATGTCTTTTTGCTTCGCTATCTCTGGTTCTTTTTGCGTCACCGGCCCCGGCCGTCAGCTTTGACGACGACCTGACCCGCCAGCTGGCGCGCTCCGCCCCCAACATCAACCGGGATGTGCTGCAGGCGGCCCTGCAGGCCACCCAGTGCGCCGTCAGGAATGGCGTCGAGGAACCCGAGCGGCTGGCGGTGATCGACTTCAGCCTGCCCTCCACCGAGCGTCGGCTGTGGATCTTCGATCTGGCCAAGGGTGAGCTGCTGATGCGCGAGCTAGTGGCCCACGGCAAGAACAGCGGCCTCAACCGGGCCACGGAATTTTCCAATACGGTCAATAGTTATCAGTCCAGTATTGGTCTGTTCCGGGCCAGCGAGAGCTACCAGGGCAAACACGGCTACTCCCTGCGTCTGGACGGTCTGGAGGAAGGCATCAACGACCGTGCCCGGGAACGGGCCATCGTGATCCACGGCGCCGACTACGTGGACCCGAGCTGGATCAGAGAGCACGGCCGCCTCGGCCGCAGCCACGGCTGTCCGGCGGTGCGCCAGGGCGTCGTCCAGAAGGTGGTCAACACCCTCAAAGGCGGCCAGCTGGTGTTCAAGTACTACCCCGAACAGCGGTGGCTGCAGTCCTCCTGGTACCTGCATTGCGACGAGCCGCAACTGGCCAGCCGCGATTTTGACCAGCGGCGCCGGGAACACCGCGAGCTCTGAGGCCGGAGCCCGGATGGCGTGCGATGCGCCATCCGGGTCCCTGATGCTGCAGCGACTGGCACCGATCAGAAGTCGTAGGTGACCGTGGCCTGGACACTGCGCTCGGCGCCGAAATAGCACACCGCCTCGCTGTAGCAGGCACCCACGAATTCCTTATCCAGCAGGTTGTTGGCGTTCAGTCGTGTGCTGACCCCCGCCAGCCCCAGCCGCGAAAGGTCATAACCGAGGGTCAGGTCCACCAGGGTGTAGTCCGGCACCTCCAGGGTATTGCGCTCATTGGCCCAGCTCTCGCCGACATAGCGAACCCCCAGACCCATATCAAGGCCGGCCAGGCTGCCATCGACAAAACCGTAACTGGCCCAGAGCGAGGCCAAATGCTCCGGCGTCGCGACAGGCGTATTGCCTTCGATGGGCGTGGCGGACTCCTTGACCTTCACATCGGTGTAGCTGTAGCTGGCCAGCAGCGAGAAATTGTCGGTCAGCTCTGTACTGGCCTCCAGTTCCACACCTTCGGAACGGATCGAATAGACCCGGCAGGCCTGCACCGCCTGGATGTAGTTGGCCACGTTCTCCTGATTGATCCGGAATACCGCAATGCTGTAGCGGTCCCGGGTGCCGGCAGGCTGGAATTTGAGGCCCGCCTCGACCTGGTCACCTTCGGCGGGCTTGATCAGCTCACCACGCTCGTCCACGTTGCTGTTGGGATTGAAGGACTCCGAGTAGCTCAGGTAAGGCGCGACGCCATTATCGAAAAGATAAAGCAGGCCCGCGCGGCCGCTGAACTGGGTGTCGTCCAGCGCTTCATTGCCCTGGGTGCCAAACGCCAGGGTCTGGTAATCATTCTCCACGTCGATCCAGTCGTAACGGCCACCCAGGGTCAGGCGCCAGTTGCGGTAGGCCACCTGGTCCTGCAGGTAGACTCCGGTCTGGGACAGACTGCGCTGGTTGTCCTGGTAGGGGCTGATCACACCCTCGGTGCCGTAGACCGGATCAAACGGGTCGATGAGCGCAAAACTGGAGGGCCAGCCGCCCCAGGTCCAGTCCGCATCCACATCCAGTTGCTGGTAGTCCAGGCCGGTGAGCAGCGTGTGGCGCGCGGCGCCGGTGTCGAATTCGGCAATCAGCTGGTTGTCCACTGCCAGGCCTTCAAGGTCCTCATCTGCGCCAAAATAGGTGCGCGGCAGGGTGTCGTCGGGCAGCCAGTAACCCTGATTGTAGACCTGACCGTATTCCACGTCGGCCTGATGGAAGCGAAGGTTCTGGCGCGCCGACCAGGTGCTGCTGAAACGGTGTTCCAACTGATAGCCCAGCAGGGTCTGGCGGCGATCGAAACGCTCGTAGTCCGGCTCACCGTCGTAAAAGTTGTTGGAGATTTTGCGGCCGTTGCGGGGCGTCAGCGAACCCTCCGCCGGCACGCCGCCGTAATAGCCGCCCTCCGGATCCTGCTGCAGGTAAGCCATCAGGGTCAGGGTGGTGGCCTCGCCTAGGTCCAGGGTCAGGGAAGGCGCCAGCGCATAGCGCTCCTGCTTCACCTTGTGCCACTGACTGTCGGCGTCCTGCACCAGACCCAACAGGCGATAGGCGGCATTGCCCGATTCGCCGACACGGTTGCTGAAATCAAATGCAGCGCCCTTGTGGCCCTGGGTCCCGACACTGGCCTGCACCTGGTACTGGCGCTCGAAGACAGGCTTCTTGCTGGTCAACGCCACCAGTCCGCCCGGGGCGGCGCGGCCATAGAGCACCGATGACGGCCCCTTGACCACCTCGATACGCTCCAGGAAGTAGGGGTCGATCTGCAGGATGCTGTAGGTGCCCTTGTCGTTCAACAGCTTGAGACCGTCCAGGTACTGGTTGTCGATGCTGTCGCTGCCGAAACCCCGCAGCTTGATGGCGTCATAGCGCGAGGCGGTGGCGCCGTACTGGTTGGTAAAAACCCCGGCACTGTAGCGGGTGGCCTGCTGGACGGACTCCGAGCCCTGGCGCTCGATCTGCTCCTCGGTGACGACAGACACCGACTGGGGGGTCTCCACGAAGGCGGTATCGGTCTTGGTGGCGCCACGGAGCGCCGTTACTTCCAGGGCGTCCAGCAGGATCACCGAATCATCGTTTTTATCGGCAACAACGGGAGCGGCACCGGCCAGGCCGGCCAGACCCAGGGCTACCGCCAGTGACAGGGGAGCGGGTTGGAACATGGGAAGAACCTCGATTTGGACAGCGAATAACGTTAATGAGAATTATTCTATTTTAAGGGGGTCTCGAGGTATGCCCGGCGCCAGGGTTTGTATGGGCAATGACAAGATCCCCTGCGGCGGGAGGACTCCCCGCACCCAGGGCAGAGGGAGGCAATCAGCCAAGGTCGCTTGGCGACAGACCGAAGGCCCGGCGGAAGGCGGTGGCGAAGTTGGTGGCGTGGCGGTAGCCGGCCCGATGGGCGGCCTGCTGGACGGTCAGGCCCTCCTCGAGACTGCGCCGGGCCAGTTCCAGGCGGCAATTGCGAAGATACTCGAATACCGGGACGCCGTAGGCCTGCCGGAATTTGGCGCGCAGGCTGCTTGGACTCATGGCGGCCCGCCGGGCCAGATCAGCCAGGCTGTAGTCCTCCGCCGGTGCAAACTCCAGCCGTCGCCGCACGGCTTCCAGACGCTGCAAGTCTCCGGGGCCAAGACCTGTGTCACGTGTTGACCTGGCGCCCTCCCCCGGCAGGCCAAAACCCATCAGCTGCATGGCCAGTCCCTCGAGGATCAGCTCCCGCTGAAGGGCCGGCCGGGCTGTCTCCAGGCCGTGCCGGAGCAGACCAAGCAGGGCGGCGGGCACGCGCCAGGCGTGCACCGGCTGGGGCGAGCGCCGCAGCAGTTCAGCCACCAGCGCGGCCTGGCTGCCGGCACCGTCGAGATGTCGGGAATCGAGCGCCAGGGTGACCGTTTCCAGACGCTGCCCGGAGAGTTGGACCGCCCGCAGCGGCTGCTCCGGCCCGAGTTGCAGACTGAGGGCCATGCCGGTATGGAGGGTTCGCCGCCAACTGCCTACCTCGAGCCGGACGCTGCCCTGCAGGACCACCACCATCAGCAGCGGCGACTGCCCGAGGGACACCGACTCGTAGGGTTGGAGCACGTCCAGACTGGACCGGGTCAGGCGAAAACCGGACGGCAGCACCTGTTCCTCGATCTGGCCCAGGGCCACCGCCTGACTGGTAGGCAGTCGGCCACCGGCCAGCGTCGGGAACCGGTAGTCGATGCCGAAGTCCCGGCCAAAGCCCAGGAAGTCACCCATCGAGAAGTGTCGGGGTTGGACCACAGCGCTTGTTTCCAGCAAAGACAGCTCTCCGGTTGAACGCTGGCAGAGGGGCAAGGTTATCAGCCCCGGCGCAACACCTCAACGATAATGGGAGCCATTCTCACCTGAGTAATCCGCCATGGCCTGGAGGGTCTGATCGAGCGCTTCCGGATCCGCCAGCGGGGACTGACTGATCAGCTCCAGCCGGCTCTCGCCGGCGGCCGCCACAGCCCGGAAACTGGCCTCCCCCGCCACGGCGTTGATGGCCTGCCAGCCATCATCGGTGTGAACCACC
>NZ_JAWVZL010000139.1:0-6204 GCF_033722195.1 Marinobacter sp.
AGCGCTGTCACGGTGGTGGTCTTGCCCACCCCACCCTTTTGATTGGCTACTGCCCAAATTCGCACAAAGCGTCTCCGTGATTGGTCCGCCACACTGATAGGGTGTCGGCCATCTGATCGGTTTCTTGAGTGTGGCGGAGCCGGTAAGGGTCCTTCCTGGCCTGGGTTCCGCGGCAATCCTTTGCCCGCTCCGCGGTTTCCAAAACGGGATACAGGATTCGTGCCAGCCTGGCCGTTCCGGCTAGCGCATGACACCCCGGATACTGGCATCCCGGGAAATCAGCAGCACCACCCTACGGTTGCGGCTGCGACCCTCGGCGGTGTCATTGCGGGCCAGCGGCTGATACTGGCCATAACCTACCGCCGCCAGCCGTTCCGGTTCCACACCTTCCATTATGAGCACCCGCACCACCGCTGCAGCGCGCGCAGCGGACAACTCCCAGTTGGAGGGGAAGCTGGCGGTGCGGATGGGCAGGTCATCGGTGAAGCCCTCGACGCGAACCGCGTTATCGCGGCCCTTGAGCACACCGGCAATGGTCTCGAGCAGCTCGAAGGCATCGAAATGCGGCTCGGCGTCGCCGCTGCCGAACAGCAGGCTGTCCCGCAGGCTGAGTTCGATCCATTCATCGCTGGTTTCCAGGGTCACCACGCCCTGATCAATCAGCTCGTCGAACTCCAGCGCCAGCTGGTCCGCCATGGCTCGCAGGGCCTGGGTACGATTGATCTCATCGCCGGCGCCGGCGTCGTTTCGGGGCGCTTCGGTGACGGCGGGGTTGATCACGTCCGGATTGGTATTGGCAATGGCTCGCGGGTCGAACTCCCCCACCTCGACGGGATTGACCGAGCGCTGGGGGGCGTTGAAGACCCCTGTGAGGGTGTCGGAGAGGACCTTGTATTTGCCCTCGTTGACCGAGGACACCGCGTACATCACCACGAAAAAGGCGAACAGCAGGGTGATGAAGTCCGCGTAGGACACCAGCCAGCGTTCCTGATTGTGCAGGTCATCCTGCGGTAGGCGTCGCCGTCTCATAACTCACCCAAGCCCGGACCGGCAGGTCCGTGCCTCACTGTATGAAGCCGCGCAGGCGCAGCTCGATGGACCGGGGGTTCTCACCCTCGGCAATGGCAATGATGCCGTCGATCATCATGTCTTCGTAGCGGGAACGCTGGCGCACCAGCGCCCGCATCTTGTTGGCGATGGGAAAGAACAGCAGGTTGGCCAGGGCAACGCCGTAGATGGTGGCCACGAAGGCGGTGGCGATACCGCTGCCCAGGCTGCTGGGATCCTCCAGGTTGGTCATCACCTGGATCAGGCCCATGACCGCGCCGATGATGCCAATGGTGGGGGAGTAGCCCCCCATGGCCTCGAATACGCGGGCGGCGTCCAGATCCCGGCTCTCGCGGGACTCCAGGTCCACCTCCAGGATGCTGCGGATGGATTCGGTCTCGGCGCCGTCCACCAGCAACTGCAGGCCCTTGCGTGCGAACCGCTCGGGCTCCCGCTCCGCCATGCCCTCAAGCCCCAGCAGACCCTGCTTGCGGGCCTTGACACTCCAGTCGATGACCTTGCCCATGCCGTCCTCCAGCCCCACATGGGGCGGCAGGAAAACCCAGCGCACCTGGGCGAATGCCCTGCGCAGGGTGGGCCAGGAGGTCTGCAGGATGGTGGCCGCCAGGGTGCCGCCAATGACGATCAGCGCCGCCGGGCCATTGAACAGGGACGCCAGGGCGCCGCCCTCCAGCAGATTGCCGCCGAGGATGGCGGCAAAGGCCAGGATGATGCCCAGGAGGCTGAGGATATCCATCAGATCACGGCCTCCACCAGACGACGGCCGACATCCTCCAGCGCCAGAATCTCGTCGGACAGACCGGCCTTGGCCACGGCCATGGGCATGCCGTAGATTACCGAGGTTTTCTCATCCTGGGACCAGACCACCGCGCCGGCCTGCTTCATCATCCGGCAGCCTTCCTTGCCGTCAGCGCCCATGCCGGTGAGGATGACCCCCAGGGTCTTGCCGGGAAAGCTGCGGGCCAGGGAGCCGAAGGTCACATCGACACAGGGCTTGTAGTTCAGGCGCTCGTCGCCGGGCAACACCCGAACCCGTGCCTGGCCGCCGCGGTTTTCGATCATCATCTGCTTGCCACCGGGGGCCAGTAGCGCCAGACCGGGCCGCAGAAGATCGCCCTCTTCGGCCTGGCGGACCTCGATCTGGCAGAGCTTGTTGAGCCGGTCCGCAAACGCCGGCGTGAAACTGGCGGGCATGTGCTGCACCAGCACGATGGGGGCCGGAAATCCGGCGGGCAGCGCGGTCAGCACCCGCTGCAGGGCAATGGGGCCGCCGGTGGAGGTACCTATGGCCACCACGCTGAATGACCGGTGCGCGGCCCGGCGACCGGTCGCCCGGCTCGATTCCGGCGCCGGCGCGGGTGCTGGCCGCTCCGGCGTGGCCGGTCGTTCCTGGGTCGGCCGGAGGCTCTGTCTGGTGGGTGCGGCCGGGGCCGGAGCCACCGGGGCCGGCCGGGATGCCGGCTGGCTGCGCGCCACGTCCAGAATCCGCTGGCGCAGGATCCTCTGCAGCTCGCTGTTGTCGCGGGCGATTTCCTCGAAGTTCTTGGGCAGGAAGTCCACCGCGCCGGCCTCGAGCGCGTCCAGTGTCACCCGGGCGCCTTCGTAGGTCAGCGACGAGAACATCAGGACCGGCACTGCCCGGCGCTTGAGAATTTCCCGGACCGCGGTGATGCCGTCCATGACCGGCATCTCGTAGTCCATGGTGATGACGTCGGGGCGGAGTTTTTCCGCCATCTCAACGCCCTCCCGGCCGTTGCTGGCAACCCCCACCACCTCGATGCTGCCGGAGGCGTTGAGAATTTCAGTCAGGCGCTTGCGGAAGAAGCCCGAATCGTCGACCACCAGGACAGAAACCGTCATCTACTTCTCCTCAGCACGGATTCATGCCCTCCGGTTCAGCCGTAGCGCTGCAGCAGGCTGGGCACATCGATGATCAGTGCGATGCGGCCGTCCCCGGTAATGGTGGCGCCGGCCATGCCGGGGGTGCCCTGCAGGGCGCGGCCCAGGGGCTTGATCACCACCTCTTCCTGACCAATCAGCTGGTCCACCACAAAACCCACGCGCTTGGTGCCCATGGCCACGATCACCACGTGACCGCTCTTGGGAGCGGGCTGGCCGGCGGCACCCTGCACCAGCCAGCGCTTGATGTGAAACAGCGGGAACACCTTGTCCCGCACCACGATGCACTCGCGGCCATCGACGATGTTCTTCTTGGTCAGGTCGAGGTGGAAGATTTCCACCACGTTCACCAGCGGCAGCGCGAAGGACTGATCCCCCAGCATGATCATCAGAGTCGGCATGATGGCCAGGGTGAGCGGTACCTTGATGACGATGCGCGAGCCCTTGCCCAGCTCCGACTCCACATTGATCATGCCGTTGAGCTGGCCGATCTTGGTCTTGACCACGTCCATGCCCACACCGCGTCCGGAGACATCGGAAATCTGCTCCTTGGTGGAGAAGCCGGCGGCGAAGATCAGGTTATAGCATTCGGTCCTGCTCAGGCGGTCGGCGGCATCCTGGTCGTAGATGCCCTTCTCCACCGCCTTCTGGCGCAGCTTGTCCGGGTCCATACCGGCACCGTCGTCCTCGATCACCAGCAGGATGTGATCACCCTCCTGCTCGGCGGACAGGGTGACAGTGCCGGTGCGGGGCTTGCCGGCCTTCTCACGGACTTCCGGCAGCTCGATGCCGTGGTCCACCGAATTGCGTACCAGGTGAACCAGCGGGTCCGACAGGGCCTCCACCAGGTTCTTGTCCAGATCGGTGTCCTCGCCGTGCATCACCAGGTTGATTTCTTTCTTGAGACTGCGGGCCAGGTCCCGGACCACCCGGGGGAAGCGGCCGAACACCTTCTTGATGGGCTGCATGCGGGTCTGCATGACCGCGGACTGCAGGTCGGTGGTGACCACGTCCAGGTTGGAGACCGCCTTCTGCATGTGCTCGTCTTCGCTTTGCGAGCCCAGCCGTTGCAGGCGGTTTCGCACCAGCACCAGCTCGCCCACCATGTTCATGATGTCGTCCAGTCGCTTGGTGTCCACCCGCACTGTGGTTTCCGCCGCCGACGCGGCGTCACGGGGCGGCGCCGCCGGGGCAGGGGCGGCTGCCGGCTCGGCCCTGCCACCACCGGCCTTGGCGGGCTCGGTTTTTTTCGGCTCAGGCTTCTTGGACTCCGGCTTCTTGGGTTCCGGTTTTTGGGCTTCGGGCTTCTTGGCTTCCGGTTTGCCGGCCGGGGCGCCGGCGGTGGGGCTGCCGCCGCGGCCATGGAGCTCATCCAGCAGGCTTTCAAATTCGTCATCGGTGATCAGGTCGTCGCCACCGCCACCGGCCTTCTGGTCGCCGGCCGCGGACGACGCGGCCTCCTGCCCGGCCACCGGGCCTGAGAACTTGCCCTTGCCATGGAGATCGTCCAGCAGGGCCTCGAACTCGTCGTCGGTAATCTCGTCGCTGTCGCTGCCGCCACCGGAGGCGGACTCCTCCGCCGCCTTCGGCTCATCGCCGCTGTCGCTTCCGTCGAGGGCATTGAGCAGCTGCTCGAACTCTTCGTCGGTAATGTCCCCGCCGTCGTCAGCCGACGCTTCCTCGCCTTCCTCGCTGCCGGAATAGGATTCGGCGGGCTCGGCTGCGGCATCCTCCGATGCGGGCTCGGCAAAGCGGTCCAGTGCCTCAATCAGTTCATCCGGGGCGGGAGTGGGTTCTTCCCGGTTGCGGACCTGCTCGAACATGGCGTTGACGTAGTCCAGCACCGGCAGGACCACATCCATGAGCTCCGGGTCCACCCGGCGCTTGCGGTTGCGCAGGGTGTCAAAAACGTTCTCTGCCGAATGGCAGCAGTTGACCAGGGCGTCCAGCTGCAGGAAGCCGGCGCCGCCCTTTACGGTGTGAAAACCCCGGAAAATGGCATTGAGCAGGTCGCTGTCGTCCGGATTCTGCTCCAGGTCCACCAACTGCTCGGAAAGCTTTTCAAGAATTTCACCGGCTTCCACCAGGAAGTCCTGGAGAATCTCGTCGTCAGCGTCAAATGCCATGGAACAACCTCATTTAGAAACCCAGACTGGACAGAAGGTCATCAACGTCGTCCTGACCGGACACCACATCGGCCCGTTCGGCCGCACGCATCTGGGGACCCTGTCCCTTCTCAGGGGATTCTTCCTCGGGCGCTGTTATGTCGTGGACCGTGCCGGTGATCTTGTCCACATGGCTGGCCATGACCACCAGGCTCAGCAGGTGCTCCTCCACCTCCTTGACCAGGGTGGTAACCTTCTGGATCACCTGGCCTGTCAGGTCCTGGAAGTCCTGCGCCAGCAGGATTTCGGACAGGTTGCCGTACATGGCGTCGGCATCATCGGCCATGGTGACGAAGAAGCTGTCGATGCGGCCGTACAGGTCGCGGAATTCCTCAGGTGCCATCTCCCGGCGCCGCAGGCGCTGCCAGTCGTCACGGAGGGCCTGAGCCTGCTCTCGCATGGCGTTGGCCCGGGGCATGGCATCCTCCACCAGGTCCATGGTGCGGTTGGCGGCATTACTGGTCATCTTTACCACATACTCGAGGCGGTCGGAGGCGTCCGACATCTTGGACAGGGCCTCCTGTTGCTCGGGATTCTGCGGGTCGATCTGGAAGTTGCGAATCGCCTCGTGAAGGCTGCGGGTCAACCGCCCCACTTCACGGTACAGGCTCTGATCCCGGACCTCGTTCAGGTCATTAATAAGCCGCATTGCCTTGGCATAGTCGCCAGCGTTAACCTGCTCGACGAGTTCGCTCGCCTGCGCCTTCAGCTTCTCCGTCACCTCGGCATCGAGGTGCGGATTCTTTGTCTTTCTGTTGCCCATGAGCGCTCGCTCGGCCTTTTCCAAACTGGGTACTTACTGCATACGCTCAAAGATCTTTTCGATCTTCTCTTTGAGCACAGCAGCGGTGAACGGTTTGACCACGTAACCGTTGACGCCCGCCTGGGCCGCAGCAATGATCTGCTCGCGCTTGGCCTCGGCGGTCACCATCAGGACCGGCAGGGTCTTGAGGTTTTCGTCGGCCCGCACTGCCTTGAGCAGCTCCATGCCAGACATGCCCGGCATGTTCCAGTCGGTCACCAGAAAGTCGTATTTGCCGCTTTTCAACATGGGCAAGGCGGTGTTGCCATC
>NZ_JAWVZL010000140.1:0-6156 GCF_033722195.1 Marinobacter sp.
ATGATCGAGCAATGGCTGGCTAATGTGGTCTGGGCCGAGATTGCCTGGGCCAGCTGGGACACCCTGGTGATGGTGGGCGTGTCGCTGCTGTTCAGTGTGCTGATCGGCCTGCCGCTGGGGGTGCTGCTGTTTCTCACCGGCAAGCGGCAGCTGCTGGAGCAGCCGGTGGCCTATGCGGTGCTGTCCTTCGTAGTGAACATCCTGCGTTCGGTGCCCTTCATCATCCTGCTGATCGTGATGATTCCGGTCACGGTGATGCTGATCGGCACCTCGCTGGGGGTAGCCGGCGCCATTCCACCGCTGGTGGCCGGTGGTGCCCCCTTCTTTGCCCGCCTGGTGGAAACGTCACTGCGGGAGGTGGACCGGGGCATCATCGAGGCCACCCAGGCCATGGGTGCCAGTGTGCGCCAGATCGTACTGGGTGCGCTGCTGCCCGAAGCCCTGCCCGGCATCATCGCCGGCATCACCGTGACCGCCATTACCCTGGTGTCCTACGCCGCCATGTCCGGTGTAGTGGGCGGAGGTGGCCTGGGGGACCTGGCCATCCGCTTCGGTTATCAACGATTCCAAACCGATGTGATGGTGATTACGGTAGCCCTCCTGGTGATTTTTGTTCAGCTGCTGCAGATGCTGGGAGACCGGCTGGTGCTGTACTTCAGCCGGCGCTGAGGTCCCCGCTGCGGCCATCCACAGTCAACCAAACCGAGGAATGTTATGAAACTGACCCGACTGATAACCCTGCTCGCCGCGTTCACCGCGTTTTCCGTCCAGGCCGCCGACCGCCTCAGCGTGGCCGCCACCGCCGTGCCCCACGCGGAGATCCTGGAATTCATCAAGCCCGGCCTGGCGGAGAAGGGCGTGGAGCTGGACATCAAGGTGTTCACCGATTACGTCCAGCCCAACGTGCAGGTGGCCCAGGGCCGCATGGACGCCAACTTCTTCCAGCACCTGCCCTACCTGCAGTCCTTCAATGAAGGCCGTGGTACCGAGCTGGTGAGTGTGGTGGGTGTCCACGTCGAGCCGTTCGGCGCCTACTCCAGCAAGATCGAGTCGCTGGAGGCCCTGGAAGAGGGCGCCACCGTGGCCATCCCCAACGACCCCACCAACGGCGGCCGGGCGTTGCTGCTGCTGCAGAAAGCCGGCCTGATCACCCTCAAGGACGGCAGCAAGATCACCGCCACCCCGCGGGACATCGCCAGCAACCCCAGGGAGCTGGAGTTCTACGAGCTGGAGGCGGCCACCCTGCCGCGGGTGCTGAACCAGGTGGAGCTGGCCATGATCAACACCAACTACGCCCTGGAAGCGGGCCTGAACCCCACCGAGGACGCCCTGATCCTGGAGGGCTCCGAGTCACCATACGTCAACATCCTGGTGTCGCGGCCGGAGAACAAGGACAGCGACGCCATGCAGGCGCTGGCCGCGGCCCTCACCTCGGAGGCGGTGCGCAATTTCATTCTGGAGAAGTACGAAGGTGCGGTGGTTCCGGCATTCTGAGGGAACCGTACGACGCGGTGGAGCGTCAGATAGGAATCAGCCCGGACGGAAGGCCGGGCTGATGGATGAGAAACCATTCCGTTGTTCTTCAGCCCCTGCCATGCAGGGGCTTTTTTTTCGCCTTATTCGGCGTTCCAGTTGGTCTTCGGGTCCGGCGTCATGCGCAGGTAGGGACGCACTGCCTTGTAGCCCTTGGGAAAGCGCTGCTGGATCTCCTGCTCGTCCTGCAGCGAGGGCACGATCACCACGTCATCGCCACGCTCCCAGTTGCCCGGGGTGGCCACCTTGTGCTCGTCGGTGAGCTGCAGCGAGTCCACCACCCGCAGGACTTCGTTGAAGTTGCGCCCGGTGCTGGCGGGGTAGGTGATCATCAGCCGCACTTTTTTCTGGGGGTCGATCACGAACAGCGAGCGCACGGTCAGCGTGGCGTTGGCGTTGGGATGGATCATGTCGTACAGCTCGGACACCTTGCGATCGTGGTCGGCGATGATCGGGAAATTGACGGTGCAGCCCTGGGTGTCGTTGATGTCGCTGATCCAGTTCTTGTGGGACTCCACCGGGTCCACGCTCAGGGCGATGGCCTTGACGTTGCGGCGGGCGAACTCGTCCCGCAGCTTTGCGGTCAGGCCCAGTTCGGTGGTGCACACAGGGGTGAAATCAGCGGGGTGGGAGAACAGGATGCCCCAGCTGTCGCCCAGCCATTCGTGAAAGCGGATCTTGCCTTCGCTGGAGTCCTGCTCGAAATCCGGTGCGGTATCACCAAGACGTAAAGTCATAGTACTTCCTCCTGTATGTGGGTGCCGATTGGCGACCGTTGCGTTCCAGACCTATTTAATAGCGACCCTGACCTTTTAAAACAAGGGTTTAGTTGCCCGCTGTTCAAACTGATTGGGTCTATGGTTAGCGCGTTTGATGCTTTGGCCCGAAAAAGGCCCGGAGTGCAGTGAGTGTAGCAGTAGCTGGTGCTACCGGAGGGCTATCGCAATCGGTTAGTCTTGAACGAGACAAAGGCAACGAACGACTCATCATCATGACTGCAACAGCCCAGACCCAAAGCCCATCCGACTCCCCGCAAAGCTTTTACATCGACAGCAACGGCCTGCGCCTGTGTGTCGAGACCCGGGGCAACCCGGACGGTGAGCCGGTGCTGTTCATCATGGGTCTGGCGGCCCAGATGACCCTCTGGCCCGAAGCGCTGCTGGATGCCTACGCCGAGGCCGGCTACCGGGTGATACGATTCGACAACCGCGACATCGGCCTCTCCAGCCACCTCAAGGACCGCCTCACCGGCCATCCGGTGAAGGTGATGGCGCGCCATCGCCTGGGCCTGCCGGTGGATTCCCCCTACACCCTGCATGACATGGCCGCCGACGTATGCGGCCTGGTGGATGCCCTGGGATTGGGCTCGGTGCATCTGGTGGGGGTGTCCATGGGTGGCATGATCAGCCAGGTGCTGGCGGCCAGCTTCCCGGAAAAAGTCCGCACCCTGACCCTGATCATGACGTCCACTAACAGTCCCCGGCTGCCGCTGCCCCAGCCCCGGCTGATCTGGAAACTGGCCGGGGTGGGGGCCAAGGGCCATCACGAGGAGGCCGTGGTGGAGCGCAGCCTGGCGTTCTGGCGGGCGATCCAGAGCCCGGGGTTCCCGCCCCGGGAGGAGGAGGTGCGGGACCGCATCGTCCGCGACTACCGCCGCAGCTACCACCCCGCCGGTATCCTGCGCCAGACCCGAGCCATACTGGCCACCGGCAGCCTGTCCTCCATGACCCGGCGGATCCGGGTGCCGACGGTGATTATCCACGGCAGCGACGATCCGCTGGTGCGACCGGTGGCGGCGGAGCAGCTTAAATACCTGATTCCCCACGCCCGGCTTGAGCGCATCCGGGGCATGGGACACGATCTGCCGGCACCCCTGCTGGCGGACTTTGCCGCCATGAGCATGGCCACCATCGAGCAGGGCGCGTCGGTGGCCTGACGGCGCCGCCGGCATTTCCCGTTTCGGCGCTTTTTAACTATGGTTAGGGGAGGAGACAGCCGCTCAAGAGCCAATGTCACCGGGCGCGGCCGACCGGACCCGGGGTGATGGCCAACCGTCAACACGGGAAGTAAGGAGAAAGCTCATGCGCTCACTGAAAGCCTCCGATGTACTGTCGAACCACATCGAGCCGATTCGCTGTGGCACCGCCCTGACCAGGGTGGTCAAGACCCTGCTGGCCAACCATGTCTCGGGCCTGCCGGTGGTGGACGATCACCGCCGGGTGGTGGGGTTCGTGTCCGAGCAGGACTGCATACATGCCCTGCTGGTCAGCAACTACCACCACGAGGGCGACCCAATCGTGGACGACGTCATGGTGCGGGAGCCGGTCACCATCAGCCCTGAGATGGGCCTTGTTGACCTGGCCCAGAATCTTGGCCACGGTAAACCCAAGGTCTACCCTGTGGTGGAAAACGACCGCCTGGTGGGCATTGTCACCCGCACCGCCATACTGGCAGAGCTGGCCCGCACCGGCGCCGGCGTCGAGCTGCCCAAGCATGTGGCTGCGGAATGAACCATCACCGGCCGTGACCGTATCTGAAAGCCTCTGCAACGAATTCTGATCTGAAGGGACAACGATATGAAGTCACGCGCTGCGGTTGCCTGGGAAGCGGGCAAGCCTCTGGTTATCGAAGAGATTGACGTGGAAGGCCCCAAGGCCGGCGAAGTCCTGGTGCGGGTGGTGGCCACCGGTGTCTGCCACACCGACGCCTACACCCTGTCCGGCGCCGATCCGGAAGGTAACTTCCCGGCCATCCTTGGCCACGAAGGCGGCGCCATCGTGGAGGAAGTGGGTGCTGGCGTCACCTCCGTCAAACCCGGCGATCACGTGATTCCGCTCTACACCCCCGAGTGTGGGGAGTGCTCGTTCTGCCGCTCCGGCAAGACCAACCTGTGCCAGGCCATCCGCGCCACCCAGGGCCAGGGCCTGATGCCCGACGGCACCTCGCGGTTTTCCCACAACGGTAAGCAGATCAAGCACTACATGGGGACCTCCACCTTCTCCGAGTACACCGTGATGCCGGAGATCGCGTTGGCAAAGATCAGCAAGGAGGCACCCCTGGACAAGGTCTGCCTTCTGGGCTGTGGCGTTACCACCGGCATTGGTGCGGTGCTCAATACCGCCAAGGTGGAGCCGGGCTCAACGGTGGCAGTGTTCGGCATGGGTGGGATTGGCCTGAGCGTGGTGCAGGGCGCGGTCATGGCGCGGGCGTCCCGCATCATCTGCGTCGACATCAACGAGGACAAGTTCGAGATGGCCCGCATGCTGGGCGCCACCGACTTCATCAACCCGAAGAACTACGACAAGCCGATCCAGGAAGTGGTGGTGGAGCTCACCAGCGGCGGCGTCGACTATTCCTTCGAGTGCATCGGCAATGTGGACGTCATGCGTTCGGCCCTGGAGTGCTGCCACAAGGGCTGGGGCGAGTCGATCATCATCGGTGTCGCCGGGGCCGGCGAGGAAATCCGCACCCGGCCGTTCCAGCTGGTGACCGGGCGGGTCTGGCGCGGCAGCGCCTTTGGCGGCGTCAAGGGCCGTACCGAACTGCCCGGCTATGTGGAGCGCTATATGCGCGGCGAAATCCAGATTGACCCAATGGTGACCCACACCATGCCCCTGGGGGAGATCAACAAGGCCTTCGATCTGATGCATGAAGGCAAGAGCATCCGGTCGGTGGTCCTATTCTGAGGTGCGTCATGGAACAGATTGCCAATAACGTCAGCTTTGGCGGCGAACATCGCCGCTATCGGCACAGCTCCAAAGTGCTGGGCTGTGATATGGAGTTCGCGGTTTTCCTGCCGCCCCAGGCCATTGGCAGTGATCCGCGACCGGTCCCGGTGCTTTACTGGCTGTCGGGGCTGACCTGTACTGACCAGAACTTCATGCAGAAGGCCGGCGCCCACCGGCGCGCCGCCGAGCTGGGGCTGGCCATCGTCTGCCCCGACACCAGTCCCCGTGGCCTGGATCTGCCGGGCGAGCACGACAGCTACGATTTCGGCAGTGGTGCGGGCTTTTACCTCAATGCCAGCCGGGAGCCCTGGTCGCGGCACTACCGCATGTACGACTACGTGGTGGAGGAGCTGCCGGCGCTGGTGGAGAGCAAGCTGCCGGTGTCCGCCGCGCGGTCCGTCAGCGGCCACTCCATGGGCGGCCATGGTGCGCTGGTCTGCGCCCTGCGTAACCCCGGCCGCTACGCCTCGGTGTCGGCCTTCTCACCCATCTGTAACCCCAGCGACTGCCCCTGGGGTCAGAAGGCCTTCTCGGGCTATCTCGGTGACGACCGGGAGGAATGGGCGGAATGGGACGCCACCCTGCTGGTGCCGGGCGCACCGGAGCGGCTGCAGCTGCTGATCGACCAGGGTACGGCGGACGAGTTCCTGGACGAGCAGCTCAACCCGGACGCCCTGGCGGAAGCCTGCGAACAGGTGCACCACTCGATCCGGCTGCGGATGCATCGGGGCTATGACCACAGCTATTTCTTCATTGCCTCGTTCATCGACGAACACCTGGATCATCACGGCCGGGCCCTGGGTTTGCAGGTCTAGAGCATCCAGGCATCGGCTTTGCACGTAGAGGGTCCGGGTTCAAGGCGGCTCAGCCCTCGGCGGTACAGCTGAGGGCCTCA
>NZ_JAWVZL010000141.1:0-6129 GCF_033722195.1 Marinobacter sp.
AGCCACACACGACGACAGTCCGGCTGCCGGCAAGGGAGTAAAAGAACCATGGATCAGTCAGAGTATTGGTACGCGCTAGCTTCGGTGCTGCTGTTCTTCAAGATGTTTGCGATCTCCGCCTATCAGGGCTTTCACCGAATCGGCAAGCTGACGTTCAAAACTCCCGAAGATGCCGCGTTCATGGGCCGAGAAGCCGCCGAAGAGGAATTGCCTCAAGTTCAAAGAGCCGCACGTGCCTGGCTGAATGACCTGGAGAACATTCCGATTTTTCTGGGCTTGGGTATTGCTTACGTTTGGGTTGGCGCCAGCCCTGCTTGGGCTCCGTGGCTTTTCCTGATATTTACGGGCGCCCGCTACCTCCATACGTTGTTCTATCTGTGCGGTGTTCAGCCCTGGCGTACCATGGCGTATGCAGTGGGAGTGGTGTGCATGTTCATTATGAGCGTTCAAATCCTCCTGGCACTGCGCTGAGTCGGGCATGAAATGCTTTCCGGGCGGATGGATTTTCGCAGGAGAACCGGGGCGGATCTGCTTTGCTTCGTCAGCTTACCCATATTGGGCAAATTATTACCCATGATAAAACCGGTATAAAACCGGGACATATAAAATCCAGACAGCACTATTTTCTTCGTAATGGAAACGAAACTGTGCTTAATTTTCGTGATGAGCAAGGTGCCCCAAGGAGGCTTGCAGTACCGTTATAGCATCTCGGAAACCAGAGCAAGGCCAATGCCCAGCTCAATCACGATCCCGCCCAGGTTCCTTACATCGAAGGATTGATCCAGGAACACCGAAACCGTGCGGACCCACCCCGAAGACAGCCAGCCAAACCCGACGGCTGCGTAAACCTCGGGCTGCTGAAACCACAGCGCCGCCACACCAAGGCCGACGAAGATCCCGCCATAGGTGGCCCGGACTTCCGATATTCCCAGCTTTCCCTGGGGCGTAACGCCGAGGTATTTGGCGACTTTTTCGGGGGCAATCAGCCAGAGGGTTCCGAGGGCTAACGTGCATGCGGACGCAAGGAGGGGAATCAGGTCGGTCATTGCAGAGATATCCTGTCAGCCGTTCTGACCACCGCTACGCGCGAGGATTTGCGTGGATGCAACTCGCCATACTAAGCAGTTGCCCGCCTTTCTGGACGCGAGCTGCTTACGATCACGCCTGAAAGACCGGTCGAACCCTTCAACCGGCGACCCGTCCCGGCTTCACCGAGAGCATCTTTGTTGCGATGATCAGCGGGCCTGGAGCTTGCCCTTCTTGGCATCGGGAGAGGCGGCCTGCCCGCTTTTGCCCTTGCCCACATACTCAACAGCCCCGCCGGACTTCAGAAAAGCTTCGGTCTGCTCGGCAATCGTTTCAGACGTCAGGGTCGCTTTTACGTTTTTGTTGCTCATGGTGTTCTCCAGGTTATCGGTTGGCTTATTCACCCCCTTCAGACCCCCATCCTATCCCAATCAGCAAACAATTATTGGATAACCGGACCGCAGGTGCCTCCCCGCGCTAGGAAGCCTGTCCATGGCGAAGGGCCTTGTAACGCTCCGCCAGCTCAACGCGAATGGCCCGGCGCTGCTCACCGTTGGCAAAGCGCCGGATCTGATCATCTGTGACCGGTTCCAGTTTCGGCACCTCGACGGCCTTACCATTTTCATCCACAGCCACCATGGTGAAGAAGCAACTATTGGTGTGGCGCACCAGCTTGCCTCGGATGTTTTCGGTGATCACCTTGACGCCCACCTCCATGGAAGTGCGCCCCGTGTAGTTCACGCTGGCCAGGAAGGTGACCAGTTCGCCCACGTGAATGGGTTGGCGGAACATCACCTGGTCCACCGACAGGGTGACCACATAGGTACCGGCGTAGCGGCTGGCGCAGGCGTAGGCCACTTCGTCGAGACACTTGAGCAAGGTGCCGCCGTGCACATTGCCGGCAAAGTTGGCCTTGTCCGGCGTCATCAGGATGGTCATGGTCAGTGTGGTGGAGCCCAGTTCCATAATGCGCTCTCCGGTTGTCGGACTTTGAGTATAGGCGCAAACCCGCTATCCAGCCGGAGCGGGCCTGCGCCTGTCGCAACCAGCGCAGCGCACAATCGGGATTCACGCCACCAGAAATGCGCCGGTGGCGGCCAGCACCGCGCCCAGAGCCTGGGACACCCGGTTGTCTGTTTTTGCGAGCACAACACCCAAGCCACGCCCCGCCAGGGCAATGGCCAGCGTCGCCACGCCAAACCCGGCCATGTAGGTCAGCAGGCTGGCCGCGGCCGGCATTTCGGTGCCGTGGGCGAAGCCGTGGAACACCATGAAGGAGCCGACTAGGGTGCCGCCGATGACCGTGGGCAGTTTTGCCAGGGTGGCGATGAGTACGCCGGCCAGCATCACGGTGAGCGCAATGCCGGTCTCGACGCCGGGCAGGGTGAGGCCGGCAAAGGCCAGGCCGGCGCCGAGGAACATGCCGGCCACCATGAACAGGGGCGTCCCCCGCTGCAGCCAGGGGCTCTGGCGTACGCTCCAGAAGCCGATGGCGGCCATGGCCAGCAGGTGGTCCGGGCCCAGCATGGGGTGCAGCAGGCCGCTGACGAAGCCGCCGTGGCTGTGGCCGCTGTGGGCGGATGCGGTGGTGGCGGCCAGCAGGAGTGCGGCGGTGGTGAAAAATTTCAAGGTGAATTTCATGGTGGTTCTCCGTCGTGCTGGATTCTGTGGTGTCGTTAATCGGTTCAGGCGGTGGCGGCCTGTCTGTTCGGCCTTCTCTCGGGGAGCATGCCCCGCTCCAGGATAAAGCGGATGATGGTTTCCAGCCCTACCCCGTCGTACAGGTTGGTAAACACGAAGGGGCGGTCGCCGCGCATCTTCTTGCTGTCCCGCTCCATGACGTCCAGGGAGGCGTGCACCTGTTCGGCGATGTCGATCTTGTTGATGATCAGCAGGTCGGACTTGGTGATGCCGGGGCCGCCCTTCCGGGGAATCTTGTCGCCGGCGGAGACGTCGATCACGTACAGGGTGAGGTCGCTGAGCTCGGGGCTGAAGGTGGCGGAGAGGTTGTCGCCGCCGGATTCCACCAGCACCAGTTCCAGGTCGGGGTGGCGGCTCTGGAGGTCGTCGATGGCCGCGAGGTTCATGGAGGCATCCTCGCGTATGGCGGTATGCGGGCAGCCGCCGGTTTCGACACCGAGGATGCGGTCGGCGGCGAGGGCCTCGTGTTTGAGGAGGAAGTCGGCGTCCTCGCGGGTATAGATGTCGTTGGTGACGACGGCAATGTTGTAGTAATCGCGGAGTGCTAAGCATAGCTGGCGCAACAGGGCGGTTTTTCCGGAGCCTACCGGGCCGCCTACGCCTACTCTCAGGCAGTGTTTCATTGTTTTTCTCCTCATTCGATGTGATTTATCTGGCTCCGAGTTTGGCGGCGAGTGGGTACAGCTTTCCGGGAAACGCTTCAAGCACATCCATGTGCGCTTGGGCTCCGCCATCCATGGCTCCGCACATTCCCGGAAAGCTGTACCCACTCACCGCCTTCGACTTCGGAGGGGCCTTCAAATCGGCTTTTGCTTCTCTACTGCTTCGGTTTTCTAACTTCTGAACAGTCTTGAGTACTGCGTTTCGTGCTGGGCGCTGGCCAGGGCCAGGCCGGGCAGGATCGGCCCCAGTTCGTCATCAGTTCGTTCCATGGCTGCATCGACAGCCCTCACCAGCGCCGGCCGAAGCTGTTCGGTCAGGCGCTGGGCGGCGGTGTGGCCCAGGGGCAGCGCTTTGCAGGCGACGGCCAGCTGGTTTTCCAGCCAGGCCCAGGCGAAGCCGAGCAGGGTCCGGCGCACCGGTACACCGCGCTGGTGGGCGGCCCAGGCGAATACGGTGGCGTAGCCGGGGTCTTCTGGCATGAGGCCAGGCGCCGGCAGCAGGTCAAGGCTGTTCAGCAGCCGTACCAGGGCGGTGCCCAGCCGTGTGTCCTCGTCGCTGAGTTCGGCGGTTTCGCGGCTGGCGTGGAGCCAGTCGTTCCAGTGCGCCAGTTCGTCGGCCCCCTGGTGTTGCCAGGCGGTCTGCAGGCGCAGCAGTGCCGGCAGCTCGCAGCGGCTGAGGCCGTCGTCGAGCACACCGTCGAGCCACTGGCCCAGCTGCGATTCGTTGTTGACCCAGCCCAGCTCGAAAGCGCTCTCCAGGCCCTGGGACCAGGCGAAGGCGCCGATGGGGAGGGCCGGGCTGACCAGTTGCAGCAGGCCCAGCAGGGCCAGATCGTCCGGGTGGTCGGCAGCGATATCAGTGGGCATGATGGTGTCCGTGGCCATGGCTGTGGCCGTGACCCAGGCCCTCCCCAGCTTTGGCGTAGGCGCCGGGTTCGGGGTCGAAGGGGGCCTGGTGGCGCTCCAGGGTGGCGCCGAGGCGTTCGGCCAGTTCTTCCAGGACATGATCCGGCGGGAATCGGACCCAGCCCTGGCTGCCGCTGTTGCAGCCGATCGCCAGGGTGACGTGGCGGTTGCCCAGGTGATAGCACAGGCGCGCCATGGGCATGCCGCTGGCGATGGTGGCGGTGATCACGGGCTCATCGGCGGCGCGGATGCGCACCACTTCGCCGCCGCGGGCCTGCAGGCATTCGCCGTCCCGCAACACGGGGCCGCGGTCGAGAAAGAGGCCGACGTCGTGGTTGTTATCGGTGGTAGCCCGCAGGCGGCCGCGGATTCTCAGTTCGTACGGCAGGGTGAGGGTGTCGAAGATCTCACAGGCTTCGATGTCGGTGCCCAGGCGTTCGGTGAGTTCCAGCATGACGGTCTCCTCTAGAACAGGTGATAGCGCTGGGCCAGCGGCAGCTCGGTGGCCGGCTGGCAGGTCAGCAGTTCGCCGTCGGCGCGCACTTCGTAGGTTTGCGGGTCTACGGTGAGCTGCGGGCAAGCGTCGTTGAGTTTCATGTGGTCCTTGCGGACCCCGCGTACGCCACGGCAGGCGGACAGCGGGCTGTCCAGCCCCAGGTGGTCGCCGATGCCGGCATCCAGGGCGGCCTGGCTGACGAAGCTGACACGGGTGGCACTGGCTGCCTTGCCGAAGGCGCCGAACATGTAGCGGTAGTGCACCGGCTGGGGCGTGGGAATGCTGGCGTTGGGGTCACCCATGGGAGCGGCGGCGATCATGCCGCCCTTGAGGATGAGGGCGGGTTTGACGCCGAAGAAGGCCGGGTCCCAGAGCACCAGGTCTGCCAGCTTGCCCACTTCCACGGAGCCCACATCGTGAGCGATGCCGTGGGTGATGGCGGGATTGATGGTGTACTTGGCGATGTAGCGCTTGGCGCGATGGTTGTCGGCGCCGAGACTTTCGTCTTCCGGCAACAGGCCGCGCTGGACTTTCATCTTGTGGGCGGTCTGCCAGGTGCGGCACACCACTTCCCCGACCCGGCCCATGGCCTGGGAATCGGAGGCGATCATGGAGATCACGCCCATGTCCTGCAGGATGTCCTCGGCGGCGATGGTCTCGCGGCGGATGCGGGAGTCGGCGAAGGCGACGTCTTCCGGGATGTTCGGGTCCAGGTGGTGGCAGACCATGAGCATGTCCAGGTGCTCGTCGATGGTGTTGACGGTGTAGGGCCGCGTCGGGTTGGTGGAGGACGGCAGCACGTAGTCCTTTGAGCAGGCGGTGATGATGTCCGGCGCGTGGCCGCCGCCGGCCCCCTCGGTGTGGTAGGTGTGGATGCAGCGTTCCTTGAAGGCGGCCAGGGTATCTTCCACGAAGCCGGATTCGTTCAGGGTGTCGGTGTGGATGGCGATCTGGACGTCGTATTTCTCGGCCACACTCAGGCAGTTGTCGATGGCGGCTGGGGTGGTGCCCCAGTCTTCGTGGAGCTTGAGGCCCATGGCGCCGGCCTGCAGCTGCAGCTCCAGGGCTTCGGGCAGGCTGGCGTTGCCTTTGCCCAGGAAGCCGATGTTCATGGGCATGGCGTCCACGGCCTGGAGCATTTTGCCGATGTGCCAGGGGCCGGGGGTGCAGGTGGTGGCGTTGGAGCCGGTAGCGGGGCCGGTGCCGCCGCCGAGCATGGTGGTGATGCCGCTCATCAGCGCTTCTTCCACCAGTTGCGGACAGATGAAGTGGATGTGGGCGTCGAGGCCGCCGGCGGTGAGGATTTTGCCTTCGCCGGCGATGATCTCGGTGCCGGGG
>NZ_JAWVZL010000142.1:0-5994 GCF_033722195.1 Marinobacter sp.
TAGGCGATGCGGTCCCGCACCTCCGCCTTGAGGGCCGCCACATCCATGGCCAGGCGCCGGCTCCAGTAGTCGGTGCAGTACCAGTTCAGGGTGCCTTTCTCGGTCCGGATGATATCCAGGATGGTGGCCAGCGCCTGCTCTGTGGCCACGCCGGTGTGCTCGGCATAGCGCCGGGGCAGATGTTCCAGCCAGAAGTGGCTGTCGTAGTGCAGGTCGAGCAGGGTACCGTCCATATCAAGAAAGACGGTGTCGACCCGGGACCATTCAATCATAGCGGGGGTTACCTGACATCAATGCTGTCAGGCTGCCGGACTGGCGCCGGCTTGGCAAGTAGGGAATAACGACAGTCCCCGGCGCCCAGAGGCCCCGGGGACGGACGGATGAGGCTGTTACTGGGCCATTTCTTCCTGGGTCACCACGGTCTGCTTGCGGCCGGTCATGGTGCAGCCCAGGCAGCGCACGAACGTGGCCTTGGCCGGACCGATCACCAGGGTTTCACCCGCTTCCTCGGCATTGCCCCCCAGCAGCGAGAAGGGCAGGGACACCAGGTAGACGGCGCTGCCCACGATGGTGGTGGCCAGCAAGGCCGGGCGGGCCAGCAGGGCGTCGCCGGTCATGGCAAGCGCCGAAGGTGTCTCGTCAACGGCCCGGGCGTGGCCCATGGATGCGAAGGCCATCAGGCACACCGCCACCGCTGTGATCAGACTGCGTGAAAACTTTGCGGACATAATTCTCATCTCCTGATTGGGTTGGCCCATGCTCATCCAGCCTGGCGGACCCGTCAACATTGTCTTAACTATGAATCATATTTACGCATTTTCAAACGGATTTCTGTGCGCTTGCGCCGGTTGCGGCCACCGCATCCCGGCCCTTCAGCGCTGGCACCGGGGACAATAGACGGTGGTGCGCTGGCTCATGCGGATTTCCTTCAGTGGCGTGGTGCAATGGCGGCAGGGCTCGCCGCCGCGACCGTAGACCTGCAGCGACTGGGCGAAATAGCCGGGCTTGCCGTCACTGTTGACGAAATCCCGCAGGGTGGTGCCGCCCATCAGGATGGCGGCGCTCAGGGTCTCCCGGATGGCTTCCGCCAGCAGGATATAGCGGTCCCGGCTGATCCTCCCGGCTGCCCGCTTTGGGTGGATGCCGGCCTTGAACAGGGCCTCGTTGGCGTAGATGTTACCGACGCCCACCACCGTGTGATTGTCCATCAGGAAATGCTTCACCGGGGTGGTCCTGCTGCCCGCCAGCCGATGCAGGTAGGCGCCGTTGAACACCGGGTCCAGCGGTTCCGGGCCGAGGCTTGCCAGTAGCGGGTGCCGCTCCGGCTCGGTGGTCCAGAGCCAGCAGCCGAAACGGCGCGGGTCGTTGAAACGGACCCGGACACCGCTGGCCATGGTGAGTTCGACATGGTCGTGCTTGAGGAGTGGGCTGGTGTCGGTGATTACCCGTAGGCTGCCGGACATGCCCAGGTGGACGATCACCGTGCCGCCCGCCACCCGCAGCAGCAGGTACTTGGCCCGGCGCTCCACCGCCAGCACCGGCTCACCCTCCAGATGCTCCGCCAGGTCCGCCGGCACCGGCCAGCGCAGGCGGCTGTCCCGGACGGTTACCCGCTCGATACGCTGGTCCAGCACGAAGGGCTCGACGCCGCGGCGGGTGGTTTCGACTTCGGGCAGTTCTGGCAAGGGGCTCTCCTGGGTGGCCGACAACAGGGCGGGCGGGGTGTTTTCCGGCCTCTGCCGTTGACGATTGTGCCTTTGTCTCCGGCGCTGTCAATGCGGACCGGGGAACCCTTCGGGCCAGGGGCTGTCCACCGGGGCAGACCATTGTGTGAACCGGTTACCCGAGGGTGCATTCGGTAACCAAATGGCGTCAAAATCGGGTTGTTCTGGCTTACAGCTGTACGCTAGAGTGACGGAAGCCAATAAAGCAAGTCATTGAATATAACAAAGCGGGCTGCGGCCCGGGTTCTGGATTGAAGGATTCCCCTATGTGGTACAACGGTCTTCTGGACCTCCCCGTGTGGCAGCTCGTGCTGGTGGCGCTGGGTCTCACCCATGTCACCATTGTGAGTGTGACGCTCTACCTTCACCGCCATTCGGCCCATAATTCGCTGGACCTGAATCCGGTACTGAAGCATTTCTTCCGGTTCTGGCTGTGGCTGACCACCAGCATCAACACCAAAGAGTGGACCGCCATCCACCGCAAGCACCACGCCATGTGCGAGACCGAGAATGATCCCCACAGCCCGGTGGTCAGGGGCCTGAAGAAGGTGGTGTTGGAAGGCGCCGAGCTCTACGCCGAGGCCGCCACTCCGGAAACCCTGGAGCGTTATGGCCAGCGCACCCCGGAAGACTGGGTCGAGCGCAACCTGTACAGCCGCCACCGTACCCTGGGTATCGCCCTGATGGCGGTGATCAACCTGGCCCTGTTCGGTGTGCACGGTATCTGGATCTGGGCTCTGCAGATGATGTGGATCCCGGTCTGGGCCGCCGGCGTGATCAACGGTATCGGCCACTACTTCGGCTATCGCAATTTCGAATGCTCGGACAACGCCAGGAACATCGTACCCCTGGCGATCTTTATCGGCGGTGAGGAGTTGCACAACAACCACCACACCTATCCGAACTCCTCCAAGCTGTCCCGGCGCTGGTTCGAGGTGGACATTGGCTGGGGCTACATCCGCCTGTTCCAGCTTTTCGGTCTGGCCAAGCCCAAGGGCTACCGGCCCATTGCCCACTCGGTGCCCGGCAAGCTGGATGTGGATGTGGAAACCGTGCAGGCCATCGCCAACAACCGGTTCGATATCATGCGCCAATACCGCAAGCGGGTAATGGAGCCGGTGCTGCGTCAGCAGAAGCACCTGATGGAAGACGAGATCAAGCCCCGGTATCGCCAGTTCCGCAAGCTGCTGTCTCGGGAAGTGACCCTGATCAAGCCCAGGGACCAGGAGCAGCTGGAAACCCTGTTGGAGAAAAACGCGGTGCTGCGCCAGATCTATGAGAAGAGCCACGAGCTGCAGGCGCTCTGGCGCCGGCGCGGGGTCAAGCCCCAGGAGAAGCTGCATGCGCTGATGGACTGGTGCCGCGACGCCGAGGCCAGCGGCATCCGCTACCTGGAAGACTTCGCCGCTCACCTGAAGTCCTACGCCCTGCGGCCCATGTAACGCCAGGCCGCAGCGAGAAGCCCCGCCCCGTGCGGGGCTTTTTTATGTCTGCGGCTCGGTGCCGGCGCCGACCCGGTAGAGGCTGTAGCGGACCTGGCCGGCGGTCTTCTGGCGGTGCAGCTGCCAGGCTGCCGGCGGGGTGGTGGTCGCGCCGTCGCTTTCCTGCTCCACGTAGACCCAGCCGCCGTCGCGGATCCAGCCGGGCTGGGCCAGCAGCGGGAACAGGGTGTCCAGCCAGCCCTGGCGGAAGGGCGGGTCCATGAACACGATGTCGAAGGGGGCGCCGGGTGGCTGGCGCAGGTAGCTTTCCACACTCTGGCAGACCACTTCGGCCCGGTCACAGTCCAGCGCCCTGAGGTTGGCCTTCAGCGCCTGCGCCAGCGCCGGTGTGTGATCCACCAGGGTGGCGGTACCGGCGCCCCGGGACAGCGCTTCCAGACCGAGCGCGCCGCTGCCGGCGAACAGATCCAGGCAGCGGCTGCCGGCCAGGTGGTACACCAGCCAGTTGAACAGGGTTTCCCGGGTCCGGGCCGGGGTCGGCCTTACCCCGCCGGCCTCCGGAAAACGCAAGCGCCGGCTGCGCCAGTCACCGCCGATGATGCGCAGCTCGCCGGCACCGGCGGCGGGTTTTCGAGCGGCTCTGGATTTTGCCATGGGGTCCGGCCCTGTCTGGGTGAAGACGAATCTGGGGCGGCCCGCTGCCCGGGCGCCGCGGGCCCATGTTAGCGAAAAAATCCCGTCGTCATAAGCGCAAGGTTTGGACGCTCAACGGCCCGGCCGCTAGAATGTCCGCTCTTCTCATTTCCGGGACCGGCCAGGCAGGCTTCGCCTTGGTGCCAACTTGGGCCCGCAACTCTCAGGATTGAACGGTAATGACAATGGCAGAGTGGATCTCGATTGGCTTCCTGGCCTTCCTTGTGCTGGTGTTCGTGGCGGAACTGGTGGCAAAGCGGCGGCAGCTGCCCCGGCCCCGGCCGGTAGCCCGGCGCAAGCCGGAGACCGCCAAGGGACCACAGCCGTCACCCGCCCGGGCGGAGCCGGAGGTCGGCGAGGCCGAGCCGGAAGTCGAGGCACCGCCCGCGCCAGAACCGGTGCCGGCGCCGGAGGAACCCACGGTCAGCGTCTTCCAGCGCATCCGTCAGGGGCTGGGCAAGACCCGGGACAACCTGTCCTCCAATCTGGCGGACCTGTTCTCGGTGGGCAAGAGCGTTGACCGGGACCTGCTGGAGGAGATCGAGACCACCCTGCTGATGGCCGATGTGGGGGTGACCGCCACTTCGGAGATCATCGACTCCCTGACTGCCAAGCTGGAGCGCAAGCAGCTGAAGGACGGCCAGGCCCTCAAGCACGCCCTCAAGCAGGAGCTGCGGGACCTGTTGGCAGGCGCCTCCGAGCCCCTGAAGGTTGATACCGGCAAAAAGCCCTTCGTGATCCTGATGGTGGGTGTCAACGGGGTCGGCAAGACCACCACCATCGGCAAGCTGGCCCGCAAGTTCCAGCAGGACGGCCAATCGGTGATGCTGGCGGCCGGCGACACCTTCCGGGCCGCGGCGGTGGAGCAGCTGCAGGTCTGGGGCGAGCGCAACAAGGTGCCGGTGGTGGCCCAGCATACCGGGGCCGACAGTGCCTCGGTGATTTTTGACGCAGTCCAGTCCGCCGCCTCCCGGCAGATCGACGTGGTCATCGCCGACACCGCCGGCCGGCTGCAGAACAAGGACAACCTGATGACCGAGCTGGAGAAGGTGGTCCGGGTGATGAAAAAGCTGGATCCGGAGGCGCCCCACGAGGTCATGCTGGTGCTGGACGCCGGCACCGGCCAGAATGCCCTCAGCCAGGCCCAGGTATTCCAGCAGGCGGTGGGCGTCAGCGGTATTACCCTCACCAAGCTCGACGGCACCGCCAAGGGTGGTATCGTGTTTGCCATTGCCCGCCAGCTCAAGCTGCCGATCCGTTACATCGGGGTGGGCGAGCAGTTGGAGGATCTGCGGGAGTTCGACGCCGAGACCTTCGTGAGTGCGCTGTTTGATGAGTAGTCCCGGCTGATGATCGAATTCGAGCAGGTCACCAAGCGCTATGACAGTGACCACACCGCCCTGAAGCAGGTGAATTTCCACCTGGGACGGGGCGAGATGGCCTTCCTGACCGGCCACTCCGGTGCCGGCAAGAGCACCCTCCTCAAGCTCATCATGCTGATGGAACGTCCCAGTGCCGGCCACGTGGTGGTGGGCGGCCAGCGTCTCAACAGCCTGCCCCGGCGGCAGGTGCCCTACATCCGCCGCCACATTGGCGTGGTCTTCCAGAATCACCAGCTGCTGTTCGACCGGACGGTTTTCGACAACGTCGCCATGCCGCTGGAGGTCATGGGGGTGTCGAGCCGGGACATCGGCCGCCGGGTGCGGGCGGCGCTGGACAAGGTGGGCCTGCTGAGCAAGGAGAAAATGAACCCGGTGCAGCTGTCCGGCGGGGAGCAGCAGCGGGTGGGGATTGCTCGGGCGGTGGTCAACAAGCCGCCGGTGCTGCTGGCGGATGAGCCCACCGGTAACCTGGACCCGGCGCTGTCGGCGGACATCATGCACCTGTTCGAGCAGTTCAGTCAGGTCGGCGTCACGGTACTGATCGCCAGCCACGACATCGCCCTGATCAACGACATGGCCCGCCGCACCCTGACCCTGGATCAGGGCCGTCTGGTGGCGGGCGGCTCGCCGGCGGTGCGATCGTGAGGAATGCCCGATGAACGCCCGTCGATCCCCTCCGGAGAGCTCCGGCAAATCCCCGCAGCGCGGTGCCCGCCGTGGCAAGGCGCCCTGGCGGGAGATGCTGGAGACCTA
>NZ_JAWVZL010000143.1:0-5967 GCF_033722195.1 Marinobacter sp.
AAAAACTGGGGCCGCCGCCGGTGCCCTACTGCTTCATGGCACTGGGCTCCATGGCCCGGGACGAGCAACTGGTGGTGACCGACCAGGACAACGCCCTGGTGCTGTCGGACGACTTCGACACGGCCCAGCACGACGATTACTTCAAGCAGCTGGGCAAGTTTGTCAGCGACGGCCTGGCGGCCTGCGGCTACACCTACTGCACCGGCGACATCATGGCCACCAACACCAAATGGCGCCAGCCCCTGAGGGTCTGGAAAGAGTACTTCACCGACTGGATCGAGAACCCCCAGGCCGAGGCCCTGCTCAACAGCAACATCTTCTTCGACCTGGAGGGCATTCATGGTGACACCACCCTGGCGGATGAGCTCAAGGAGCTGGTGGCCGCCAAAGCCAGCAAGAGCCAGCGCTTTCTCGCGCTGATGGCCCGCAACGCCCTGAACCGGACCCCGCCGCTGGGGTTCTTCCGCACCTTCGTGATGGAGCAGGACGGCAAGCAGAACGACACCATCAACCTCAAGCGCCGGGGCACAGCGCCGCTATCGGACCTGATCCGCATTCACGCCCTGGCCTGCGGTTCCAAGGCCCAGAACTCGTTCGAGCGACTCAACGCCATTGCCGAAACCAAACTGCTGCCCAGCGACAGCGTCGACAACCTGCGGGATGCCCTGGAATTCATCGCCATGGTGCGGATCCGGCACCAGGCCCTGGCCATAGAGGCCGGCGACGAGCCCAACAACAATGTGCGGCCGGAGGACCTGTCGCCGTTCGAGCGGCGCAACCTGAAGGATGCCTTCCAGATCCTCAGCAACGCCCAGAAATTCCTGCGTTATCGCTACCAGGCGCCCACCGGGCGCCACCTGGCATGATGACGCCGCCCGAGGAGAGCCCCGCATTGCCATGATGGATCGCCAGACCCCGACCACCGACAATCCGGGCAATCCACGCCTGGCACCCTGGCCGGAGCGCATGGCCCAGCTTGCGGAGCAGGCCGTCAATCCGCACCTGAAAGCCTTCTATGAGGCCGGCTGTGTGGCGCCGGACACCCCCATGGCCGAGGTGCCCATGGTGGCGCTGGATTTCGAGACCACGGGTCTGGACCCCAACGCCCATTCCATTGTCAGCATTGGGCTGGTGCCCATGAGTCTGAACCGGATCCGCTGCCGGGAGGCCCGCCACTGGGTGGTGCGGCCACCCCTGCCGCTGCAGCAGAAATCCATCACCATCCACGGCATCACCCACACCGACATCGATCTGGCGCCCGACCTGGCGGAAATCCTCGATGAGTTCCTGCCGGCGCTGGCCGGCAAGGTGGTGGTGGTTCACCATCGGGGCATCGAGCGGCCGTTCCTGGATGTGGCGCTGAACTGGCGTATCCGCGAAGGCATCGAGTTCCCGGTCATCGACACCATGGCCATCGAGGCCCAGCTTCACCCCAGCCGCAGTGTCGGCTGGCTCGACCGCATGCTGGGGAGGCGACCGGTATCCATCCGGCTGCCGGACAGCCGGGAGCGCTACGGCCTACCCCACTACCCGCCCCATCACGCCCTCACCGACGCCCTGGCATCGGCGGAACTGCTGCAGGCGCAGATCCAGCACCACTTTTCACCACAAACGCCGATCTCGGAACTGTGGTACTGAACCGGATCCGCAACGGCGGCCGGAACTGCTTCAGCGCGGCCGCGCAGACGCTGCTAGACTGGGCTCACTGACTCAAAGTACGAGGTCGCCGTGGCCAGCAACGAGATGCCATTGCAGAAACCATCACCGGACATTGCCCGGCCTGCCAGGGCCACCCCCATGGATGCCTTTCGCAGGGCGCGCCGGCACTGGCTCAAGAGTGAACGGATTCATCTCGCCTCCCTGGCGGAGGAACTGGGGATTGGCCGCGCCACCCTGTTCCGCTGGGTGGGCAACAAGGATCTGCTGCTGGGGGAAGTACTCTGGTCACTGTATGAACCCTTGCGCCAGCACGCCCTGGAGACCACACCGGGCGTGGGCGTGGATTACGTGGTGGGGGTCTACCACAGCACCAACTCCACCCTGCTGGCCTCGCAGCCGCTGCGCAACTTTATCGCCCAGGACCCGGAATACGCCCTGCGGATTCTCACCTCCGCCAGTTCTACCCTCCACGACCGGGTGGTGAAGGCCAACACCCGCACCCTCCGGGAGCAGATTGCCAACGGCCACCTGCGCCCGCCCCTGAACACCGACAGCCTGTCCTATTTCATGGTCAGACTGGCGGAGTCCTGCCTCTACAGCGACATCATCGGCGGCCGGGAGCCGCGCCAGGAGGAGCTGGAGGACGCCTGCAAGGCGGTGCGGATCATGCTGGGGGGTCAGGTGGAGCGCTGACCTCGACGGCCCGGACTCAGGCGCCGGGCCGGGGGATCACCGCCATGGTGATGCGGGAGGTGCACACCAGCTTGCCCTTGTCGTCCTCGATCCGGATCTCCCAGACCTGGGTCGAGCCGCCCACATGCAGGGGCCGGGTGGTGCCGGTGACCCAGCCGGAGCGGACCGAGCGGATGTGGTTGGCGTTGATCTCAAGCCCCACCGCCACCTTGTTGGGGTCCCGGATGCAGTGGTTCGCTGCCACACTGCCCAGGGTTTCCGCCAGCAGCACCGAAGCGCCGCCGTGCAGCAGCCCGAACGGCTGGTGGGTGCGTTTGTCCACCGGCATGCGGGCGGTGATGGTGTTCTCGCCCACTGCAAGAAACTCGATCCCGAGATTATCCACCGCGGTGTTGCGGGAGCCCTCGGTCATGGACTCGATGGTCGGAACCCGGGTCCAGATACTGCCTTCTGACATGCCTGATCGCCTCTGCTGGTTGCTGTGAGCGGTCGTCCCTGACCGCGCTGAAATAAATGCAGAGCTAACTATAACTGCAGGGAGCGCACTTCGAGAAATTCTTCCAGCCCCCACTTGCCGAACTCACGGCCCACACCGGAATGGCCGAAGCCACCGAAGGGCGCCAGCGGATTGAAGGCGCCGCCGTTGACGAAGACCTGACCGGTGCGCAGCTTGCCGGCCACCTTTTTGGCCTTGTCGGCATCGCCGGACCAGACCGCGCCGGAGAGACCGTAGGCGGTGCCGTTGGCGATGCGGATGGCGTCGGCCTCGTCCTGGTAGGGAATCACGCAGAGCACCGGGCCGAAGATTTCCTCCTGGGCGATCTTGCTGTCCGGATCGACATTGCCGAATACCGTGGCCTTGACGAAATAGCCCTGGTCCAGGCCCTCGGGCGCCTCGGGTCCGCCGGCCACCAGGGTGGCGCCGGCATCGACGCCGATACGGATGAAGTCCAGCACACGGTCGCGCTGCTCCGCCGACGCCAGCGGCCCCAGCCGGGTGGTCTCCTCCATCGGGTTGCCCGGGGTCATCTTGGCCACCGCCTCGGCGGCCAGCTGGCAGGCCTCGTCGTGCTTGTCCGCCGGCACCAGCAGGCGGGTGAGCGCGGTGCAGGTCTGGCCGGAGTTGAGCAGGCAGTTGCTGACGGTGCCCTTGACGGCGGCCTTGAGGTCGGCGTCCGGCAGTACCACCGAGGCGGACTTGCCGCCCATCTCCAGGGCGTAGCGCTTGAAGTCGTCGGCGGCGGCGTGGGCGATCAGGTGACCGGTGCGGGTGGAGCCGGTGAAGGACACCATGCTCACGTCCGGATGCTTGATGAGCTCGTCCCCCACCACCTGGCCGAGGCCGGACACCAGGTTGAAGCAACCGGCGGGCAGGTCTGTGCGGTCCAGGATCTCGGCCAGGATGTAGGCGCTGGAAGGCGCTATCTCGCTGGGCTTGAGCACCACGGTGCAGCCGGCGGCCAGGGCCGGCACCACTTTCAGGATGACCTGGTGCAGCGGGTAGTTCCAGGGCGTGATGCAGCCCACCACACCCACCGGGGTGTACTGCACCTCGGAGTTGCCCACCTGTTCGCTGAAGGCGAAGTCCGGCAGCATCTTGATGTAGCTTTCGGTAATGGCCGCCGGCAGGCCGGCCTGGATCTGCCTGGCCAGCTTCAGCGGCATGCCCACTTCCCGGCTGATGGCCTCGGCGATCTCGCCGGCGCGCTCAGTGAGACCGGTGTGCAGCTGCTTGAGCACGCTCAGGCGCTGCTCCAGGGTGGTCTCGGACCAGGCCTCGAAGGCCTTGTGGGCGGCCTCGATGGCGCGGCGCATCTCGCTTCGGGCGGCGGCCGGCACTTGTGCCAGCACGTCGCCGGTGGCGGCTTCGTGCACCGGCAGGGTCTCGCCGTTCCAGTCTTCCCACTGGCCGTTAATGTAGAGCTTGCTGAGGTTGTTCATGCTGGTCTCCTTGTCCTGGGGGGCGATCAGTCGAACACGATCACGCCACGTGCATTCTTGCCCGCCACCATGTCGTCGAAGGCCTGGGGCGCCTCTTCGATGCGGTAGGTGCGGGTCACCAGTTCGTCGAGCTTGAGCTTGCCGGCCTTGTAGAGCGCCAGGATGCGGGGAAAATCGTGCTGTGGCCGGGCAGAGCCCAGCCAGCTGCCCTTGAGGGTGCGCTCATCCGCCGGCAGCGACAGGGTGCCGATGCTGGTCTTGTCGCGGGGGTCGGCCACGCCCACCACCACGGCGGTACCACCGCGGCCCAGGGACTTGTAGGCCTGGGTCACGACGGCGCCGGCGCCGACGCATTCGAAGGCGTAGTCCACCCCGCCGGTGAGTTTCTTGACGGCCTTGGCGGCGTCTTCCACCTCGTTGATGTTGACGGTGTGGGTGGCGCCGAACTGCTTGGCCATTGCCAGCTTGGTGTCACTGGTGTCCACCGCCACGATCATTTCGGCACCGGCGGTGGCGCAGCCCTGGATGGCGTTGAGGCCAACCCCACCCACACCAAAGACGGCAGCACGTGAGCCGGGCTCGAGCCTTGCGGTGTTGAACACGGCGCCGACGCCGGTCATGACGGCGCAGCCTACCAGGGCGGCGTTCTGCAGGGGCACGCCGGGCTCGATCCTGACGGCGTTGTCCACGTGCAGGGTGGCGTATTCGGCCATCACGCCGCAGGCGCCGAAGACGTTGAGGTCCTTGCCGTCACTGTCGGTGGTGCGGACGGTGCCGTCCGGCAGGGTGAACATGGCCTTGCCGGCGTTGTCGCAGAGCACGGGTCGGCCCCGGACGCACTGGCGGCATTTGCCGCACATGGAGATGAAGGAGCTGACCACGTGGTCGCCTTCCTTGAACCCGGTAACGCCCTCGCCGACTTCGATCACCACACCGGCGGCCTCGTGACCGAGCACCAGCGGTGGCGGGTACTGGATCTTGCCGGTGGCGGCGGAGAGGTCGCTGTGGCAGACGCCGCAGGCGGCCACCTTGATGGTGATTTCATTGCGTTTGGGGGCGGCGACCCGGATGGTTTCCACCGTCAGGGGCTGGCCCCATTCACGGCAGACAACGGCCTTGGCTTCACGCGTCATGGTGTGTTTTCTCCTTCCCTTACTTTTATCATTTTTGATTTTTGGTTGGGCTGACTGCCAGATTTGGCAGCAGGTCCGGATGGGGAGGGGCCTCAGAAAACACGCCGTGAACCCATCCCTGGGGGCTCGGTGTTGCCATCCCTGGCAACACACGGTTTTCTGAGGCCCCTCCCCACCCGGACTCACGAACTTGGGAGTATGCCGTCCCTTCAGCGGGGACTTTTTAGAAACTCTCCTCGCTGATTTCCAGGGTGGTGGTATCCGCCGTGCGCAGCAGGCCCGCCAGGGCGTTCACCCGCGGCAGTTCGTAGCGGCAGAAGTAGTCGCAGGCCTTGAGTTTGCCATCATAGAAGGCTGGCGTCCGGGGGCCATGGCCATTGAGGCCGGCCTGGGCGACCAGGGCCTGGCGCAGCCAGAGCCAACCAACCACCAGATGGCCAAAGGCCTCAAGATACAGCGAGGCATTGGCCAGTGCACGTTCGGTCTCGCCGGCCCGGCGAATCCGGTTGATGGCTTCGGTGGCCTCAACCAGGCTCTCCAG
>NZ_JAWVZL010000144.1:0-5675 GCF_033722195.1 Marinobacter sp.
CCCCCAGCACCCCCAGGGCGGCAAACATCGGCAGATCCGGCGAATAGGGCACCGCCGCCACCTGGGCCGGCTCACTCAGGCCCAGCAGCGCCGTCACCAGGGCCGCGAACGCAATGGTCAGGATCGCCTGGGGGCTGCCGTGGCGGGCGGCAAACTTGAAGCCGAAAATGAACAGCGCATAGGATGCCCCCGCCAGCAGCCCGGCCGCAACCCCAAGGCCGGTGACGCTGGCCGCGCCCACATCATAGACCCGGGTCAGCAGCACAATGCCCAGCAGCACCAGAATGAGGGCGAGTCCTTTCACCAGGGTGAAGCGCTCAAGGCCGATGGCAAAGGAGACCAGGTAGACGAACACCGGCGCGCAGTACATCAGCGTGGCCGCCACCGGTATGCTGCCCTGCTCGATACTGATGAAATAGAACGTGAAGTTGCCGGCGACCCCGACACCCGCCAGCGCTGCCCAGAGCCAGAGCCGGGGTACCGCCAGGCCGCTGTTGCGGTGACTCAGCAGAAGCCAGACCAGCACGAACACCAGCCCGATACCGCCCCGGTAAAGCGCCACCACGTAGGCGTCCCAGCCGCCTGCGATGAGAACGGCGCCGATGCCGCCGGACAGGCCCCAGCAAAAAGCCGCCAGGGCCACAAACGCGGTACTCATGATCGCCATGCCCGCTCCTTCCAGAATGCCGAAAAATGGGAGGTTCCGAAGGTTCAGGCACCCAGTCTGCGATCAGCTGCCTCTGGGTGCAAACATGATGATGCACATGCCCAGTATCGCCACGCCCGAGCCCACGAAATCCCACACCGTGGGCCGGATACCGTCGATGGCCCAGAGCCAGACAATGGCGGCGAAGATGTACACCCCACCATAGGCCGCGTAGACCCGCCCCGCCGCGGTGGGGTGCAGCGACAGCAGCCAGGCAAAGGCGGCCAGACTCAGCGCGCCCGGCACCAGCAACCAGATGGTCTTGCCTTCCCGCAGCCAGAGGTACGGCAGGTAGCAGCCGAGGATCTCGGCCAGGGCTGTGACCAAGAACAGGCCGAAGGTTTTCAATTCATCCATGGATGGGGAGGTTGGGTTGTGAATGGCGCTTGTTGGAGAAGATAGATCCGTCCCAACGTTTTGAACAGTTCCAGAGCTATGTCCGTTTCCATCGACTGATCATGAGCTGGATACAGCGAATCCATGAACTACACTTCCTGTAGACCTGCACCGGTACAGGGAGGCTCTCGACATGGCTGTCCGACCGAACGTAGTTCTATTTGATGTCCTTGAAACACTGATCAATCTGGACCCGCTGGCGGCTCGCCTGGAAGAGGTTGGTCAGCCACCAACCGTTCTGCAGCCCTGGTTCCTGCGCTTTCAGCGCGATGCCATGGCCCTGACTCTGGCCGGTGACACGGCACCCTTCGACGCGCTGGCACGGGAATCACTGCAAACGGAAACGAAATACACCCTCAGTGAACGTGATATCGAATATGTGGTCGATGGGTTTTCCACGCTACCGGCCTTCGACGATGCCGCGCCGGCCATGAGGAGGATCTCTGAGGCAGGCGCGGCCGTTGGGTGCCTTACCGTCAACAGTCCTGAGAGAACACGCCGGTTCCTCGAGGGTGCCGGGCTTTCCGAATTGGTCGACCACGTCATCACCTCGCAGGATGCGGGTATCTGGAAGCCTCATCCGGACATCTACCGTTTCTCGGCAAATCGCCTGGGTACACCGATTGAGCGCCTGGCGCTGGTTGCCGTACATGCCTGGGATTGCCATGGTGCGAAACGGGCCGGTGCGCTCTCGGGCTGGTGTTCCCGCCTCGAATACAAACCCGGTGATGTCTTTCTGCCTCCCGACGTGACTGGCGACAGTCTTGTTGAGGTTGCAGACAAACTGATGTCCGGTGAATCAAAAGAGATCTAGTTTCTGATTACAGGTGCCAATAACAGCATCGATTTTCCCGGTTCCTGAACCTTGGCCGCCCGCTGCCCTACTCGTCCGGCTGAACGGAGATCGGCCGGTCCGGCGGGGGCAGTCTGGGTAGCATGGCCTCCACATCAACCTTGTGGGTCGCGAAAAAGGCTTCCGCCGCTTCGATCAGAGCCGTCTCGGTTTTGAGGATCCCCAGGTAGGCCGGCCATTCGGCGTCGATCAGTTCCGTGCTGTAAACGTCTGGATCGACTTCCAATAGCCTTGCCAGAAACCGGAATTCCGATTCCTCCATGACGATGTAATCGCATCGCCCACGCAGAAACATGGCCATCATCTGCTGGGCACTGTAGCCATCATGGCGGACCAGGTCGGTAGCGATTCGCTGCTTGAGTCGGTCACTGTAGACAAACCATTTGCGCAGACAGACGCCACCCTGCAGCTCATCGAAAGAGCGCGGTTGCAGGCCAGGTTGCGCGAACACCCGGTCACGCCAGGTCAACACCGGTCCGACGGCGTGCATCCGGTCCGGCAGCGGCATCCAGAGCGGGTTGGCGAAAACCGCGTTGGCCTGCCCCTCTTCCAGGGCCCAGACCTGGCGTTTTCTCGGCATGGGGCGGAAATGAGCTGCAATACCGGTTTCCAGGGCGAAGTCCTCGATCACCTCCACCAGAATGCCTTTATCGAGCTTGTTACCGTAATAGAACGGCAGAAAGCCCTCGTTCGACCCCATGATCTGGAGCGTTTGGGACCACGCTGGCAGGCACCAGAATGCTGCGATAATCAGCAGGCCTATTCTCATTGGTTTCTCCGCCCAGTGATCGATCAGGGCAGGACTCCACTTGTCCGGCGCTGCCCTGGCCAGTTAATGGCATCCGAAGTTGAATGCCCCTTCACCAAACAGCTTGCACCAAACCGGGGCCAAAACGCGAGAAATCAGATCATCAAACTCTCAGGTTTTGCACGATTTTGCCGGCAGAGAAGATGGCTTGATGTGGAATTTGGCAGGTGAAGCCGCAATGGAAAAGCCGTCGCCGCGCCTGGGATGGCTATTCATTTGCCTCTGACCAGACGGCATATTCATTGCCATTGGGATCACTGAAATGAAACCGGCGACCACCTGGGAAAGTGAAAATATCTTTGACAATCTTTCCTCCAGACAACCCTACCTTCTCAAGAGTCGCTTCCAAGTCGGTACTGAAAAGGACAATCAGCACACTTCCATGGTCCGTTGAAGTCACCTTGTCAGACTTGAAAAATCCACCATCCAGTCCAGCATTCTCGATCGCTACGTAATCGGCGCCATAGTCAACAAAGGACCATCCAAAGGCTTCACCAAAAAACCTTTTCGTGGCTTCCAGGTCCCTGGAAGGCATTTCAACATAATCGATCTTGCCGGTTTCTTTCACAGCTTCCTCCGTGATGCATAACGCCCGCATTTGCGGCTGGTTTGGAGCGCAGCGTCAAGGCGGTCCGGTGCAGGCCCGCGAGGGCCGGAACATACCTGCAAAAAACTGCGTTCCGTAGAACTCCGCCATTCGTTGATTCCTTTCAAGGCCCCCTCCCCAGCCCAGTCAACAGCCTAGACCATTCCTCGGTTATCCACCCCGTAATCGCGTGAACTCCACATTTCACGCTTCCAATAACGAGGTATAAATCCGCCGCCTCGGACTCAGGATCGCCCCGAACCACCTCTCATCCCTCCCGCTTCAACCCCCTCACCAAACTCAACTCCCAAATCCTCTCCGCCCTGGATCCCAGGTACCAGAAGCTCACACCCAGGATCGCGAAAAACAGGGCCTTGTGGGTGCTGTCCCAGAAGTACTCGAAAAAACGGGTATAGAGGTTGATGAACAGGAAGGTGAGACCGAAGCCGCGGGTCATGGCGTCGTCGTAGTTTACGCCGTGGAAGATAGCGGCCAGAGCGGCCACCGCGAACAGGACGGACCAGTGCAGAAGTTCGATCTGTCTTGCCCGCTCCCAGGCCTCCGGGTCGCCGTAATTGCCGAAGATGGACATTATCCACAGGGCGATGAACAGGTAGAGCAGGCCCATGGCCCGAGTCGGTCTCTGGAAGTCCTGCCGGGCCTGCCAGTGGCGGAACAGCCAGGAACCGCCGGCGATCAGTACCAGGCCGAACAGCACGAAGCGCATGGGGTAGTTCATGCCCAGGTAGTAGGCGCCCCAGCCGGAGGCGTAGCCGGTTTCGGCGCCGAACCAGGCGCCCAGGGAGAGCAGGGAGAAAATCCACACCAGTTTTGAGGGAAACCACAGCCCCAGCAGCCCGTAGATGACGGCGGCAAGCAGCAGCAGGAGGGAGAAATGGCCGGAGCCGGTGTCGATGACCCGGCCCAGGTAACCCACGGCGGCGGCGGTGGCCACCACGCCCAGGAAGAACAGGGCCTCGTTGCTGTAGATCTTGCCGGGGTGGCGGCGTTTGCGGCGGATGCCGGTGTAAAAGAGCCCGCCGGCAATGGCGGCAAGGCCCAGGCACTTGGCGGCGTCGGGGGCGGTGAACAGGCGCCGGAACAGTTCCACCAGCCATTCGTCCGCCAGCGCGGAGGATACCGAGATCAGCACCGAGGCCAGCGCCAGCCAGAAGGCGTAGCGGGCCAGCCGTTTCCAGTCGAAGGGGGTGACCTGGTAAGCAGCCCTCAGCCGGCCGGCCTCGGCCTCGGAGATCACCGCGTCCTCCTGCCAGTGCCTGATGGCCTGGTCCAGCACCCGCCCATCCCGTTTGGAAACCTGCATTAGCCCCACTCCCTGTGATACTGACCAGCGTGCCGCTGCCCTGGGCGCCATTATAGTGCGCTGTGCTGATTGAAGGTGAGACCTTGTTATTGCCGCCGGGTACCGCGCCCCCAGGTGGGGGAGCTGAGGGGCGCAAACCCCGGGGGAACCTGGCTCATGACGGACTCCTGACAGAAATCGCTACCTTGTTGTAGCCATGCCTGGGGCCTATCCGTCCGCGGGCCGCAGGGCCCGGTCCCTGATCAGGCAATCCTCCGGGTCAACAACGGGCTGGAAGCGGGTCTCCAGGCCGTACTTCTCCAAGATTGCACAAAGCCGGCCGTCGGCACGGGCCCGCTCCAGACCACGATCGAAGGCCGCCGCGATGGCTCTGGCGCGTTCGGGGTTGTGTGGAGACAGCGCCAGGTAGCCGTGGTGGCGTTCTTCAAGGCAGCCGGCGTTGACCAGTCCCTCGTCATCCTGGCCGGAGGACTCGAACAGGAGCCGGTCATCGAAGCGTCCGGCCTGGACCATCCGGCGCAGCCGGTGAGGAATGTCCTGGCCACGGATAAGATCAACCCGGCTGTCCAAGTGCTCGGCGATGTAGGCGTCCACCTCTGCCCCATAGGTGTAGCCTGAGGTGGCCACGAAGCGGATGGCCGTCAGCGAGTCGACACCGCGATAGCGCCAGGACTCGTCCGTCTCTACATAAAAGCAGTATTCGCTCAGGGATACCGGATGGTCGGGGTAGATGACGCCGGGCGCTTCGCCCTTGAAAGTGGGAATGGTGGCGTCAATGCGGCCGGTTTGCAGATTGAGCAGGGCCCGGTCGTAGGGGAGGTTACGGTAGGTCACCTGGTATCCCATGGTCTGCAGTGCAGCGCGGGCGATTTCCACGGTGTAACCCCACCGGGCGGTGGTGGCGTCGCAGGCGTAGGGGCACCAGTACAGCGGGGCCGCGATCGAAACCACGGCATCGGCTTTGCCCACAGGCTCGGCAAAGGCCGGCACTGCCGCCAGCGG
>NZ_JAWVZL010000145.1:0-5521 GCF_033722195.1 Marinobacter sp.
GACGGGCCATGGAGGCAACAGCCGGCGCAGTCAGGTACAGCAGGGCGATGAACACCAGTGCCCAGCCCGCGGACCAGCGCGCATCAGCCACCTTGGGTACGGTGAAGAAGCGGATGATGACGTGAGGCAGACCGGCGGTACCGATCATCAGGGTCAGGGTGAACAGCACCATGTTGAGTTTGTTGTCCACATCTGCGGTGTAGTCCTTGAAGCCCAGGGCAGTGATGACCTCATCCAGCTTGGCCAACAGCGGCATGCCCGACTGGGTGTGTTCTGAGAACAGGCCCAGCGGCGGCAGGGGGTTACCAGTCAGCTGCAGGGAAATAAACACCGCCGGAATGGTGTAGGCGACGATCAGGACGATGTACTGGGCGACCTGGGTGTAGGTGATGCCCTTCATGCCGCCCAAAACGGCGTACACGAACACAACCACCGCGGCGATGATCAGGCCGGTGGTGGCATCCACTTCCAGGAAGCGGGAGAAGGCCACACCGGCACCGGCCATCTGGCCGATTACATAGGTGACCGAAGCGACGATCAGGCAGGCAACCGCTACGAAACGGGCGTTCTTGCTATAGAAACGGTCACCGATGAACTCGGGTACCGTGAACTTGCCGAACTTGCGCAGGTAGGGCGCCAGCAGCATGGCCAGCAACACGTAGCCGCCGGTCCAGCCCATCAGGAAGGTGGAGTTGGCGTAACCACCGGCGGCGATCAGGCCCGCCATTGAGATGAAGGATGCAGCAGACATCCAATCCGCGCCGATCGCGGCACCGTTGGTGATGGGATGGACCCCACCGCCGGCGACGTAGAAGTCACTGGTGCTACCGGCCTTGGCCCAGATAGCAATCAGGATGTAGATGGCGAATGAGCCACCTACAAACAGCAGGTTGATGTAAAACTGGTCCATCGCTTACTCCTCCTCGGCCAGGCCGAATTTCTGGTCAAGCTTGTTCATTCTCCAGGCGTAGAAGAAGATCAAGGCTATAAAGGTCAGGATGGAACCCTGTTGTGCGAACCAGAATCCGAGGTCGGTGCCCCCGATGGGGATTCCCGAGAGGAGGGGACGGAAGAGGATGGCGCATCCGTAGGAAACGAATGCCCAGACCGCCATACAGCCCACAATGAGCCGCAGATTGGCCTTCCAGTATTCAACTGCATTCTGCGATATATCCGACATAGCTACTCTCCAGCTTTGTTGTTTTTTCGTCGGTACGTGTCACCTATCTATGCGCGGAAGAAGGTCTTTTTCTGATTCTTCTTCTTCCCCCAAGGTACCTCACTGACTTTACCGGTCGGCGGGTTAATGGATATTGGCAAAAGGTCTAATCTTTCCCGGAGTATCAGTCAGCTATGTCACATTTTTGCCCCGGGACGGAGCCCTAACGAGGCTGTCGGCATCAGTGGCGGCTGAAGGTTTTCAGACGGTGGTAGTAGCGCAGCTTGTCCTGGAGCTGGGCCAGGGTATGGACATCGCTCTTGCGGGCCCGGTTGAGGGCGATGAGGGTCAGCTCGGCGGTAGCCATAGCGTCGGCAGCGGCATGATGGCGCTCGCTGACCTCCAGCCCGAAATGGTCGGCCCAGTTGTCCAGGCGCCCTTCCGGCGGTTTGGCCTTGGGAAACATGGCCGGCAGCAGGTCGGCCACGTCCATCCAGGTGTGGGATTGGGTGTAGCCCAGGGTCTGCTTGAGGGTCTTCTCCAGGAATTTCTGGTCGAAGGCCGAATGGAAAGCCAGGATCGGATCGCCGTTCATCCATTCCAGCAGGTAGAGCAGGGCATCTTCGATTTCATGGCCCTTGACCAGCGCCTCCGGCCCGATGCCGTGAATCAGCACGGTTTCGCTGATGTCCAGCTCCGGTCGCTTCAGGACCAGATCGAACTGGTCCCGCAGGGGGATGCGCTCGCGATTGATGGCCACCGCGCCAATGGCGATGACCTGGTCCTTGGCGGGATTGAGGCCGGTGGTCTCCAGGTCCAGCACGATCAGGCGCAGGTCCTCCAGGGGCTGATCCCCTGCCACTTTGGGCGCCGGCAGGTGCTGCAGGTCATGGTGGGCGTCGGGCCCGGTCAGTTTCCGGTTAATCCATTCTTTGAGACGGTCAAACATGGCAGCGCCTAGAGCAGATAGGTGGTTTCCAGCTTTTGCTGCAGGCGCTGGGCCTGACGGAAGGACTCCCGCAGGATCCGCCGATCCAGTGGATTCAGATCATCCGGGTTGATGTAGTTGCTCAATTCCTGACCTTTCTCCAGCATCTGCTGATGGGCCCGCATCCGGATCGCCTGGATCAGGCTGTAGGCCTCTTTCCAGGCGCCGGCGTCCTTGCGGTCCACGGCGCCTTTGTGGGCCAGTTTCTCAAGACGCTCCAGGGTATTGGCCTCTTTGATACCCTGGGCCAGCGCCAGCACCCGGACGGCCTCCACGAAAGGCGCCAGGCCCTGGCGCTTGAGATCCAGGGAGTGCTTGTCACCGTCCGAGGCGTAACGGAAATTATTGAATATGGTCAGCGGTGGGCGCCTCTGAACGGCGTTGCCGGCCAGCATCTTCTGGAACAGGTCGTTCTTGCGGATGCGGCCGACGATCTTATCCAGCAGCTTCTCCAGCGGCTCGGTGGCACCAAATACAGCCCTCATATCCAGGAAAATAGAGGAGTACACCAGATTCTGCGGGGTCGATGCGTCGATAAAGCGCACGAACCAGTCGTCCCACTCCTCGGTGCTGAGACAGAGCTTGGGGTTGCTGGCCATGATGTTGCCCTTGCAGAGGGTGAATCCGCATTCCGCCAGCTCGTTGTTGACGGTCCTGGCGAACGGCAGCAGCTTCTCCCGCACCTGCTCCGCGGTCATGCCCTCGGGGGTCTCGAACAGGATGCCGTTGTCCTGGTCCGTAAGCAGGGTCTGCTCCTGCCGGCCCTCGCTGCCAAAGGTGAGCCAGGTAAAGGGGATGCCGGGGTCGTTGCGCTTGATGTTTAGTTCCAGCACCCGCCGGACGGTGACGTCGTTGAGGGTGGTGATGATCTTGACCACCTGGCCGGAGTCGGCGCCGTGGGCCAGCATGGTGTCTACCAGCCGGGCGACCTGGCTGCGCAGGCTCACCAGGGTGCGCAGGTGATTGGCGGTGCCGATGGTGCGGGCCAGGTGCACCAGGTCCACCCGCTGCAGGGAGAACAGGTCCCGTTCCGATACCACGCCGATGAGACGGTCCTCGTCGTCCACCACGCACAGGTGAGCGAAATGGTGTTCCGCCATCAGCAGGGCGGCGTCGAAGGCATGGTCGCTGGCTGGCAGGCAGCAGGGGTCGGGCGTCATCACCCGGCTGACCGGCGCGTCCAGGTCGGCGTTCTCGTCGGCGATCATGGTGCGCAGATCCCGCAAGGTGAAGATGCCGATGGGCTTGCGGTTCTGGTCGGTGATCACCATGCTGCCGACGCTGTTCTCGTGCATTCTGGCCACCACCTTGCGTACCGACAGGTCCGGCGAGCATACGATGGGATTGCGCAGGGCATAGCGCTCCAGGGGCGTATCCAGGGAGGTATTGGGGCTGATGGAGGCCATGGCACCGGACTGGATCTGGCGATTGACCTGTTCCAGCAGGCTGCTCACCCCCCGCAGGCAGAAATCCCGGAAGGTCTCGCTGCGGGAAAACAGGGTGGCGAAGGTGCTGTGGTCCAGAGTCAGGCAGAAGGTGTCACCGCAGGCGCGGTGCAGGGTCCGAGTGGGCCGCTCGCCAATCAGTGCCGCCAGCGGAAAGCATTCGCCCTGGCTGATTTCGAAGGTGGTCTCGGTGTTACCGTCCTTGTTGGCGCGCTCGCCACGTATCTGTCCCTGTTTCACCACATTGAAGTGTTCCACTTTGCCGTCGTCCGGCGACAGCACGACGTCACCGTCGGCAAAGAACCGCAGTTCGGCATTCTCGGCGAACAGGGCCAGGTGGCTTTCATCCATACTGGAGAAGGGCGCATGTTCCCGCAGGAACGCCATCATGGCGCGAATGTTCTGGGGTCTGGCCTCGTGTGATTGCTGTTCCATCATGCTCTGCCAAATCAATGTAATGACCCTAGTGTAGACCAGACAGAACACGCCGGCAGTGCCCTGGATCAAGCAGCCGCCAGGCTTTATGGCGCCGCCGTGCGGTGTTACAGTTCCCGGTACCAGCGATTATCAGACAACGCCATGACCACAAAAGACGAGCGCCTGAGTTTCCTGGAGGAAATGCAGGATGTCCGCAGAATCCGGAAACCCAACCGGGCCGATATCAAGGTCCCCAAGGAGCTGACGCCGGGGCATCTGGAACGTCAGCGCGCCGCCATGGACCAGCCCCTCAGGGACCGCAATCCGCTGACCGCGGACGATGTGGACCCGCTCACCGCCCAGGACGTGCTGGAGTGGCAGCGGCCGGGCGTGCAACATGGGGTCTACCGCAAGTTGCGATTGGGCCAGTACCCCATAGAGGCGCGGCTGGACCTGCACCGCAAGACCGTGGAGGAGGCCCGCCGCGAGGTCTTCGGTTTTATCCAGGACTGTGTCCGCTACGGGCTGCGCTCGGTGATCATTCTGCACGGCAAGGGCGAGCGCAATCCCGATGGGGTCGCGCTGCTGAAGAGCTACCTGGCCAAATGGCTGCCGGAGCTGGACGACGTGCTTGCCTTCCACTCCGCCCAGCGCCACCACGGTGGTACCGGCGCGGTCTACGTCATGATCCGCAAGGGCGACCTGCAGAAGCAGCGCAACCGGGAACTCCATGGAAACCGTTGACCTGACGCGATCGTAATACCTCCGCGCTATGCTGGCGTCACCATATGTAGTCAAATAGCGACGATTTTCCGCAACCGCAGCAGGAGAGCGATCATGAAGAAAGTAGTCCTTGTAGCCCTGGCCGGCCTGGTGCTGGCGGGTTGCCAGAACCGGGCGATCTGGAACGATGCCGGCGAGATGGAAGAGGCCACCACTAACCGAAAGGTCTGGGACACCCAGGGTCAGCTCAACAAGGGCGAACGGGTGATCTGGCGCGATGCCCAGGGCAACCCGGTCATCCAGTAAGCCGGCGCCTTCGACCGTCCCGTATCGTCTCTGGCCCTATCGTTTCTGGCCATCGTTTCTGGAGGGAAACCGCACTTGTTCGACATCACCCGATACGCCAGCGCTGCTGACGACATCATCCAGGCCGGCCGCTTCCTCTACAGCCGGGGCTGGTCTCCGGCCACCAGCAGCAACTACTCGGCCCGGATCGACGCCGAGCACATCGCCATCACGGTCTCCGGCCGGCACAAGGGCGAGCTGGCAGCGGGTGACGTCATGGTGGTGGATCTGTCGGGCCGGGCGGTGCAGAGCAACTGCCGTTCCTCGGCGGAGACCCGGCTGCACACCGTGCTCTACGAAATCTTCCCGGATGTCGGGGCGGTGCTGCATACCCATTCCGTCAAGGCGACGGTGCTGAGCCGGCTGGTGCCGCCCGGCGAGCCGGTGGTGCTGCAGGATTATGAACTGCAGAAGGCTTTCTCCGGTGTTCAGACCCACGAGGGC
>NZ_JAWVZL010000146.1:0-5277 GCF_033722195.1 Marinobacter sp.
CACATGAACGTGAAGGTGACCCGCGCCAAACTCGAGTCCCTGGTGGAAGAGTTGGTTGAGCGCAGCCTTGAGCCCTGCAAGGTGGCACTGCAGGATTCCGGCGTGAAGAGCGCGGACATCGACGAGGTCATCCTGGTGGGTGGCCAGACCCGGATGCCGCTGGTGCAGGAGAAGGTGAAGAACTTCTTCGGCAAGGAAGCCCGCAAGGACGTCAACCCGGACGAGGCGGTTGCCGTCGGTGCTGCCATCCAGGCCGCGGTCCTGTCAGGCGACGTCAAGGACGTGCTGCTGCTGGACGTGACCCCGCTGACCCTGGGTATCGAGACCATGGGTGGCGTGGCCACACCGCTGATCGAGAAGAACACCACGATTCCGACCAAGAAATCGCAGACCTTCTCCACAGCGGAAGACAACCAGACCGCCGTGACCATCCACGTGGTCCAGGGTGAGCGCAAGCAGGCGAGCCAGAACAAGTCACTGGGTCGTTTCGACCTGGCCGACATTCCGCCGGCCCAGCGCGGTGTGCCGCAGATCGAAGTCACCTTCGACATCGACGCCAACGGCATCCTGCACGTGTCCGCCAAGGACAAGGCCACCGGCAAGGAGCAGTCCATCGTGATCAAGGCCTCTTCCGGTCTCAATGACGAAGAGATCGAGAAGATGGTGCGCGACGCCGAGGCCAACGCCGACGAGGACCGCAAGTTCGAAGAGCTGGTGCAGGTCCGCAACCAGGGCGACGCCATGGTTCACGCCGTGCGCAAGACCCTGAAGGAGGCCGGCGACAAGGTCAGCGACAGCGAGAAGGAGTCCATCGAGGCATCCTTGAAGGAGCTCGAGGAAGCGCTGGAAGGTGACGACAAGGACGACATCCAGGCCAAGACCGAGAAGCTCAGCGAGGTCTCCTCCGAGCTGGCCCAGAAGATGTATGCCGACCAGGCCGAGGCCGGTCAGCCGGGCGGTGAGGAAAAGGCCTCCAAGTCCGGCGACGACGCGGTCGACGCTGAATTCGAAGAGGTAAAAGACGAAGATAAGCGCTAGAATCGGCGCACTTTGATCGGTGAACGAAACGCGGGGAGTTTTCTTCCCGCGTTTTTTCCGTATGTAGACAACAAGTTGTGAGTCTCTCGATAGCAGGGGCCTGATACAGGGTTTTAAGCATGGCCAAGCGCGATTATTACGAGATTCTTGGGGTTGCCCGGGACGCGGACGAAAAAGAGATCAAGAAAGCTTATCGCAAGCTTGCGATGAAGTATCACCCTGATCGGAATCCGGACGATGTAGACGCCGAGAACAAGTTCAAGGAAGCCAGCGAAGCCTATGAAGTGCTGACCGACGCCGGCAAGCGCAGTGCCTATGACCAGTTCGGTCACGCCGGCGTGGATGGCCAGGCCGGTGGTGGCGGTGGTTTCGGCGGTGGTGCCGGCAGTTTCTCGGACATCTTTGGCGATGTCTTTGGCGACATTTTCGGCGGCGGTGGCGGCCGCGGCCGCACCACCCGCGGCGCCGATCTGCGCTATACCCTGGAGCTGGACCTGGAAGAGGCGGTCAAGGGCACCACCGTGAAGATCCGGGTGCCTGGCCATGTGGAGTGTGATACCTGCGAGGGCACCGGCGCCGAGAAGGGCTCGAAGCCGGAAACTTGCGGTACCTGTAACGGCATGGGCCAGGTTCGCATGCAGCAGGGTTTCTTCACCGTGCAGCAGGCCTGCCCCAGCTGCCGGGGCTCCGGCAAGGTCATCAAGAACCCCTGTAAGACTTGCCGCGGTGCCGGCCGGGTGGAAGAACAGAAGACGCTCTCCGTGAAGGTGCCGCCGGGCGTGGACACCGGTGACCGGATCCGGCTTTCCGGGGAAGGCGAGATGGGCGTCGACGGTGGCCCGCCGGGTGACCTCTACGTCCAGATCGCGGTGCGCGAGCATTCAATCTTCACCCGGGATGGCCGCAACCTCTACTGCGAGGTGCCCATCAGCATTGTGGACGCCGCCCTCGGTGGCGAGCTGGAAGTGCCCACCCTGGATGGCCGGGTCAAGCTGAAGATCCCGCCGGAGACCCAGACCGGCAAGCTGTTCCGCCTGCGCAACAAGGGCGTCAGCCCGGTACGAGGCGGCCCGGCGGGGGATCTGCTGTGCCGGGTGCTGGTGGAGACACCGGTCAACCTGACCAAGCGCCAGAAGGAACTGCTGGAGGAGTTCCAGGATACCCTCAACGGCGCCAACGGCAGCAGCCACGGGCCGAAGAAGTCGTCCTGGTTCGAGGGTGTGAAAAGTTTCTTCGATGAAATGAAATTCTGAGGCCAGCTATGACACGGGTTGCGATTACCGGCGCCGCCGGCCGAATGGGTAAGGTCCTGGTGGAAGCGGTCCAGGCCGCCGAGGGTGTGTCTCTCGGGGCCGCCGTGGTGCATCCGGACAGTACGCTGATTGGCGCCGATGCCGGCGAGGTGGCCGGTGTGGGCAAGCTGGGGATCGTCCTGGTGGGACGGCTGGCGGACGTGCTGGACGACTTCGATGTGCTGGTGGACTTCACTTTCCCGGACCTGACCCTAGAAAACCTGGCGGTCTGCAAGGCTCACGGCAAGCGCATGGTGATCGGTACCACCGGCCTCACCGAGGCCGACAAGCTGCAGGTGGCCCAGGCCGCCGAAACCGTGCCGGTGGTGTTCGCCCCCAATATGAGCGTCGGTGTGAATGTGGCGCTGAACCTGCTGCGTACCGCCGCCAAGGTGCTGGGTGACGACTACGACGTGGAAATCATCGAGACCCATCATCGCCACAAGAAGGATGCCCCCTCCGGCACCGCCCTGCGCATGGGTGAGGTGGTGGCCGAAGCCCTGGGACGCAACCTGGCGGAGTGCGCGGTTTACGGCAGGGAGGGTTTCACCGGTGAGCGTTCACGTACCGAGATCGGCTTCGAGACCGTTCGCGCCGGCGACGTGGTGGGGGATCACACCGTATTGTTTGCCGGTATCGGCGAGCGTATCGAGATCACCCACAAGGCCAGCAGCCGGATGACTTTCGCCAAGGGCGCCGTGCGGGCCGCCGAGTGGGTCTCCGAGAAGCCCGAAGGGCTCTACGACATGCAGGACGTGCTGGGCCTGAAGTAGGCTGCCAGCGGCCATGGCCGGCATTTCCCATGGACACAGGACGCCGTATTTTTTACAATAAGGCGGTTTAACTGCACCAAGCGTAGCCTGATTAATGCCGGCAACAATAAAGCGGGACGGAGCGGCAAGCTCCCTCTCGCTTTTTTGCGACCTGAATTTTGCGCTTGCGTTCCTGTTCGTGACGTTGGAGTCCGCCGCCGCCCGGCAGGGCTCGATTCGGAACTGACGATACGCCACTCGATGAGGATACAAGCCTTGAGTACACCCGCAATCCTTGCACTCGCAGACGGAAGCCTGTTCCACGGTATCGCCATAGGCGCCGAGGGGGAGACCAGTGGCGAAGTGGTTTTCAACACCGCGATGACCGGTTACCAGGAAATCCTGACCGACCCGTCCTACACCCGCCAGATCGTCACCCTGACCTATCCCCATATCGGCAATACCGGCGTCAACGAGGAGGACGTGGAGTCCGACCGCATCCAGGCGGCCGGGCTGGTGATCCGTGACCTGCCGCTGGTGGCCAGCAACTGGCGCAGCAGCAAGCCGCTGGATGTTTACCTGCGGGACAACAACGTGGTGGGCATCGCCGGCATTGACACCCGCCGCCTGACCCGCCTGCTGCGGGAGAAAGGCTCCCAGGCCGGCGCCGTGGTGGCGGGCGCGGATGTGACCGCTGAGCGGGCGCTGGAGCTGGCGCGGGCGTTTCCCGGGCTCAAGGGCATGGACCTGGCGAAGGAAGCCGGCGCCAGCAAGACCTGGCACTGGACCCAGGCTGAATGGGCGCTGGATTCGGGCTACGCCGAGAAAGGCGAGGGGCGCTTCAAGGTGGTCGCCTGGGACTACGGCATCAAGCTCAACATCCTGCGCATGCTCACCTCCCGCGGCTGCGACGTGACCATCGTGCCGCCACAGACCCCGGCGTCCGAGGTGCTGGCTATGTCCCCGGACGGCATTTTCCTGTCCAACGGCCCCGGCGATCCTGAACCCTGTGACTACGCCATCACAGCCATCAGGGACGTGCTGGAAACCGATATTCCGGTGTTCGGCATCTGCCTGGGCCACCAGCTGCTGGCGCTGGCCAGTGGTGCCCGCACCGTCAAGATGGGCCACGGCCACCATGGTGCAAACCATCCGGTGCAGAATACCGAAGACGGCACCGTGATGATCACCAGCCAGAACCACGGTTTCGCGGTGGACGAGGCAACCCTGCCGGACAACCTCAAGGCCACCCACAAATCCCTGTTCGACGGCACCCTCCAGGGTATTCGCCGCACCGACAAGCCGGCGTTCAGCTTCCAGGGCCACCCGGAAGCCAGTCCGGGTCCCAACGATGTGGCGCCCCTGTTTGACCAGTTTATCCGACTGATGGAAGAGCGCGTGGCCTGAGCCCGTCCCCATCGCAGAGCCGCGTTTTGCGCTGCACGAATTTAATAGTTGCTGACAGGTTTACAACGACATGCCAAAACGTACCGACATCAAGAGCATCCTGATCCTGGGTGCCGGCCCCATCGTCATTGGCCAGGCGTGCGAGTTCGACTATTCCGGCGCCCAGGCCTGCAAGGCCCTGCGGGAGGAAGGTTTCCGGGTGATCCTGGTGAACTCCAATCCGGCCACCATCATGACGGACCCGGCCATGGCGGACGCCACCTACATCGAGCCCATCACCTGGCGCACCGTGGCCAAGATCATCGAGCGTGAAAAGCCGGACGCCCTGCTGCCCACCATGGGTGGCCAGACCGCGCTGAACTGCGCCCTGGATCTCGAGAAGCACGGCGTGCTGGCGGAGCACGGCGTGGAAATGATCGGCGCCAACGCCGACACCATCGACAAGGCCGAGGATCGCGAGCGCTTCGACCAGGCCATGAAGGCCATCGGCCTGGAGACGCCCCGCGCGACCATCGTCCACAGCCTCGAGGAAGCCCTCCAGGTGCCGGACCAGTTCGGCTACCCCTGCATCATCCGGCCGTCTTTCACCATGGGCGGGTCCGGCGGCGGTATCGCCTACAACCGGGACGAGTTCGAGGAAATCTGCAACCGGGGTCTGGATCTGTCCCCCACCCGGGAACTGCTGATCGACGAATCCCTGATCGGCTGGAAAGAATACGAAATGGAAGTGGTGCGGGACCGCAAGGACAACTGCATCATCGTCTGCGCCATCGAGAACTTCGACGCCA
>NZ_JAWVZL010000147.1:0-5225 GCF_033722195.1 Marinobacter sp.
ACGACCCGGATTATGACGCCAAGCGTGAGGCCTACTACACCCGCCTCAACTTCGAGCTCGACATCATCACCCAGATGGGGTTCCCCGGTTACTTCCTGATCGTTATGGACTTCATCAAGTGGGCCAAGAACAACGGCGTGCCGGTGGGGCCGGGCCGGGGTTCCGGTGCCGGGTCCCTGGTGGCCTACGCCCAGGAGATCACCGACCTGGATCCGCTGGAATACGACCTGCTGTTCGAGCGCTTCCTCAACCCGGAGCGGGTCTCCATGCCCGACTTCGACGTGGACTTCTGCATGGAGGGCCGGGACCGGGTCATTGCCTACGTGGCGGAGAAGTACGGCCGCGAGGCGGTGTCCCAGATCATTACCTTCGGCACCATGGCCGCCAAGGCGGTGGTGCGGGACGTGGCGCGGGTCCAGGGCAAGTCCTACGGCCTGGCGGACCGGCTCTCCAAGATGATCCCCTTCGAAGTGGGCATGACCCTGGAAAAGGCCCTGGAGCAGGAGGAGCCGCTGCGGGAATTCCTGGCCCAGGACGAGGAGGCCCAGGAAATCTGGGAGATGGCGCTGAAGCTGGAGGGTGTCTGCCGTAACGCCGGCAAGCACGCCGGTGGCGTGGTGATCGCACCCACCAAGATCACCGATTTCTCGCCGCTCTACTGCGACGATGAGGGCGGCAGCCTTGTGACCCAGTTCGACAAGAACGACGTCGAGGAAGCCGGGCTGGTGAAGTTCGACTTCCTGGGTCTGCGTACCCTGACCATCATCGACTGGGCGCTGGGTATGATCAACCCGCGCCGTGAGGCCCGGGGCGAGCCGGCGCTGGACATCAACGACATCCCGCTGGTGGACGCCAAGTCCTTCGAGATGCTCAAGCGCGCCGAGACCACCGCGGTGTTCCAGCTGGAATCCCGTGGCATGAAGGACCTGATCCGCCGCCTGCAGCCGGACTGCCTGGAGGACATGATCGCCCTGGTGGCGCTGTTCCGTCCCGGTCCGCTGCAATCGGGCATGGTGGACGACTTCATCGACCGCAAGCACGGCCGCCAGCCGGTGGCCTATCCCCACCCGGACTACCAGTATGAAGGCCTCAAGCCGGTGCTGGAGCCCACTTACGGCATCATCCTGTACCAGGAGCAGGTGATGCAGATCGCCCAGGTCATGGCGGGCTATACCCTGGGCAACGCCGATATGCTGCGCCGGGCCATGGGCAAGAAGAAACCGGAGGAGATGGCCAAACAGAAGGCTTTCTTCATCGAGGGCTGCCGGGCCAACAACATCAGCGACACCCTGGCGGAGAACATCTTCGACCTGGTGGAAAAGTTCGCCGGCTACGGCTTCAACAAGTCCCACTCGGCGGCTTACGCCCTGGTGTCCTACCAGACCCTGTGGCTGAAGGCCCATTACACCGCCGAGTTCATGGCGGCGGTGCTGACCGCCGATATGCAGAACACCGACAAGGTGGTCACCCTGGTGGAGGAGTGCCGCAGCCTGGGGCTGTCGCTGGTGCTGCCGGATGTGAGCACTTCGGAGTACACCTTCACGGTCAACGACGCCGGCGAGATCGTCTACGGTCTGGGGGCCATCAAGGGCCTCGGCGAGGGCCCCATCCAGAGCATTGTGGAGGGTCGCGCCGACGGCAAGGGGCCCTTCAAGGACCTGTTCGACTTCTGCCGCCGCATCGACCTCAAGAAGGTCAACAAGCGGGCCCTGGAGGCGCTGGTGCGCTCCGGCGCCATGGACAAGCTGGGCCCCGGCCGGGCCCAGATCATGGCCAGCATCGACAAGGCCATCCAGCAGGCCGGCCAGCAGTCCCGCAACGAATCCGTGGGCATGGTGGACATGTTCGGCGAGATGCTGGAGGGCGGCGACGGCGTCGACCTGTTCGCCGATGTGGCCCAGGTCCGGGAGTGGCCCGGCAAGGAGCGCCTGAAGGGTGAAAAGGACACCCTGGGGCTCTACCTCACCGGTCACCCCTTCGACGAGTACGAGCGTGAGGTGCGCCGCTTCGTACGCTCCTCGATCCGCGACATCAAGCCCTCCCGTACCCCCCAGCGGGTGGCGGGTCTGGTGATTGCCCAACGCTCGATGAAGACCAAGACCGGCCAGACCATCAGCTTCATCACCCTGGACGACCGCAGCGCCCGCATCGAGGCCACGCTCTTCTCGGAACTGTTCTACGAGAAGCGCGAGCTGCTGCAGTCGGACCAGGTCATCGTGGTGGAGGGCCAGGTCAGCCACGACGACTACTCCGGCCAGATGAAAATGCGGGTCAGCGACGTCATGGACGTGGCCAGTGCCCGCCAGCGCTTCAGCCGCGGCCTGCAGCTGGCGCTGCGGGCGGACCAGCTCCAGAACGGCCTGCTGGACCGGATCGACCAGACCCTGCAGCCCTTTCGTTGCGAGGGCAGCCCGGTCTGGATCGACTACCAGGGGGGCGATGCCAGCACCCGAATCGAGCTGGGCGAGGGCTGGCGTGTGCAGCCCGACGACAAGCTGCTGATGGAGCTGCGCTACCTGGTGGGCGACCAGGCGGTGGAACTGGTCTATGATTGAGGGCAGGATTGCCTTATACCAAGGTCCGCTTTTTCCAGTGTCCCGGCACTGTTATTTTGGGGCAAATTCAACGGGGGCGGGGATCTGACGGGATCCTGCCGACGCCCGGCAATGCAAAAAATGATGGATCATCATGAACCCTAATTATCTTGATTTCGAACAGCCGATTGCCGACCTGGAAGCCAAGATCGAAGAGCTTCGCATGGTGGGCAACGACACCGACATCAACATCACGGACGAGATCAACCGGCTCAAGAACAAGAGCGTGAGCCTGACCGAGAGCATCTTCTCCGACCTGGCGCCCTGGGATATCTCCCGGCTGGCCCGGCATCCGCGCCGGCCCTACACCCAGGACTACATCGACCTGATGTTCGACGATTTCGACGAGCTCCACGGAGACCGCCGTTACGCCGACGACCTCTCCATCATCGGCGGCACCGCCCGCCTGGACGACCAGCCGGTCATGATCATCGGCCACCAGAAGGGCCGCGAGGTCCGGGACAAGGTGCGCCGCAACTTCGGCATGCCGCGCCCGGAGGGCTATCGCAAGGCGCTGCGGCTGATGGAGATGGCCGAGCGCTTCCGGATGCCGATCCTGACCTTCATCGACACCCCGGGTGCCTACCCCGGCATCGGTGCCGAGGAACGCGGCCAGAGCGAGGCCATTGCCTTCAACCTGGCGGTGATGTCGCGGCTGAAAACCCCGATCATCTCCACGGTGGTGGGCGAGGGCGGCTCCGGCGGTGCCCTGGCCATCGGTGTCTGCGACCATCTGTACATGCTGCAGTACGCCACCTACTCGGTGATTTCACCGGAAGGCTGTGCCTCGATTCTCTGGAAGAGCGCCGACTACGCCGCTGACGCCGCCGAGGCCATGGGCGTGACCGCCAGCCGGCTCAAGTCCCTGGGGCTGACCGACAAGATCATCTCCGAACCCCTGGGCGGTGCCCACCGCAACCCCGAAGCCATGGCCCAGACCCTGCGCAAGCAGCTTCTGACCGGTCTGGCGGACCTCAAACGTCTTTCCCAGGATGAATTGGTGGCTCGGCGCTATGAGCGCCTGACCCGTTATGACACCGGGCGGTAACAGCCGCCCGCCGGATGTCGCCTGGCCAGCGGAACTGGTACAGGCGCTGTCCGGCCTTCCCGACAGCCCTCGCCTCTGGGTGGCCTACAGCGGCGGGCTGGACTCCACTCTGCTTCTGAACGCGCTCTGCCACAGTCTGCCGGACAGCCAGCGGGGCCGGCTCCGAGCCGTTCACGTCAATCACCAGCTCCAGGCCAACGCCTCGGCCTGCGAAGCGGCCTGCCGCAGTCAGTGCGAAGCCCTGGCTGTGCCCCTGACGGTGGCGGCCGTGGAGGTGGCTCCCGGCCCGGGTGATGGCGGCCTGGAAGCCGAGGCCCGCCGGGCCCGCTACCGGGTGTTCGAGGATCTGCTGGGGGAGGGCGACCTGCTGCTGATGGCCCACCACCAGAATGACCAGACCGAGACCCTGCTGTTCCGCTTCCTGCGGGGCACCGGCGTGGCCGGCCTGGCCGGCATGCCGGCCCAACGCCGTCTCGGTCGCGGTACCCTCATGCGGCCGTTGCTGGGCTTTGACCGGGCACAGATCCGGGCCTGGGCCGAGGCGGCGGGACTGACCTGGGTGGATGACCCCAGCAATCAGGACCGGCGTTTTGACCGCAATTTCCTGCGCCACGAGATTATTCCCCGGGCACGGCAACGCTGGCCCGGTCTTGAGGCCCGGCTCGGCCACACCGCGGCCCGGTGCCGCGAGCAGGTGGCGCTGGCAGACAGTCTGGCCCGCATCCAGGCCCGGGACTGTGTGGACGGGGCAGGGCATATCCGCCTGGATGCCCTGGCCGCCTTGCCGCCGGTAGAGCAGAAGAACCTGGTGCGCTGGTGGATTGCCAGCCAGGGCCATGAGCCACCAGCCCCAGCTCAACTGGACACGGGGCTGCCGGAACTGCTTGCGGCGGCACCGGACCGGGCTCCGGAACTGAGAACCGAAGCCTACTGCCTGCGGCGCTACCGGCAGACGCTGCATCTGGTGCCGGTGGCGGACGCTGTCGAGCTACTCGGTGGCCAGCCACTGACGGCGGCGGAGCCGCTGCCCTGGCAGGGCGGCAGGCTGGCGCTTGAACCGGCCGGCCCACAGCGGGTTGATCCGCCCCGTCTGACGGTGACCCGGCGCATGGGAGGGGAGCGTTTCCGGGAGCGGCCGGGCGGCCCGACACGGTCTCTGAAGAAGTGGCTGCAGGAGCAGGAGGTGCCGCCCTGGCAGCGGGCCTCCCTGCCGCTGGTCTGGGAGGCCGGCGAGCTGGTGGCCATCGGCCATCTCTGGCGGTCGTCACACTTCGCCGGAGAGGCGCCGGCAAGCGGCTGGCGCATCCTCTGGGAGCGGGATTTTAATTGAGAAGGCGGGGCGATTCTGCTAGTCTGGCGTCCCATCTTGAGATGACAATCTCCCTCTCCACCGAACCAGATAAATCAAAACGGAATCTGCATGACGCGTTATATTTTCGTCACCGGCGGTGTTGTGTCTTCACTGGGGAAAGGTATCGCGTCAGCTTCTCTGGCGGCGATCCTGGAAGCACGCGGCCTTAAGGTCACCATTCTCAAGCTGGACCCGTACATCAACGTGGACCCCGGCACCATGAGCCCGTTCC
>NZ_JAWVZL010000148.1:0-5108 GCF_033722195.1 Marinobacter sp.
CACACCTTTATTTGCGATGCGCTCCAGGGAAAGCCAGTGCGGGCCGGTGGCAGGATCTGCCCGGCCGGGACCTCCCGGCGGCGGTTTCGACGAATGATAAAAAAGGAAGTCCCCCCATTATGTTGCTGGTGTTGGCAGGATCCATGTTGACCTTCGCAATGGTGCAGGAAGCGACCGTCGTGGAGCCCCACCCCAGGGGCACGGTGATCATCGAGCAGGACATCGACAGCGGCCCGGTTGAATTCCGCCTCGAGCGCAAGGTGGAACCGCTGGTGGAGCAGAAGTACCGCAACATTGTGCGCCAGGCCTACGACTACAGCTGCGGCAGCGCGGCGCTGACCACGGTACTGAAATACTACCTCGGCCGCGACCTGAACGAGCGCCAGGTCATGGAGGGGTTGCTGCATTACGGTGAAAGCGAGCGCATCGTCGAGCGTCGGGCCTTTTCCATGCTGGACATGAAGCGCCTGGTGACGGCCCTGGGTTACCCGGCCGGCGGCTTCCGGGCCACCATCGACGATCTTCGGGAGCTCGACCATCCGGCCATCGTTCCCATCCAGCACGCCGGCTTCAAGCATTTCGTCGTGCTTCGGGCGATCCGCGACGGCCGGGTTTTCATTGCCGATCCCTCGGTGGGCAACTTCTCCTTCACCCTCAGCCAGTTCGCCGAGAAGTGGGACGATAACGTGCTGTTCATCGTGTTTCCCGGCAGCGACAAGCCCTTTGACGCCCTGGAGCTGAAGGAAGAGGACCTGCGTTACGTCGAGGACCAGACCCTGACGATGCTGATGCGGGAGCAGTTGCCGGCCTTCTACGAGGCCACCGAGCGGCGTATCCAGAACCTTCTGGAGCGCCAGAAGAACAATCCGGACGGGACGGTGGAAAACACCCGCAAGCAGCTTTACTACCGCCGGCAGTAAGCCCGCCGGAGGCCAGCACAATGATCGGATGTTTCGCATGTCAGGTGGCGTGCCGCATCACAACAGGGCAGGCCCGGGTCTGCCACGACCAAAAAAGACAAGGATAAAAGGGAGCCGGGATGAATCGTTGGTTAATGCGAGGTTTTCTCCTCTGTTCCGTGGCCGGGTTGCCGGCCATTGGGTGGGCGCAGGACTCCACCGTCGACAAGGCCCGTGAGGCACTGGCCCAGCAGGAAGAGGACGAGGATTCGTCCCGCCAGCTGGAGGAAGTGTTCCAGGCGGCCGAGAAAAACTACTCACTGCAGAAGAAGGGCTCCCACGCCCTCAACTATTCGTTCGACTATTCCTACACCGGCGACCAACGCCTGGACCTGGCTATCACCGACGGCTCGATCCGCAACATCGATGTGGTGCCCTCGGCCACCCACAACTTCACCAACGCCTTCAACTACGACTACGGCCTCAAGGACAACCTCACCGTGGGGGTCCGGGTGCCGCTGATCGTCAAGTACGACACCCAGGACGAACTCAGCCTGTACGACATCGGCGATGTCTCCGCCACCGCCCGCTGGCAGCCCCTGGCCTATGTGCCCGGCAAGATCTCCACCACGCTCTTTGGTACCTTCACCAGCAAGACCGGCACCAGCCCCTACGAGATCGACGTCAACCGCCAGCTGTCCTCGGGCAGCGGCTACTACACCCTGTCCGGCGGCGCCAGCGCCTCCAAGGTCCTCGACCCGGTGGTGCTGTTTGGCTCCATGAGCCTGGCCTACAACCTGCCCGCCACCGACCTGCAGCAGGTTCGCGGTGCCCGGCTGCTGGAAGAAGTTGAGCCGGGCTTCGGGCTGTCGGGCTCAGCCGGCTTCGCTTACTCACTGTCCTACGACATCTCCCTGAGTATTTCCGCCCAGCTCAGCTACAGCGACGAAACCGTGCTGACCTTCAGCAACGGCGAGCAGGCGGTGGCCCAGGATCAGATGAGCGGTTTCCTCAGCATGTCCCTGGGCACCCGGATCAGCGATACCACCATCGTCAACACCAGCCTGGGCATCGGCCTGACCGAGGATGCGCCGGACTTCTCGCTGGGGGTCTCCCTGCCCATCAACATCTCCGGCCTCAAGGACTGAGGGCGCCGGTGACACCATTCGGGAAGGGAAGAATTTGATGGGACAATTCAGCCAACGCCAACGCCTGCTGGCCGCCCTGGTGGCATCGGCCGTGTCCTGCGGTGTCCAGGCCCAGCTGGCCCAGAACCTGCTGATCCACCCCAAGGCCCTGGCCCTGGGCAACGCGGTGACCGCGGATCCGCCGGGCATGATGGCGATCCACTACAACCCCGCCGGTCTCACCAAGCTGGACGGTCGCCAGCTGGAAGTGAACCTGATCAACGCCTATCTGGACATCGATGCCGATTTCTTCGCCCCCGAAGGTTACGAGATCTTCGGGATCGACGGCCTGGAGATCGACCCCTTGACCGGTGAGCAGCGGGACCCGGTGGCCAATACCCACAGCCACACCAATACCCTGGCCATCTACGTGCCCGGGGTGGGCATCCAGCGCATGCCCTCGGGGCCCGGCCTGGTGCCCTCCGGCGGCATCAGCATCAATCCGCCGGGCTCCAAGCTAACCTTCGGCAATGCCTTCTACCTGCCGTTTGCCGCCGGCTACCACCGGGACAGCAACGACCCGGGGCGATACATGCCCAAGGCCACGGCGCTGCAGCGGGCCACCTATCTGTCACCCACGGTGGGCTACAAGATCAACGATGAGTGGTCGGTGGGCGCCGGTATTCACTTCTCCCACATGGGGGTGGCAGCCGACCAGTTCATGCGGGCCCCCAACATGCTGCTGGGGGTGGCGGAAGTGCTGCAGGATGCCTTCAATTGTGAATCCGGCGACGAGCCCCTGGCGCCCTGGATCGCCCTGTGCGGCGGCAATGTGGGGCCCTGGGACGACATCGGCGCGCTCAGCCTGGATGTGCAACAGTCGCTGTCGCCCACCTACAACCTGGGGGTGATCTGGGAGCCCACCGACTGGTTCAGCTGGGGGGCCAACTACACCTCCGAAGCCGACATGAACCTGCGGGGCACCTTTGCCATCGAGTACACCGACAACTGGTCGGGGTTCTGGCAGAGTGTCAACAGCTCCATCCTGGGCGCTATCGGTTCGGCGATCCTGAGTCTGCCTTCCGGTGCGCCCCGGGAGGCCGGCAACGTATCGCTGGATCTGACCTATCCCCAGCACTTCCAGACCGGCATCAGTGTGGACCTGGGCTCGATGGTCACCTTCAATGCCGATGTAGGCTGGACCGACTACAGTGAATGGGACGCCCTGAACCTGCAGTTCGACCGTAATCTGGAGTTCCTCAACGCCGCCCGGATACTGTCGCCGGCGAACGCCACGCCCAATACCCTGCGGCTGCCGCTGGGCATGACCGATGTCTGGAACTGGGGCTTCGGCCTGGAATTCCATGCCTCCTCCCGACTGGATCTGCGCATGGGCGTGGAGATCCGTGACTCGGTGATTCCAGACGACCAGCGCCAGATCATGGCGCCCCTGGGCGACGCCAATCTCTACAGCATCGGCATGGGCTACCGCTGGGACAAGGACACCGAGATCGATCTCAACCTCAGCTACATGCAGTCCATCGAGACGATTCCGGCCAATGGCAGCTGCAACCTGAACTGTGACAACATCACCAACATCATCTACAACCCTTACGCCGGCCTGGACGTCAAAACCTCCTTCCGGGTAGCGTCGGCGGGTCTGAGCTTTCGCACCAAGTTCTGAGGGTCGGGACTGGCTGAAGTGATGGAGTGACCAAGCGAGTGAGCACACAAGCAATGCGGCCGGCAGGCTGGCTCCCGATGCTGATGCTGGTGGTCCTGCTGGCCGGCTGCCAGCAAAGTCCGTCCCTTGTCCAGCGGGATGGCTACTACACCTGGGTGGACGAACAGGGGCAGGTCCGTACCACCCGCGTACCGGCCAGTGAACAGGCATCCAGGCCGCTGCCAAGGCGCCAGCCCGAGCCGGCGCCGGCCCAGGCCCAGACCCAGACGAAGGCAAAGGCCCAGGTAAAGGCAAAGGCACAACCCGTCCAATCCGACACCGGGCGCGAACCGGAAGCACCGGCCATGGCGGACCGGGCGCCGGAGCCCGGGGCTGTGCCGTCCCGGAGCGCGGCGGTCAGCGATGAGCCACCGGCGCCGGACGATGAATACAACCTCACCAATTACCCGGACGCCGAGGCGCTGGAGGCCGCCGGCTACATCCGCCCCGGCGATCCGCTGCCTTATTTCACCTGGCGTGATGCCAGCGGCCAGCTCCAGGTCAGTTACTACCGCCCAGATACCCGTTCCGACGAAGACAGGGGCCGAGAGCCGCTGGCCCTGACCCCGGGCATGGTCTATCAGGCCGGCCCTTCCGGGGCGGAGTCTGAGGCGGCGACATCAGCGTCCGCCAGTCCGGACGCGTTTCTGGTACTGGGCATCGAACCGTCGGGGCCGGATTTCTTCCAGCGCTGGCGGGAGCGTTGCTGCCGGGAGTTGCCGGTGGAAGACGTGGTGAGCTGGTCGGACAGCCGGGAGTTTGAGGTGAGGGTGGGCGACGATGCATCCGACTACCCGTTCCTGTCCGGTCCGAGCCGCTACCGTCTGGTCAGGTTGCCGGAGGCCTCCCGCACCGCGAGCCTGGTCATCCGGTTGCGGTCCTTCCACAACCAGGGCCTGTTCGTGCCTTCGGTGGCATTTCTTGACGAGACCATGCAGCCGGTGCGGCTGGTGACGGACCTGGTTATGGAGTACACCCCTGAAAGCTGGCACCGCCAAGGTTATCTGCAGGCGATGGTGCCCGCCTTTCCGGCCCGGGGTGAGCGCTGGCTGCTGGTCTACACCACCCCGGCGGACCGTCAGGGCCAGACCGTGGTGGAAACTGCCAGAGGCCCACGAGCCATTGCCCACCAGGGCAGGGGCCTGGTGAGCCTGACCGAAATGAACCCCTGAGGCTTCAACCTGCCCTCAGTCTTCCGGCGCCTCCAGGTTCACCCATTGATGGGACAGCCAGTAGAAGCGGCCGCCCTTTCGGACTCTCTGTAGCTTCGAACGACAGCCGTCGAACTCGAGCCGGGTCGGCCCCAACGCAACTCCATGTGCGCCGACGCGCAGATAGGCATCCTGTCGCTCCTCCTCC
>NZ_JAWVZL010000149.1:0-5096 GCF_033722195.1 Marinobacter sp.
ATCTGCCGCACGATGCGGCGCAGACGCGGCACCATGGAGGCAAACGGAATCATGCGGGTCTTCATCAGACCCTCCTGGAGTTCCGTGTTGATGCGGGACTGCTGCACCAGCAGGGTCTCGGTGTCGCGGACCCGGTCGGACATGGTCTCCCGCAGGTCGGCAAGGTCCGAGGCGGACTCGCTCAGAGCCCGGGACAGCTGCTGGATGGAGGAATAGCGGTCCATTTCCAGCGGGTCGAAGTCGTCGCCGTAATCCGGACCGTGCTCGCGCTCGGCCCGGAACAGGATCTGGGCCTCGGTCTCGATGTCCATGCGGCGCAACTGTTCCCGCAGACGCTCGATGGTGGCCGCCATTTCATCCAGGGTGTGGCCGAATTCGCTGGTCTGGGTCTCCAGGCGGCCACGGGTGATACTGGTTTCGCCCGCCAGGTTGACCAGCTCGTCCAGCAGCGGCGCCGACACCCGGATGGTCTCCTGGGCGTTGCGGGCGGCGTCGGCCTGGCGTTTGTCAGCCTGCTTCTTGCCGGCGGCCGGCTTGGGCGCGGGTTTGGGCGCCTCGGCGCGGGTGGCCGGCAGTTTGGTTTCCGGCGCCTTGGGGGCCGGCGCTCTCTCCGCTGCCGGGGCGGCTTCCTTGGCCGGCGCGGGCGCCCCCTGGAAGCGCTGCCGGACCTGCTCGACTTCTTGCACGATGGCGTCGTAATCGGCGGTGATGGCCTGCCAGGTAGCCTGGTCGGGCTCATTGCCACCCAGGTCGATCAGTCGGGTCTCCAGGCCGTGGGCCTGGTCGCCAAGCCGGCTCTGCTGGGCCAGCCGGGCACCGCCCTTGAGGGTATGCAGGGCGCGCTGGGCTTCCTGGTTGAAATGGCTGTTGGCCGGTTCCTTGCGCCAGTCCGAGAGCAGGTGCTCCAGCTGGTCCAGGATCTCGCCGGCCTCTTCCAGGAAAATCTCCAGCACCTCGGCATCCACCGGTGCCTGGTCCTCGGCCGCCGGGGCTTGGGCAACCTCGGTGTCGGCGCTGCCGGCATTGGCGGCCTGGAAAGCGTCGATCAGTTCGGTGGCGGGGCTGGGTTTGCGGCCTTCCTCCAGCGCCACCAGCATGTCTTTCAAAGCGCTGTTGGCGCGATCACTGAGGGCCAGCATCTGTTTCTGGTCGCCGGTGCCGGCGATCAGGGGTTCCAGCTGGTCATGCCAGGTTTCCGCCAGATCGGCGACCGCATCCAGGTCCGCCAGCCGGGCACCGCCCTTGAGCGTATGAAGTTCCTGCTGCAGCTGGGTGATGCCGGTCAACTCCTCCGGCTCCTCCCGCCACTGGGCCAGGCACTCCTCGATGGCAGTCTGCACCTCCAGGCCTTCGTCCAGGAAAATACCGATCAGGTCGTCTTCGTCAGCGGCCGGAGCTTGCGGCGTTTCGGCCGGTTCGGCGGGCGCCGGTGCCGGGCTCGCGGACACCGGAGCGCCGGTCAGTACCGCCTGTATCTCCGCCACCAGCTCGTCGGCGGGTGGGCAGGGCTTCTGGGTGGCAACCTGCTCCACCATCTGGGCCAGCCGGTCGTGGCAGGCGAACAGCAAATCCATCATCGCCGGGGAGGCGGAAATCCGGCCCTCGGCCACCCGCTCGAACAGATCCTCCAGCACATGGGTGAGGTCGCCAATGGCGGCCACGCCGGCCATGCGGGCACCGCCCTTGAGGGTATGGACATCACGCTGCAGCTGGGCGGCCAGCTCGCGGTTGTCGGGTTCCTCGCTCCACGCGTGCAGGGCGCTGCCGGTGGAGTTGATCAGGTCGTAGGCCTCTTCCAGGAAGATGCCCACCAGCTCCGGGTCCAGGTGGGACAGGTCGGTGGCGGCAAGCTCTTCCTGCGGGGCGCTCTCCGGTGCCTCGGCAGGCTCCGCTTGCGGCTCCCATGCCGACTCGGGCTCGGGCTCGAGCCTGGTCTCCGGCTCCGCCTGGGCGACTTCCGGGACTTCCGGCTCCGCTTCGTCCAGCTCGGCCTCGTCCAGGCCGATCGGGTCCTCGCAGGCGGCCTTCAATGCCTCCACCAGCCCGGGGGCCGCCGGGCACTGACCCCGGTCGGCAATGGCGTCCACCAGGGCGGCGAGCTGGTCATGGGCCCGAAGGGCCAGGTCAATGCGGGTCTGGGTGGCGCTGATGCGGCCCTCGGCAATACGCTCGAACAGCGTCTCCATCTCATGGGCGATGTCGGCCACCGGCGCGATTTCCGCCATGCGGGCGCCGCCCTTGAGGGTGTGAAGCTGGCGCTGCAGCTCCTTCACCAGATCGGGCTGATCCGGGTTGCCCTGCCACTGGTGCAGTTGCTCGGCGGTGTCGTGGACAATCTCGCCGGCCTCTTCCAGGAAAATCTCCGCCAGTTCCGGGTCCAGGCCACTGGCATCGGCGCTGTCGTCGTCGCTTTCTTCCAGCTCCATCAGCGGCAGCGCGTCCTCTTCGGCCTCGCTGTCGTCGCTGATGCTGGTGACCGGCCGGCTGGCGGTGGCGCGGCCCATGGTGTCCTGGATCTCGCCGATCAGGTCGCCGGCAGGACGCGGCGTTTCACCCGCCTGCAGCGAATCCACCATGCTGGCGAGCCGGTCGTGGCAACGGAACAGCAGGTCCTGGAGTTCCCCGGTGGCCTGCAGGCGGTGCTCGCTGAGACCCTCGAACAGATTCTCCAGCTCGTGGGCGAGATCACCGATGGCGGTAATGTCCGCCAGCCGGGCGCCGCCCTTGAGGGTGTGCAGGTCCCGCTGCAGCAGCCGCAGCAGTTCGCTGCTGTCGGGCTTGTCGCTCCACTGGTGCAGGGTGTCGGCGGTGCTTTCGACCAGGTCGCCGGCTTCCTCCAGGAAGATCTCCGCCAGTTCCGGGTCCATGGCCTCTTCCCGGGTCAGCTGGTCGCTGTCGATCACCGGTGGCTCGTCCGTTGGCTCCTGAGCCTCGGGCTGCCGGAGATCCGGGGCCTGCTCGTAGCCAAGCTCGGTATCCAGGCTTTCGTCGATGGCCTCCAGCTCGCCGGAGAAGGCCTCCTCGTAGGGGTCCACCGGCGGCTTGCCGCCGTTGTCCCGGAGCGCGGTCAGTTCGATCACCAGGGACGGATCGGGGCGGGTCGCCAGACCGGCGGCCACCTGGTCCATCATGTTGATCAGGGTTTCGTGGGCTTCCCGGGTAATCTGGAAGAAATTCTGGTCGGGAACCGTCTCGGCTTCACGGGTGCTGGTGTAGGTCTGGTGCAGGATATCCGCCAACTCGGCCACATCGGTGATACCGGTGCGCTCGGCGCCCCCGGCCAGCTGCCTGAGTTCGTGAACCAGGGTGTCCAGACGCTCGGTATCGGCCGGATCCAGGGCCCAGGCGTCCAGTACGCTGTCGGCGTCCAGAAGGATGTCCAGGCCCTCGTTGAGGAACAGCTCCACCAGTTTCGGGTCGGCCTGGCCGACAGACTCGTGCTCCTCTCCGGCAGCGCGGCGGCTACCCAGGTGCCGGGCTGCAACCTGCTCAAGCCGTGCCAGGAAGGCCTCAGTGCCGGGCAGGTCGTCGTGGGGCCGGGTGCGGATCTGCGCCAGACCCTGGCTGATGAACTGGCAGACATCGGCGATCAGGTCCAGCACGTCACGGTCCGCCCGCAGGTTTTCGGCACGGGCGTCCTTGACGAACTTCTCCAGCGGGGTGATGACCTTGGCGATGGGCTCAATGCTGGCGGTGTGGGCACTGCCCTTGAGGGTATGCAGGGCCCGCGACAGGTTGTCGGTGTAGGCCACGGTGGTCTTGTCGCCGGCCTCCTCGAGGAACGCCTGCAGGGTCTGCAGGTGGGTCTCGGTCTCACTCTCGAAAATCTCGATGAGCACCGGGTCCACCAGGCTGTCAGCTTCCTCCGGCTCCGCCTGTTCGGCGGTCTGGCTGTCCGCCTCGGGCTGGTCTACCGGCATGGCCCGGGCGTCCGGAATCTCGCCGTTGGCCAGGGCGGTGGCGCGGGCCTGCAGCTCCGAGGTGTCCCGCGAGGCCGGCCGACGCTGTTTAAAGTCCGCCACCAGGTCCGGCAGCACCGTGGTGACTTCCTGCAGCAGGCTGGCGATGTCATCATTCATGAACACGCTGCCGTCGATGATGCGGTTGAGCATATTCTCCACCGACCAGGCCAGCTCGCCCACGGCGTCGGCACCGACCATGCGGCCGCTGCCCTTGAGGGTGTGGAAAGCCCGGCGCACTTCCGCCAGGGCGCTGCGATCGTCGTACTGGCGGGTCAGCATTGGCAGGTATTCACGGATGGTGTCCATGACCTCGCCGGCTTCCTCGATGAAGATCTCGAGGATCTCGTCGTCGATCAGGTCGTCTTCTTCGGCGGAACCGGCATCGGCCTCCGCCGGCGCGCCCAGATCCACGGCGGTCTCCGGTTCTTCCTCGACCGGCCCGGATTCTGCCACGGTCGGACTGGCGGCCGCCTCGGGGCCGGTTTTCCGGGTGGTGGCCAGGGCTTCGGCGTGCTCGATCAGCGCGCCGACGTCACTGTCGGCATTGCCGGCACGGAAGTCCGTAATCAGTTCCGGGATGCGGGCAATGACGTCGTCCACCAGGGCGAAGAGTTCGTCGGTAGGCTTGACGGTCTGGTCGATGACCCGGTTGAGCAGGTTTTCCACCGACCAGGCCAGCTCAGCGATGCTGGTGGCACCCACCAGCCGGCCGCTGCCCTTGAGGGTGTGGAACGCCCGGCGCACTTCGGTGAGGGATTCGCGGTCGTCGTGGTTCTGGCGCAGCCGTGGGAAATAGTTGTGGATGGTTTCCAGAACCTCCTGGGCTTCCTCGATAAAGATGTCGAGGATCTCGTCGTCCACCAGGTCCTGGTGGTCGCCCTTGGCCGGCGCCTCGGCCGGTTCCGCCGCGGCGGGCTCGGCAGCCTCACTGGTGCTGGCGCTGTCCCAGGTGGGTTCGGCACCGGCCGGGAAGCCCAGGCTGGCCAGGCTGTCCTCGGCGATACGCAGAACCGCATCGTTGTCCTCGATGCCCTCGGCCAGGCGCTCGAGGTAGTACTCGATGCTGGTGACGGTGTCCGCCAGGGTATCCAGCTGCTGCCAGTCCGGAATGCGCTTGCCTTCCAGCAATACGTC
>NZ_JAWVZL010000150.1:0-4941 GCF_033722195.1 Marinobacter sp.
CCAGCATGGCGATGTCCACATCCACCTCAGCGACCGGGACGACCAGACCGAAGGGGTCTGCGATGTGGGCATGGTCACCGCCGCCGCCCTGTTTCCGGTCAGGGCCGGCGAAACCCGGGAGATCACCGCCTCGGTGCCGCTGGCGGACATCCCCGCGCGGCTGCCGCAAGCGGATGCCTGGCAGCGGGAGCGGACCGGCCATGCCCGACTGCAGTGTCCGGAGCCCCGTTACCAGTTTCTCTACGATGCCGCTGTGACCTCGCTGATCCTGCATTCACCGGAGGACGTCTATCCCGGGCCCTTTACCTACAAACGCTTCTGGTTCCGGGATGCTGCCTTCATCATCAACGCCCTGTTGAGCATCGGCCTGACCGGCCGCGCCGAGCGGGCCCTGGCCCGGTTTCCCGAGCGCCAGACCCGCAGCGGCTATTTCCGCTCCCAGGAGGGCGAATGGGACGCCAATGGCGAGGTGCTCTGGGTCCTCAAGCGCTATTTCGACCTTACCAACCGCTCACCGGACCTGCACTGGCTGGGGCCCATTGCCCGCGGTGCCCGCTGGATTCTGCGCAAACGCCTCAGCAACGATCTGGACGCTCCCCACGCCGGCCTGCTGCCCGCCGGCTTCAGCGCCGAGCACCTGGGGCCGAACGATTACTACTACTGGGATGACTTCTGGGGCATTGCCGGTCTAAAGGCGGCAGCCGCCATGCTGGCGGGCCTGAAGGACGAGGACAGCCGGGAATTCTCGGTGGGCGCGGAAGACTTCGAGCGGGCGGTGGATCGCAGCCTGGAGACCTGCCAGGCGCGGCTCAGGCGGCCCGGCATGCCGGCCTCTCCCTACCGGCGCCTGGACGCCGGTGCCATCGGGTCACTGGCCATCGGCTACCCGGTACAGCTGGCCTCGCCGGACGACCCCAGGCTGCTGGACTGTGCCGAGTTCCTGATAGAGCGCTGTTTTGTCGATGGTGCCTTCTACCAGGACATGATCCATTCCGGCCTCAACGCCTACCTGACCCTGCACGTGGCCCAGGTACTGCTCAGGGCCGGCGATAGCCGCTACCTGGCGTTGATGGACGCAGTGGCGGCACTGGCGTCGGACACCGGCCAGTGGCCGGAGGCCATCCACCCCGCCACCAAGGGTGGCTGCATGGGTGACGGCCACCACGTCTGGGCGTCGGCGGAATGGGTGCTGATGATCCGCAACTGCTTCCTGCGTGAGGAGGACGATCACCTGGTGCTGGGCGCGGGGATTCCCGAGCGGTGGCTGGAACAGCGCGAGCCGGTCAGTTTCGGGCCGGCGCCGACTGCTTTCGGGACCGTCACCGTGACCCTGCAGAGCCGGGAAGATGGCTCCGTGCAGGTTCACTGGCGGGGGGATTGGCACCGCAAACAACCGGCGCTGGAACTGCGGGTCCCGGGCTACGAGCCGGTAACGCTGGCGGCCGGCGCCGATACCGACAGCTGCACGCTCAAGGCCACGGCTGGCTGATCCGGCTCAGGTGGCGGCTGGCTGTGCCGGCAGCGGTATCTGGAAGAACACCTGGTTGCGGCCCTGACCCTTGGCGGCGTAGAGCGCGCTGTCGGCGTCCGCCAGCATGCTGCTGAGGCGATCGTGCCTGGGACTGCGATGAACCCCGCCGATGCTGGCGGAAAGGGCCACCGGAACCCCGTCCACCACACTGCCCTCCTGCTCGATGCAGGCCCGCAGGCGCTGGGTCACCGCCTGGGCCTGGTCCTCGGACACTCCCAGCAGGGCAACCGCCAGTTCCTCACCGCCCATGCGACCCACGATATCCTCTTCCCGCAGCTCCCGGGAGAGCAGCCTGCCCACAACCTGCAGGACCCGATCACCGACCCCATGGCCCCAGGTGTCGTTGATCTGCTTGAAATGGTCCAGGTCGATCATCAGCACGGTGAAGGGCGCTTTTCCGATACGGGCCTGCTCGAACAGCACCGCTGCCCGCTTCAGGAAAGCCCGGCGGTTGTAAACCCCGGTCAGTTCATCATAGTCCGCCAGTCTGCGCAGGCGCTGCTCGCTCTGGACAAACGCCAGCAGCGGAAAGCTCAAGGCAGTGCAGGTGGTCAGAAGAATGTGGCTGACCAGGATCAGTTCCATGAGGTGAGATGCCACCAGCCCCGGTGCGCCACTCCAGGCCCAGCCCATGAGTCCCACCTGCAGCAGCATCAGCGCGGCGTGGATGGCCAGGAAACCGCGCAGCAAAGCCGTGGGCAGGGCGCTGGCCAGGCGCACGCGGCCCAGCAGTCGGAAGGCGTGGACAAAGACGATGGCGGTGGCGGCGGCGGTGACAAAACGTGCGATGTCCGGATCCAGCCCCAGGCCGACAATGGTCACAGCCGCCACTGCCACCAACGCCAGCAAGGGCCGGCTGCGTCTGTGCCAGGGCCGCTGGTTCAGAAATGCGCGAATACCGCCTACAATCAGCAACGGCGACAGCATCAGCAGCAGGTGGGCAAAGCCGATGGTCAGCCAGGGCCAGTCCACTAGCTCACGGGCAACAGCGCTGGCGGTGCCCAGGGCGAAGACCAGGCAGGACCAGCCCCAGTAGCGGAAACAGCGCTGACCCGCCCTGAGCCGGCAGATACCCAGCAGAAAACCGCCCAACAGCAGGTTGATGCCAATGGTGATCAGAAACAGGGTGGGAAGGTGCAAGTCGAGCGGCAAGGCCTGGTGTCCCTTCTGGCAAATTCGTTGACCTGTGCGTGGAGCTGATATCCCTGGACATCACAATAGCGAAAGCGCCGGCAAAAGCTGTTGTATCTTTACAGGGACTGTGTAAGCGCACGTGTATGCATAACTGACCAGAGATCCCTGTCCCGTACAATGGGTATTTGGTAGCGATTCGGCCCATAGGCCCGCACCCCTGAACGGAGTCATCCCCATGCAGCCACCCCTTGGCATAATCGAAGGTTTCTACGGCCCGGCCTGGTCCTGGCAGGCCAGAGCCCAGGTGGTGTCACGGTTGGCACGCCACGGTTACGGCTTCTACTGGTATGCCCCCAAGGGCGACGCCTTCCTGCGCCGGCGCTGGCAGGAGCCTCATCCCCCCGCCCAGGCGGCGGAGATGAAAGCCTTCGCCCGCCATTGCGAAAGCCAGGGCGTGGCCTTTGGTATCGGCCTCAGTCCCTACGAGGTCTACCGCCAGTTCGACGGCGCGGCCCGCCGGGCCCTGGCGGACAAGCTGGCGCTGCTGGCGGAACTGGGCGTCCAGCGCCTGGCACTGCTGTTCGACGACATGCCCGGTGACACGCCGGAACTGGCCCAGCGCCAGGCCGAAGTCGTGGCCTGGGTCCAGGCCCACTTGGCGCTGCCGGACCTGGCCGTCTGCCCCACCTACTACACGGACGACCCAGTCCTTGATCGGGTGTTCACACCCCGACCACCGGACTACCTGACACAGCTGGGCAAGCTGCTGGATCAGGGCATCGACATATTCTGGACCGGCGAGGAGGTCTGCTCCCGTGCGGTATCCCCGGCCCACCTGCGCCAGGTCGCAGAACGGCTGGGGCGCCAGCCACTGCTCTGGGACAACTATCCGGTCAACGACGGTGACCGCATGTCCCGCCATCTCCACCTGCGGGGCTTCACCGGCCGGCCCGCCAGCCTGGCGGGGGAGTTGACCGGTCACGCCATAAACCCGGCCCTGCAACCCACGCTCACCTGCATTCCGGCCATCACTCTGGCGGCGAGTTACCGGCTCGGCGACGATTACTGCTACCTGGCAGCCACCCGCGAGGCGGCCATTGAAGTGCTGGGGCCGGAACTGGGCCGACAGGTCTGTGACGACCTGCTGGCCCTGGAGGATGCCGGTCTGGGCCGACTCAGTGATGAACGCCAGGCCCGGTTGCGGGAATGCTATGGCCGTTACGACCATGACGGTGCACGCGAGGTGCTGGCCTGGCTGGCGGGCGCCTATCAGGTCACTGACGAGATGGTGCAGACCCAGTAGGTCCGGCCACCATTCGGCCTGCTGGCTTCACATGCCGGCGAAGCGCTGGCCGGTGGCCTGACTCTGCAACAGCTGCGTCAGGTCCTCCTCCGCCATGGGCGGCGCGAACAGAAAACCCTGGCCAAAATCGTAGTTGAGCTGGCGCACGGTGTTGAGCTGGGCTTGGGTTTCAATGCCCTCCGCCACCACGGCGAGCCCCATGGCGCCGGCCATGTCCCGCACCGAGCGCACCAGGGCACTGCCCACCAGCCCCCCGTCCAGTTCCGCCAGGAAGGACTTGTCCAGTTTCAGCATGGCGACCGGCATGTCCTTGAGCCGGCTGAGAGAGGAGTAGCCGGTGCCAAAATCGTCAATGGCCACTTCGAAGCCGCTGATCCGGAGATCCGCCAGCAGGCTCTCCATGCGATGGCTGTCCCGTTGCATGGCGTCCTCGGTGATCTCGATGGTAATGGCGTTCGGCGGCACCCCCTCCGAATAGACGATCTTCTGGACCCACTCCAGGATACTGGGCTGCCATAGCTGGTTCATGGACAGGTTCAGGGACAACCGCAACTTCGGGTGGATCTGCCGACATCGTTTCAGGGTCTTGCAGGCCTCCCTCAGCAGGCCCTCACCGGCACGGGCTATGAGTCCGGTCTCCTCGAGCACCTGGAGGAATTCGTCCGGTGTGCGCAGTGAGCCGTCGGGCTGGCGCCAGCGCATCAGCGCTTCCACCGACACCAGCTCTCCGGTCTGCAGGTTGACGATCGGCTGGTAGTGAACGCAGAGCTGGTTCTGCTCCACGGCCCTGTAGAGCTGACTTTCCAGCTCCAGGCGCTGGCGCTGGTTGAGCGTCAGGGAAGGCGAGTAGAACTGGAACTGGTCGCCCCCGTTGGATTTGGCCTTGTACATCGCCATGTCTGCCCAGTTGATCAGGTCGCTGGCAAAGCGGGTGTCGGCGGGGAACAGGCTGATCCCCACGCTGGCGCCCAGA
>NZ_JAWVZL010000151.1:0-4912 GCF_033722195.1 Marinobacter sp.
CTTCTATTCCAGCGAACAGTCCCTGACCCTGGACCGGGCCTGCACCGTCCATATCGATTTCACCGATGCCGCCACCGGCAAGACCACGGTGCTGAAGCCGGAACTGGAGTTGCAGGAAGGCGAAGTGCTGGACGGCATGTTCATGAGCCGCAAGGCACTGCGGGAATTCTTCGAGCACCAGCTGGAGGATGCCAAGGAAACCGGCGTGATGTTTTCCCTGCACGTCAAGGCCACCATGATGAAGATCTCCCACCCCATCGTGTTCGGCCATGCGGTGACCATCTTCTACAAGGACCTGTTCGAGAAGTACGGCGACCTGTTCAAGGAGCTGGGGGTCAATCCCAACAACGGTCTGAGCAGCGTCATCGACCGCATCAAATCGCTGCCGGAATCCAAGCGCGAGCAGATCATGGAAGACCTCCATGCCTGCTACGCCAAGCGCCCGGAACTGGCCATGGTGGACTCCGTCAAGGGCATCACCAACCTGCACGTGCCCAGTGATGTCATCGTCGACGCCTCCATGCCGGCAATGATCCGCAGCTCCGGCCAGATGTGGGGCCCGGACGGCAAGCTCAAGGACACCAAGGCGGTGATGCCGGAGAGCACCTACGCCACCATCTACCAGGAAGTCATCAACTTCTGTAAGACCCACGGTGCCTTCGATCCCCGTACCATGGGCACGGTGGCCAACGTCGGTCTGATGGCCCAGAAGGCGGAGGAGTACGGCTCCCACGACAAGACCTTCGAGATTCCCGCCGCCGGTACCGTGCGGGTGGTGGATGATCAGGGCAAGGTGCTGATTTCCCACAACGTCGAGCAGGGCGACATCTGGCGCGCCTGCCAGACCAAGGACCTGCCGATCCGCGACTGGGTCAAGCTGGCGGTCAACCGCTCCCGCTCCTCCGGCATGCCGGCGGTGTTCTGGCTGGACGACGAGCGTGCCCATGACGCCCAGCTGATCAAGAAGGTTCACAAGTATCTGGCCGAGCTGGATACCGAGGGTCTGGATATCCAGATCAAATCGCCGGTACGGGCCATCCGCTACACCATGGAACGGCTGATTCGCGGCCTGGATACCATCTCGGTCACCGGCAACGTGCTGCGGGATTACCTCACCGATCTGTTCCCCATCCTGGAGCTGGGCACCAGCGCCAAGATGCTGTCCATCGTGCCGCTGATGGCCGGTGGTGGCCTGTTCGAGACCGGTGCCGGTGGCTCCGCTCCCAAGCATGTCCAGCAGCTGCTGGAGGAGAACCACCTGCGCTGGGATTCCCTGGGCGAGTTCCTGGCAATCGCGGTGTCCCTGGAGGACATGGGCGAGAAGCAGGACAACCCCAAGGCGCGGGTCCTGGGCAAGACCATGGACCTGGCCACCGGACGCCTGCTGGAAGAGAACAAGTCGCCGTCCCGGGTTACCGGTGAGCTGGACAACCGCGGCAGCCACTTCTGGCTGGCCATGTACTGGGCCGAGGAACTGGCCAAGCAGGACGACGACAAGCAGCTGAAGGAGTTCTTCACGCCGCTGTCCAAGTTCCTTAACGAAAACCGCGACAAGATCCTGGAGGAAATGAGTGTGATCCAGGGTCATCCTGCGGATATCGGTGGCTACTATCACCCCTCCAGGGAGAAGGTAGAGGAGGTCATGCAGCCCAGCGAGACCTTCAACAAGGCGCTCCGTGAGGCCCTGGACAAGGCCAAGGCGCAAGCCTGACGCCGATAGCCAAAAGGCCCGGTCCAAGCCTGTCTTGACCGGGCCTTTTGTTTGCGCGACGCTCAGACACCGCAACGGGCTCGTGCCCGACCCACACCAAAGCCATTGTCGCCAGGGGAGCCCGTCGGGCTGAGAAGATAACCCTGGAACCTGATCCGGTTCGTACCGGCGGAGGAAGCGCGACATGATCTATACCACCGCAGCGGCGCTGGCAGCAGCGCTGATCCTGTTTACCTGGCTGGGCCTGCGGGCCCGTCTTGCCGACGGCGGTCTGGACGACTATGTCACCGCCCGCAACTCCCAGGGCGCCCGGGCCCTCGGGCTGTCCTTCCTGGCCTCCGGCATGGGGGGCTGGATCCTGTTCGCACCGCCGGAAGTGGGGGCGCTGGTGGGACCACTGGCGCTGGCGGGCTATGCCATCGGAGCGGCGCTGCCCTTCGTGGTGTTTGCCCTCTGCGGTCCGGCCATCCGCCGCCACCTTCCGGCCGGGCGCAGCATCGGCGAATTCGCCCAGGCCTGCTACGGCAATGGCGTGCGGCGCTGGGTGGCGGTGATCTCGGTACTCTACATGCTGTGTTTCCTGACCGCGGAGCTGACCGCCATTGGCGCTATTACCGGCCTGCTGTCGGGCCTGGACGGCAGCCTGGCGATCCTTGGCGTTGCCGTTGCCACCCTGATCTACACCGCCTGGGGCGGACTGCGGGCCAGCCTGGTCACGGATCGCTGGCAGGCGGTGCTGCTGATCGCCCTGCTGCTGGTGGTGGGGGTGGTTTCACTGCAGGCGTTGCCGGCCCTGCCGGAGACAGCTGCCTTCGCCGACGTACCCACGGGCAGTGCCCTGGCGGTGGCATTGACCCTGGTGATCGCGGTCACCGCCGCCAATCTTTTCCATCAGGGTTACTGGCAGCGGGTCTGGTCCGCCCGTGACGGCGCCAGCCTGGGTCGGGGCGCCATGCTGGGTGGCCTGGTCACCGTGCTGGTGGTAGCCCTGGTGGGCGGTCTGGGTATTTTCGCCGCCATGAGCGGTGTCGATCTGGGCTCGCCGCCGATCCCCTTCTTCGCGCTGTTGGCCACAGCGCCGCCCTGGGTTTCCCTGTTGGCCCTGGTGCTGGCCCTGACCCTGGTGGCCTCCTCGGTGGATACCCTGCAGAACGGTCTGGCGTCGCTGGCGGTCACCGAGAAGAGTGGCCTCTCCCTCACTGCCGCGCGCTGGATCACGGTGGTGCTGATGGTGCCGGTGGTGCTGATCGCTCTGCAGGGCTACTCGGTACTGAGGCTGTTCCTGATTGCCGACCTGCTGTGCGCCACGGCGGTGGTGCCGGTCCTGCTGGGGCTCTGGTCCCGGATGACCACCACTGCGGCGGTGGCAGGTGCCCTGGCGGGCCTGGTGGGGGCCATCCTGCCGGGCTGGCTGGTCGGCGGCAGTCTGGCGGCCGGCTTGCTGGCGGCCAGTTTCCCGGGCGGTATCCCCACTCTCGGGCCGTTTGCCGGCGCGCTGCTGGCCTCCACACTGGTCAGCCTGCTGGTCGCCCTGTTGGCACCCCGCCGATGAGGCAGGCGGGGTTCGGGCGCGAACCCCCTGTTTTCGTTTTTAGAAAAGTGTTTTCATTCCAAAATGATTTGAAAATGCAATATCTGGCCTGAAGTGCATTGCGTAATTCCTGGCGGTTCATCAAACGAAAGGAGTGTCGCAATGAGCAAGTGGTTCCGTTTTCCCGCGCTGGCGATCTCAGCCCTGATGCTGGGCGGTTGCTGGCTTGACAGTGATGACGACCCCGTCAGTCAGGTCACCATTATTCACGCTTCCTCCAACGCGCCCCGGGTCAATGCCTAAATCGATGGCGTGCCGGTGGTCGGTGGTGCCGACTACAAACAGGCACGGCAGCTGGAGACGGTGTCCGGTGCCCGCTCAGTGACGGTGGATGCGGTGCTGCCAGGAGGCGAAACCACCCGGGTGATCGGCCCCGCCACGGTGGACCTCGCGGAGGGTCTGTCCTACGACATCATCGCGGTTGGCGATGTGGGCGGTACCGGTGACCGGGCCCTGGCGCCGCTGGTGGTCAGCGACGATGGTGCCCGCGAGGATGCCGACTCGGTTCGGCTGAGGGTGGCGCACCTGGCGTCCCTGCCGGCGGTGAACGCCGTCGATGTCTACGTCACCGCCCCGGGTGATCCCCTTGGCGAGCCCCTGCTGGCGGATTTCACCTTCAAGACCGTCAGTGATCCGGTGGAGGTGCCGGCCGGCGACTACCAGATCCGCATCACCGCCGCCAACGACCCGACCGTGGCCTATGACAGCGGCACCGTGCCCCTGGCCGCCGGCTCGGATCTGCTGGTGGGGGCGGTCAACAACACCGGCTTTGGCGATTCCCCGGTCAGCCTGATTGTCGAGAGCGGCGGTAGCGTGTCCGAGATCTTCGACACCAATGCCGGTGCCGGCGTGCGGGTGGTCCATAACTCCTACAACACGCCGGCGATGAACAACACCGGCGTGGACGTGTACGTCAATGACCAGGCCCTGGCGGGCGCTCCCGCCATCGCCAATCTGGAGTTCCCCAATGCCGCCCCCAGCGCTGCACTGGGCAGTTATGCCGCCCTGGCGGCCGGTGATACCCGGATCGATGTGACCGCGGCCGGGGTCAAGTCTTCCGCAATCAACGCCACGCTGCCGCTGGCCAACGGGGTTGGTTATACCGTGCTGGCGGCCAACGAGTTTGCGGCCCTGCAACTGCTGCCCTACACCGACGACAACCGCTCCGGGGCCACATCGGCCAGGCTGCGGGTCATCCACGGGGCCGGTACCGCGCCCAACGTTGATGTCTACCTGACCGCAGTGGGCGCCGGTATCGGCAACGGCGAGCCGGTGCTGTCGGATGTGCCCTTTGAAGCGGCCTCCGACTACCTCTACGTGGCGGAGGGCGACTACGATGTCATCGTGACGGTCGCCGGCACCGGTACCGTGGCCATCGGACCGGCGACGGTGAGTCTCGCCAGCGGCTCCACCTATAGCGTGGTGGCCCGGGAGAATGCCGATGGCAGCGGTTTCGACGTCACCCTGCTGGACGATTTCATCATTAACTGACGGCGACAGCTGTTGGGCGGCGGTCTCACGGCCGCCGCCCGTTCCCGCCCAGATCCAGGCCACCAGACCCCGCATATCCCCTTCCTCCCGGCGGGCCACCGAAGCCCCCGGAGCTCCGC
>NZ_JAWVZL010000152.1:0-4801 GCF_033722195.1 Marinobacter sp.
AGAATGCATACGGGATTTTCATGACGCGCTATATCTTCGTCACGGGCGGTGTTGTGTCCTCTTTGGGGAAAGGCATTGCTTCAGCTTCCTTGGCCGCGATTCTCGAAGCGCGCGGGCTCAAGACCACTATTCTCAAGCTGGACCCGTACATCAACGTGGACCCCGGCACCATGAGCCCGTTCCAGCACGGTGAGGTCTACGTCACCGAGGACGGCGCTGAAACAGACCTGGACCTGGGCCATTACGAGCGCTTCATACGCACCCCCATGACCCGGCGCAACAACTTCACCAGCGGCCGTGTCTACGAAGAGGTCATCCGCAAGGAGCGCCGGGGCGACTACCTGGGGGGAACCGTGCAGGTCATTCCCCATATCACCGACGAGATCAAGAGATGCATCAGCGAGGGCGCCGGGGACGCCGAGATCGCGCTGGTGGAGATCGGCGGCACGGTCGGCGACATCGAATCCCAGCCGTTCCGGGAAGCCACCCGCCAGCTCAAGGTGGAAGTCGGTTCCCAGCGGGCACTGTTCATGCACCTGACCCTGGTGCCCTACATCGCCACCGCCGGTGAGGTGAAGACCAAGCCCACCCAGCATTCGGTGAAGGAAATGCGCTCCATCGGTCTGCAGCCGGACATCCTGCTGTGCCGTTCAGAGCACGAGGTGGACATCGGTTCCCGCCGCAAGATCGCGCTCTTCACCAACGTCGAGGAACGGGCCGTCATCCCGCTGCAGGACGCCCGCTCGATCTATGAAATTCCCCGCATGCTGCACGAGTTCGGCCTCGACCAGATCATCATCGAGCGCTTCAACCTGGATGCGGGTCCGGCGGATCTCAGCGAATGGGACGCGGTGGTGGAGTCCCAGCTGAATCCCCAGCAGGAAGTCACCATCGCCATGGTTGGCAAGTACATGGAGCTGCTGGATGCCTACAAGTCGCTGATCGAGTCCCTGCTGCACGCCGGCATCAAGACCCGCACCAAGGTCAACATCAACTACATCGACTCCGAGGACATCGAGCGGGACGGTGTGGCGGTGCTGGAGTCCGCCGATGCCATACTGGTGCCCGGTGGTTTTGGTGAGCGCGGCGTGGAAGGCAAGATCCGCACGGTACAGTACGCCCGTGAGAACCGGGTCCCTTACCTGGGTATCTGCCTGGGCATGCAGGTAGCGGTGATCGAGTATGCCCGCCACATGGCCGGTCTCAAGGATGCCCACAGCACCGAATTCCGGCCCCACAGCCCGACTCCGGTGGTGGGCCTGATCACCGAATGGCTGGACGCCAGCGGCGCCCGCGAGCAGCGCAGCAGCGAATCCGACCTGGGCGGCACCATGCGCCTGGGGGCCCAGGACTGCCGCCTGACCGAGGGCTCCACCATCGCTGGCTGCTATGGCAAGACGGTGATCCGCGAGCGCCATCGCCATCGCTTCGAGGTCAACAACCACTTCCTGCCGCAGCTTGAGAAAGCCGGTTTGCGGGTGGCGGGCCGCTCCATGGACAACGCCCTGGTGGAAGTCATCGAGGTGCCGGACCACCCCTGGTTCGTGGCCTGCCAGTTCCATCCGGAATTCACCTCCACCCCGCGGGACGGCCATCCGCTGTTCCGCGGTTTCGTGGAGGCCGCCATCGCCCGGCGCCAGAAGGCCTAGGCCGCAACGCCGATCCGGCTCCAGCCGCATCGGCGTTTTTACGTTTTGAACCAGTGCCAGCAAGCTCGGACTTACACAGGACCAGCGAAACCATGGACCAGAAAACCGTAACGGTCGCCGACATCCAGATGGCCAACGATCGCCCCTTCGCCCTGTTTGGCGGCATGAACGTGCTGGAGTCGCCGGAGCTGGCGTTCCAGGTGGCCGAGGCCTATGTGGACGTCACCCGGAAGCTGGGCATCCCCTACGTGTTCAAGGCCTCCTTCGACAAGGCCAACCGGTCGTCCATGCACTCCTTCCGTGGCCCGGGCCTGGAAAAGGGCCTGCAGCTGCTGGCGGACATCAAGGCGCGCTTTGGCGTCCCCATCATTTCCGATGTGCACGAGCCCTGGCAGGCAGCGCCCGCCGCCGAAGTCTGCGATATCATCCAACTGCCGGCGTTCCTCAGCCGGCAGACCGACCTGGTGGTGGCCATGGCCAGGACCGGCGCGGTGATCAACATCAAGAAGGCCCAGTTCCTGGCGCCCCAGGAAATGAAGCACATCGTCAACAAATGCCAGGAGGCCGGCAACGATCGGGTCATCCTGTGCGAGCGCGGCACCAGCTTCGGCTACAACAACCTGGTGGTGGACATGCTGGGCTTTGGCACCATGAAGAGCTTTGGCCATCCGGTCTTCTTCGACGTCACCCACGCCCTGCAGATGCCCGGCGGCCGGGCCGATTCCGCCGGCGGGCGCCGTGCCCAGGTCACCGAGCTGGCAATGGCCGGCATGTCCCAGGGCCTGGCGGGGCTGTTCCTGGAGGCTCATCCGGATCCGGACAAGGCCATGTGTGATGGTCCCTGTGCCCTGCGTCTGAGCCAGCTGGAGCCTTTCCTGAAGCGGGTGAAGGCCATGGATGATCTGGTGAAGAGCTTCGGACCCATCGATACCGCCTGAGTGCTACCGAGACCCGTTTCAAACCCTTGTTGAATCACCGTAAGTTATGGAGAGTTTTTAGCATGACCAAGATTGCCGACATCAAGGCTCGTGAAGTACTGGATTCCCGTGGCAACCCCACCGTTGAAGCCGACGTGATTCTCGAGGACGGCACCCTTGGGCGCGCCTGTGCCCCCTCCGGTGCCTCCACCGGCTCCCGGGAAGCGCTGGAGCTGCGTGACAAGGACGCCTCCCGCTACCTGGGCAAAGGCGTGAAGAAAGCCGTCGAGGCAGTCAACAGCCGTATCCGCGAAGCCCTGGTGGGCCGGGATGCCGCCGACCAGCGTGGTCTGGACAAGGCCATGATCGACCTGGACGGTACCGACAACAAGGCCAACCTGGGTGCCAACGCCATCCTGGCGGTGTCCCTCGCGGCTGCCAAGGCCGCAGCCCTGGCGCTGGGCAAGCCGCTGTACGAGCACATCGCCGAAATCAACGGCACCGCCGGCCAGTTCTCCATGCCGGTGCCCATGATGAACATCCTCAACGGCGGTGAGCACGCCGACAACAACGTCGATATCCAGGAGTTCATGGTGCAGCCGGTGAGCGCCAAGAGCTTTGCCGAAGCCCTGCAGATTGGCGCCGAGATCTTCCACCACCTGAAGAAAGTCCTGAGCGCCAAGGGGCTGAACACCGCGGTGGGAGACGAGGGCGGTTTCGCGCCGGATCTGCCCTCCAACGAGGCCGCCCTGGCGGTGATCCAGGAGGCGGTGGAGAACGCCGGCTACAAGCTGGGCACCGACGTCACCCTGGCCCTGGACTGCGCGTCCTCGGAGTTCTACAAGGACGGCCAGTACAACCTCGCCGGTGAAGGCAAGAGCTTCGACGCCGAAGGCTTCGCCGACTACCTGGCCGGCCTGACCGAGCGTTTCCCCATTGTCTCCATCGAGGACGGCATGGACGAGAGCGACTGGGACGGCTGGGCGGCACTGACCCGCAAGATCGGCGCCAAGGTACAGCTGGTGGGGGACGACCTGTTTGTCACCAACACCAAGATTCTCAAGCGCGGCATCGACAACGGCATCGCCAACTCCATCCTGATCAAGTTCAACCAGATCGGCAGCCTCAGCGAGACCCTGGACGCCATCAAGATGGCCCAGGAAGCTGGCTACACCGCGGTCATTTCCCACCGCTCCGGTGAAACCGAAGACACCACCATTGCCGACCTGGCGGTGGCCACCTGTGCCGGTCAGATCAAGACCGGTTCCCTGTGCCGCTCCGACCGGGTGGCCAAGTACAACCAGCTGCTTCGTATCGAGGAAGCCCTGGCGGGCAAGGCGCCCTACCGTGGCCTGCGGGAAATCAAGGGCCAGGGTTAGGTATATCGCGAAATCGTCCGGCCTGGTCTAGACTCCGGTGGGTATCGCTGAGCCACGGGCTTTGCGGTATCCTCCGGGTTTTGCCAGGTAAGCAAGGATCGTTTGGATGAAAGCTCTCTGGGCCATCATGGTGGTGCTGATACTCCTGCTGCAGGTCCGCCTGTGGGTCGGGGAAGGCAGTCTTGCCCAGGTCTGGAGCCTGGAGGAGACCATTGCCGCGCAGCGCTCGGAGAATGCCAAGCTGGCAGTTCGCAACGAGCGGCTCTATGCCGAGGTCCGCAACCTTCGTGCCGGCGAGGGCGCCATCGAAGAGCGCGCCCGCATGAACCTTGGCCTGATCGGCGAGGGCGAGACCTTCTTCCTGGTGGTGGAGCCCTGACCAAACCCCGACCGTGACCAACCCCATGACCACGATGCGTTACTGGCTGGTGATTCCGGCCGCGGGCATCGGCCAGCGCATGCAGACCGGCCGGCCCAAGCAGTACCTCACCCTGTCAAACCGATTCCTGCTGGATGTCACCCTGTCGCGGCTGCTGGCGGCCATGGACTTCGCCGGCTGCCAGGTGGCGCTGCATCCGGACGATCGCTGGTGGTCCCAAACCGACGCCGCCCGGGACGGCCGCATCGATACCTGCGCAGGCGGCGCCGAACGCAGCGACTCGGTGCTGCTGGCCCTGGAGGCCCTGGCACACAGGGCCGGGCCAGAGGACTGGGTGCTGGTGCATGACGTCGCCAGACCCTGCCTGTCACAGCAGGACCTGCACAACCTGGTGCAGAGCCTGGCGGACCACCCGGTCGGCGGGCTGCTGGCCTGCCCGGTCAGTGACACACTCAAACAGGCCGATGCCGCCAATGC
>NZ_JAWVZL010000153.1:0-4760 GCF_033722195.1 Marinobacter sp.
CCGGCACCCCACGGCCTGCCCCGGATCCCCATCGACGTCTTTATCAGTGAGCCGGGCTTTGACCAGTACCAGACCAGGGAGCGTTCCGGCACCTCACTGCTGGCTTTTGCCGTCAACGATGACCTGACGCTGCGCCAGAACCTGCGCTACAGCCAGACCGAGGTGGACTACCGGACCATGTACGGCCAGTTCCCGCCCACGCTGCAGCCCAACGGCGACCTGCCAAGGGTGGCCTACGCCAACAAGCCGGAGCTGGATGCCCTGACCATGGACAACCAGGCCGAGCTGCTGTTGGGCAGCGGCAACATCCGGCACCGGGTGCTTGCCGGTGTCGACTACCAGCACGCCGTCTCCCAGGCCCGCTCCGCCTTCAACGGCAACGCCGGCGCCATCAACGTCTACAATCCGGTCTACGGCGGCTTCAACGGTTTCAGTCCGGCCGATTTCAACGAGGGGCCGGAAAACACCGTCAGCCAGCTTGGCGTCTACCTGCAGGATGAAGTCACCATCGCCGAGCGCTGGGTCACGACTCTGGGCATTCGCCGCGACGAGACCGAAAACCGCACTGAGGGCCGTGCCGACCAGGAAGACGATGCCGTTACCGGCCGCGCTGCCCTGCTCTACAACGCCGACAACGGCCTGTCGCCCTACATCAGCTACTCAGAGTCATTCCAGCCGGTGATCGGCACCAACGTCTTTGGCGAGTCCTTCAAGCCACTGGAAGGCGAGCAGATCGAAGTGGGCCTGAAGTACCAGCCGCCGGGCAGCAACAGCCTGTACACCGCCGCCATCTACGACCTTCGCCAGAAGAACGTGCGGGCGCCGGACCCCAACAACCCGCAGAACCAGATCCAGACCGGTGAAGCCCGCAGCCGCGGCATCGAACTGGAAGCACTGGCCGAGATCAGCCCGTCCTGGGACGTGATCGCCGCCTATACCTACACCGACACCGAAGTGCTGGAGGGCGTCAACGAGGGCAACCATCTGGCCAGCGTGCCGGAGCAGACCGCCTCCCTGTGGAGTCAGCACGACCTGACCATCGCCGGGCTGCCCGGCCTGCGTGCCGGTGCCGGTGTACGCTATGTGGGGGATAACTACGGCGGGGTTGACACCCTGAAGACACCCGGTGTAACCCTGTTCGACGCCATGCTGGGCTATGCCGTCGGACGCTGGGATTTCCGCCTCAACGTCAACAACATCGAGGACGAGACCTACTTCACCACCTGCCTGACCCGTGGCGACTGCTTTGTGGGCACCAAGCGCACAGTCATCGGCACCGTTGCCGTCACCTTCTGACGAACCGGACCCGGCGGCCAGCAGGCCGCCGGGAACACCCGTCCGCCCTACCAACCCCGCTGCAATCACCTCGGGAACGCGAATACCGCTCAGAGCTCCGGCGTCAGTCCGAGGGCCAATGCGCTCATGCGTTCACGGCGGTGGATACTGCAGGTCCCGCAATAACCCCGCTCCGGCAACTTGAACTTGAGACAGCAGCCACGGCGCTGGGGAATGGCGCAAAGGCCCTGCTCCCTCATGGCGGGAATCCATTCGATGTAGCGCCGGGCATCGCAGTCGAAACTGTCCAGCCAGAGGCTCGCCTGTTGGCACAGGCGGTCAGGCTCCGAACGGTCGTAAAGCATTGAGAAAGGCGCGCAGAAGCCCAGCCCGATACTGCTCCAGTACGCCCCGGGACTGACGCCAAGGCCCTTACGGAAGACCGGATACCAGGCCCGTGCCCGCCCGGCCAGAGTATCGAATAGCTGGTCCAGGGTATGGAGCGAAGCCGACGGCCGGGGCTGGTCACAGGCCCAGAGGTCGAGGCTGTCATCGGGGTTGGCCACCAGGCGAAGGGCGTCATCACCAGGCAGATGGCTGGCACCGGTGAGCAGGAAGCGGAGCACCACCGGCGTCAATACCGACAGTGCCAGGGACTGCTGCATCACCGAGGCCCTTACCCGCAGACCCTGTTCGCTCAGGCCGGCGCCGAAATCGGACCGGACCCGATCCGGCCGCGCCAGGCACTGCGCCAGGCTCGGTCCATCGCTTTCGGAAACCGGCAGGCTGGCCTGTGGCGCCAGGTCGCTCGGACTCACTCCGGCGTCGGCAAGCAGGCCCTGGTAAGTCGCGAGCCAGTCGTTAGCCCCTGCCATGACGGCTCAACCCCCAGAGGAAATAGACACCGCCCACCAGGGCCGCCAGCAGGCCTGCCGGCAGCTGGTAGGGGAACATCAGCACCCGGGCCAGATAGTCCGCCAGGGCCAGCAGCAGGGCGCCGGCCAGGGCGGCCACCACCAGCTGCCGGGCCACCGTCTGCTGACCCAGCACCCGCGCCAGATGCGGGGCGATCAGGCCGACAAAGCTGAGCGGGCCGATCACCATGGTGGCGGCCGCGGTCAGCAGCGCCGCCAGCAACAACAGCAGGATACGGGCGCGGGCAATCCCCAGGCCCAGCGCCGTTGCCGGCACCTCGCCCAGGGGCATGACAGTCAGAACCCGGCTGCACAGCAGGGTGCCCGCCGCCAGCAACAGGCTCAACAGCGCCAGGGAGACGGCTTCGGTTTCGGTCACCAGCCAGGTGGAGCCGGACATCCAGGTCAGCAGTTTCACCGCGTCCGTGCCGCCGCCGGCCAGCACCAGGCGCAGGCCGGCATCGACAAACACATAAAGGGCGACGCCACCCAGCAGCAACTGGTGCCCGGCGAAGCGGTGCCGGCGCGACAGCACCAGCAGCAAGGCCAGCACCGCGGCGCCGCCAGCGGCACCCGCCAGCAACTGCCCCGGTCGGCCGGGACTCAGGCCCAGCAGGGTGAGCAGCACCATCGCCAGGGCCGCGCCGCCGCTGATGCCCAGAATCTCCGGGCTGGCCATGACATTACCGGTCAGGCGCTGGATGATGGTGCCCGCCAGCCCCAGCGCCACGCCCGCGGCCATCGCCGCCAGCAGTCTTGGCCCACGCCAGTCCCAGGCCTGGTCCCAGTCCGGGACCGGGGTCCAGCCCCAGCCGGTGAGGCCCGGCGACCAGCCCATGCTGAGGCCGATCATCAGCAACAGCAGCAGGCCGATCACCACCACCGGCGGGGTCAGCGCCCGGCGGCGCGGTGCGAACCCGGCCGGTCCGGAATCCTGGTTGGGCATGTGGCGGTTATTACGAAGGCTCCGCAGGGCCAGCAGGATGATGGGGCCGCCGATCAATGCCGTGGCGGTGCCGGTGGGAACCAGGGTGCCCTGGGTATGGCTGGTGGCCCACTGGGCAAAGGTATCCGCCAACAGCAGCAGACCACCGCCCAGCAAGGTACTGCAAAGCAGCTTCTGGGCCAGGGTGCGGGCCCCCAGCAGCCGCGCCAGCACCGGTGCCGCCAGCCCCACAAACGCAATGACACCGACCCGGCTCACCACGCTGGCGGTCATCAGCACCACCAGCAGCAGGGCCAGCAGGCGCAGCATCCCGACTTTCGCGCCCAGGGAGCCGGCGGATTGGGCACCAAGCTGCAGCAGCTGCAGCGGCCGCATCAGGGCTACCATGGCCAGGGCCAGGATCACCACCCGCGGCCACAGTTCGGCGAATACCCGCCAGTCGTTCTGCACCAGCGACCCGGCACCCCAGATAAACAGATTGCCCAGGAACTCGCCGTGGAGCAGCAGGAAAGCGGCATTCAGGGAACCCAGGAAGAAACTGATCACCAGACCCGCCAGAATCACCGTCACCGGCGAGAAACCCAGCCGCCAGGTCAGGGCCACCACCAGGCCCGCCGCCAGCAGGCCGCCGGCAACCGCGACCAGGTCAGGGCTGAAAGCCAGCGCCGAGGGCAGGTAGAGCGTGGCCACCGCCAGGCTGAGCTGGGCGCCGGCTCCCACCCCGAGGGTGGTGGGTGACGCCAGCGGATTGCCCAGCACCTGCTGCAGCACCGCGCCCGCCAGCCCCAGGCCGCAACCAATCAGGATCGCCATGGCAAACCGGGGTGCCCAGCTGTAATGCACCAGCACCTGCTGGTAACTGTCACCGTCTGCCTGCCAGAACGCCTGCACGAAGGCCGCCGGATCCATCTTTACCAGCCAGGGCAGGATCGCGGTGGCCAGCGCCAGCGCCCAGAGCAGGGCCACCAGCAGCGGCAGCCGGGGTGCCACACCGGGCCTAGCCGCCAACATTGTCGCTACCTCCGGCCAGCAGGGCGTCGGTGAGCAGCCGCGCCAGACGGGTTACCGAGTTCACGCCGCCATACGCCCAGACCGGGTCGATCTCGTAGATCTGGCCCTGCTCCACCATGGGCAGGTGCCGCCAGAAGGGGCTGCCGGCCAGCTGTTCCGGCAGCGATGGCGCCAGAGGCCGGATCGCTACCAGCCGGGCATCGTCCATATCCGACAGGGCTTCCAGCCCCACCATGGCAAAACCCCAGAAGTTGCCCGGCTGCTGCCAGGCATTGCGCAAACCCAGCCCTTCCAGGCCCGCCTGCAGAATGCCGTTGGGGGCGTTGATGCGCACATGACGGTCGTCCATGAAATTCACCAGCGCCACCGGCGTACCGGCAAGACCGGCCGCCTGCAAACGCTGGCGCTGCCGGGTCATTACCCGATCCTGTTCCGCCAGCACCTCCTGCGCCCGCTCCTGCCGGCCCAGGATCTCGGCCAGGGTCAGCAGCATGTTCCGGGCCCGCTGGTAGGGCTCGGCGCCCTTGTCGTAAACGCTGATCACGTAGGTGGGCGCGATGCCCCGCAGCAGCTCCCAGGCCGGTGCCAGCTGGCCGCTGGTCACGATCAGATCG
>NZ_JAWVZL010000154.1:0-4745 GCF_033722195.1 Marinobacter sp.
GTCTGGCTGGTGGCCGGCGCTTTGATCTGGCCCCATGTTGTCCATTTCCTCACCCGGCGCACCTTCCTGCGCTTCTCCCCCCGCATCCGCCAGAAAATGCTGCTCTGCGACTGCATCGTGGGGGGCGCGTTTATCGGTCTGATGGGGCTGATTGTCGTACCCTCCATCGCCGTGGTGCTGATGCTGATGTTCAGCGGCCTGATCGTCGGCGGCGTCCGCCAGTGGCTGTTCGGTACGCTGCTGATGACCCTTTCCGCGGGCGCGGGTCTGGCCGTCTCCGGCCCGGCGGCCTCGCTGGAGTCGCCGCTCTCGGTCAGCGTGGTCTCACTGATCGCCACCGGGCTCTACATCTGCGTGACTGCCTACTATGCCCATCAACAGGCCCGCGCACTGATGACTGCCAAGACCCAGATCCAGAACCAGCGGGAGCAGTCCATCGCGCTATCCCACAAGCTCTCCAAATACCTGTCGCCCCAGGTCTGGCAGTCCATCTTCACCGGCGAGCGTGATGTAAGGCTCGAGACCCAGCGCAAGAAGCTGGTGATTTTCTTTTCCGACATCAAGGGCTTTACCGAGCTGTCGGAGGAAATGGAGCCCGAGGCCCTGACCGAGCTGCTCAACCACTACTTCAACGAAATGTCCGAGGTGGCCCTCAAGTACGGTGGCACCATCGACAAATTCGTCGGCGACTCCATCATGATCTTCTTTGGCGACCCCACCAGCCAGGGCCAGCGGGCCGATGCGGTGGCCTGCGTTTCCATGGCCATCGAGATGCGCAAGCACATGAAGATCATGCGCCAGAAATGGCGCAGCCAGGGCATCAAGACCCCCCTGGAAATCCGCATGGGCATCAGTACCGGCTACACCACCGTGGGCAACTTCGGCGCCGAGAACCGCATGGACTACACCATCATCGGCAAGGAAGTGAACCTGGCCAGCCGCCTCGAGTCCCTGGCCGAACCGGGCGAGATCCTGGTGTCCTACGAGACCTTCTCGCTGATCAAGGACCGCATCATGTGCCGGGACAAAGGCGAGATCACCGTCAAGGGCTTCGGCCGGCCGGTGCCCATCTACGAAGTGGTGGACTTCCGCCGGGACCTGGGGCCGAACCGGAGCTTCCTGGAGCATGAACACAGTGGCTTCGCCATGTACCTTGACTCGGAAAAGATCGACGAGACCGAACGCAAGAGTATCCTTGCCGCCCTGGAGGACGCCGCCGACCGCCTGCGCCAGGAATGACTGCCACCCTGGCTGTCTACTGCCTTACCAGCCTGAGTGAAGGAGCCTCTCCGGCCAGTGTGCTGCGCCAGGGGTTGATGTCGAGGCCGCCCCGGCGGGTGTAGCGGGCACTGACCGCAAGGACCTCGGGACGGCACTGACGCAGGATGTCGGTGAACACGGTTTCCACACAGTGTTCGTGGAAGTCCTGCTGCTGGCGGAAACCCACCACGTAGCGCAGCAGCGAGGCCCTGTCGATGGCGGGGCCGGTGTACTCCACCAGCAGTGAGCCCCAGTCGGGCTGGCCGGTGACCGGGCAGTTGCTCTTCAGCAGGTGGGAGCAAAGCTTCTCGGTCACTGTCTCGCCGCCGGCGCTGAGCACCTCCGGGCAGTACTCGTACCCCACGTCCTGCAGGGCAATATCGTCCACCAGCTCGAACCCCGCCGGGCGGCCGGTGACCGCCATGGTCTGGTCAACATCGAAGAGCCGCACCCGGATGGCCGAGCCGCTGGCGCTGGACAGGTCCCGCTCGATGGTTTCGCGCATCTGCTCAATGGAGGAGAAAACCGTCTGGTTGAGTGAATTCAGGTACAGCTTGAGGGACTTGGACTCGATCAGCGCCACCGAGGCCGCCGGCACCCGGATCTCGCCCCAGGCCACCGCCGGCACCCCGCCCGGGCGCAGCCAGGACAGCTCCCACGCCTGCCAGACATCCTCGCCAAACCAGGGCCAGCGGCCGTCGTCCAGGCCGATGCGGCGCCGGTTGTCGTCCCGGGGCACCGGGAACAGCAGCTCCGGGCTGTAGCGGTCGGGGTAATCGCTGGTCTTGCCCAGCGGGGCTTCGTTCAGGGACATGCAAGGCTCCAGGAATCAGTTACGGATACCCTTGCCGCGTTGCAGCATACGCAGCGACACCCCGGCAAGCACCACGATAAAGAGAAGGATCATGCCCACCGACACCCAGGGATTGACGTCCGACACCCCGAGAATGCCATAGCGGAAGGCGTTCACCATATAGAGGATGGGGTTGATCATGGACACGCCCTGCCAGAACTCCGGCAGCAGCTGGATGGAATAGAACACCCCACCCAGGTAGGTCAGCGGCGTCAGGATGAAGGTGGGCACGATGGAAATGTCGTCGAATTTGGTGGCCAGCATGGCATTGATGAAGCCCCCAAGGGAAAACAGCGCCGAGGTCAGGAACACCGTCAGCACGATGGCTGGCAGGTTGTGGATCTGCAGCCGGGTGAAGGCCAGCGACAGCAGCGTCACGATCAGCCCTACCCCCAGGCCCCGGGCCATGCCGCCGGCCACGTAGCCGGCCAGGATCACCCAGTTGGGGACCGGCGCCACCAGCAGTTCCTCGATGCTGTGCTGGAACTTCATGCCGAAGAAGGACGACACCACATTGGCGTAGGAGCTGGTGATCACCGCCATCATGATCAGGCCCGGCACGATGAAGGACATGTAGTCGAACCCGTCCATGGTGCCGATGCGCGAACCGATCAGGTTGCCGAAGATGATGAAATACAGCGTCATGGTGACCGCCGGCGGCAGCAGGGTCTGGGCCCAGATGCGGGTAAAACGGCGGATCTCGCGGATCACGATGGTGTTGAAGGCGACGAGAATGGCGGACGGGCTCATGACGCCTTCTCCTGCCAGGGCGCTTCCTGCTCCAGCTGTTTCTGGCGGGCATTCTCCTCAACCAGCCGCAGGAACAGCTCCTCCAGCCGGTTGGCCCTGGTGCGCATGCTCACCACCTTGATGCCCTGCTTTTCCAGTTCCCGGAACACACCGTTCAGGCCCTGGCCCTTCTCCACGTCAACCTCCAGCGCACCCTCGTCGTCCAGCCGGGTCTCGAAGCCCGGCAGCTCGGGCGCTTCGCGGAAGTCCCGGTCGGTGTCCAGCAGGAACGTTTCCACGCTCAGCTGCTGCAACAGCGCGCGCTTGCTGGTGTGCTTGACGATCCGACCCTGGTCGATGATGGCGATGTTGCGGCACAGCGCCTCCGCCTCCTCCAGGTAATGGGTGGTGAGGATGATGGTGGTGCCCTGGCGGTTCATCTCCTCGAGAAAGGTCCACATGGACCGGCGCAGCTCGATGTCCACGCCGGCGGTGGGCTCGTCAAGGATCAGCAGCCGGGGCTCATGGACCAGGGCACGGGCAATCATCAGCCGGCGCTTCATGCCGCCGGACAGCATCCGGGCCGGGCTGTCGCGCTTTTCCCAGAGCCCCAGTTTGCGCAGGTACTTCTCCGCCGCCACCCGCGCCTTCCTGAGGGGAATGCCGTAGTAGCCGGCCTGAGTGGTGACGATGTCGAACACCTTCTCGAACTGGTTGAAGTTGAACTCCTGGGGTACCACGCCCAGGTTCATCTTGGCCGCCGCCAGGTCGCTGTCGATATCGTGGCCGAACACCCGGACCTTGCCGGAGGTTTTGTTGACCAGTGAGCAGACAATACCCAGCACCGTGGACTTGCCGGCGCCATTGGGGCCCAGCAGCGCGAAGAAGTCGCCCTGCTTCACGGTCATGTCGATGCCCTTGAGGGCCTGCAGGCCACTGCCGTAGGTCTTGAAAAGGTCCTCGATCTCCAGTGCGTAGGTCATGGCGTCCTTAATACAGCTGAATATGCAGCCTGGTGTGGGCCCGGGGTGTAAACAGGTTTGTGTATATGCGGCGGTCCGGGGAAAAATCAAGGCGACGGGCTGTCGCGGCAAACTGCGACAGGCTTCCCGATATCCTCCAGGCCCACTCCCTATAATGCCGGTTACAACAACTTACAATCGGGCCCGCGAGGCTGTTACCAGGGAAGCTTACGACACGCCATGAAACTGGTTCACATGACTCTGCTTTCGGTTGTTGCCCTGACCGGCTGCCTGGACAGCGGCGGCAGCTCCAGCGACGACCGCTCCACCGGACAGATCACCCCCACCGGCATCCAGGGCCTCCACTACCAGACCAACAGTCAGGACGGCACCACCGGCGCCTCCGGGCAGTTCCGCTACTATCCTGGCGAGCGCCTGACCCTGCGGGTCGGCAACCTGGCCCTGTACAGTGGCATTCCGGCGCAGGATTATGTCACCCCACTGGAGTTCGCCGCCAGCATCCGGGACCAGCTCGAGCTCGCCACCGTGGACGAGCTGGGCCTGCTGAGCCACAAACCCACGGAAAAGCAGCTGATCGAAAGCGACGAAGTGATGAACGTCACCCGACTGCTGATGTCGCTGAGCTGGCAGGCTACCACCACCGAAGGCCGCGGCATCGACATCCGCGAGCGGGTGATCAGCCAGCTCAATGCCGCCCTGCCCACGCTGGATGGCGAAATCGACTTCTCCGTGGCCAGCAACACCTTCGCTGCCACCGACCCGGCGCCGTCCCCCGCCAACCAGCTGCTGGCCAAGATCTGCTTCCACCCGGAGGGCGACGAACTCTGCGAAGACCCGCCCACCCAGGCCGAGATCGACAACGCCCCGGAGGCGCCGCAGAACCAGCAGGACCGGGACCCGGACGTGGAATACCGGCAGGA
>NZ_JAWVZL010000155.1:0-4744 GCF_033722195.1 Marinobacter sp.
GCGGCTGATCGAACTTGCGTTGGCCGAGGTGAGCCGGCCCTGCCATATTGTCGTAATGAGCAACGGTGGTTTTGGCGGTATTCACCGCAAGCTGATCGAACAACTGGAGCGCCGATTTGACTGAGCCGGAGAAGGCCGTAAACCGACGTACCATCAATCTGGCCATGACCGGAGCCTCCGGTGCCCAGTACGGTCTGCGCCTGCTGCAGTGCCTGGTGGCAGCGGGTTGCCGCGTGCATGTGATGGTGAGCCGCGCCGCCCAGGTGGTGATGGCCACGGAGACCGATCTCAAGCTGCCGGGCTCCCCGGCCGCCATGACCGAAGTACTGACCCGCTACTGCGATGCCGAGCCGGACCAGATCCTGGTGTTCGGCCGTGAGGACTGGTTCGCGCCACCGGCCTCCGGCTCCGGTGAAAAGGCGCCGCTGGTGGTCTGCCCCTGCAGCACCGGCACCCTGTCGGCGCTGGCCACCGGCGCCAGCAACAACCTGATTGAGCGGGCCGGCGATGTCGCCCTCAAGGAGCGCCGCCAGCTCATCCTGGTGCCCCGGGAAGCGCCCTATTCGGAAGTCCACCTGGAGAACATGCTGCGCCTGACCCGCATGGGTGCGGTGATCATGCCCGCCAGCCCCGGCTTCTATCACAACCCCGAATCCGTGGCGGACCTGGTGGACTTCATCGTTGCCCGGCTGCTGGATCACCTGGGAGTGCCCCAGGGCCTGATGCCCCGCTGGGGCGAGGAGCGGGTCAGCGGCAAGCTGTCCTGAGCCAGCGGCCTTCGATGGTTTTGGCCACTGTGATTGTTAATTTTCACCATTGAGCAAAATCACGCCGACGCCGAGACTCTGTGGCTATCCGACAGTCAAACACAGAGGCTTACCATGATCCCACGTACTCTCTTCGACGCCGACCTTGAAGGCTTCCGCGACTCGGTGCGCAAATTCCTGGAACAGGAAGCGGTGCCCTACCACAGCCAGTGGGAGAAGGACGGCCAGGTCAGCCGTGAGCTCTGGACTAAGGCCGGCGAGCTGGGCTTCCTGTGCCCCACCATGCCGGAGGAATACGGCGGCGTTGGCGCCGATTTCCGCTACAGCGCGGTGATCATGGAGGAGCTGGCCCGCGCCGGTACCTCCGGCATCGGCTGGGGCCTGCATTCGGACATCGTCGCCCCCTACATCCTCAACTACGGCGCCGAGGAGCAGAAAAAGCACTACCTGCCCAAGCTGGCCACCGGCGAGATGATCAGCGCCATCGCCATGACCGAGCCCGGCGCCGGCTCCGACCTGCAGGGGGTCAAGACCACCGCCATCAAGCAGGGCGACCACTACCTCCTCAATGGCTCCAAGACCTTCATTACCAACGGCCAGATGGCCGACCTGGTGATCGTAGTGGCCAAGACCGACCCCAAGGAGGGCGCCAAGGGCACCAGCCTGTTCCTGGTGGAATCGGCGTGGGAAGGCTTTGAGAAAGGCCAGAACCTGGAGAAGGTGGGCATGAAGGCCCAGGATACCTCCGAGCTGTTCTTCCAGGACGTCAAGGTACCGGCCACCCATCTGCTGGGCAGCATGGAAGGCCAGGGCTTCTTCCAGCTCATGCAGGAGCTGCCGGCCGAGCGCCTGCAGGTGGCCCTCACCGCGGTGGCCGCCGCCGAGGCCGCCTGGGACTGGACCCTGGCCTACGTCAAGGAACGCAAGGCGTTCGGCAAGCCGGTGGCGGCTTTTCAGAACACCCGCTTCAAGCTGGCCGAGCTCAAGGCTGAAATCACCGCCGCCCGGGTGTTCACCGACCGCTGCCTGGAGCTGCACCTGGACAAGAAGCTGGATATTCCCACCGCCGCCATGCTCAAGCAGCACACCACCGACCTGCAATGCAAGGTGATGGATGAGTGCGTCCAGCTCCACGGTGGTTATGGCTACATGTGGGAATACCCCATCGCCCGGGCCTGGGCCGATTCGCGGGTGCAGCGCATTTACGCCGGCACCAACGAGATCATGAAGGAGATCGTGGCGCGCTCGTTCTGAGGGCCCACATGGTCAGAACGTGGATCTGACACAGTTGCGGCCGGACTCCTTGGCGCTGTAGAGCGCCGCATCGGCCCGCTGGATCACCTCATGGGGGGTGTCGCCGGGCAAAAAGGCGGCAACCCCGACACTGATAGTGACCCGGTCGGGTATGGAGAACCGGTGGCTAGCGACGCTTTCCCGCAACCGCTCCGCCACCAGCACAGCGCTATCCAGCGGGGTCTCCGGCAGGATCACCAGGAATTCCTCGCCGCCCCAGCGGCCGGCGATCTCGGACTCCCGGGTCCCCGCTTTGATCAACTGGGCGGCATCCGACAGTACCGCGTCCCCCTCGTTATGCCCGAAGCGATCGTTGATGGACTTGAAATGGTCCAGGTCAAAAATGATCACCGAGAATGTGCTGCCGTAGCGTGCGCAACGGGCAACCTCCTGGTCCATGAAGCTCTCGATCTTGTGACGGTTGTACAGGCCGGTGAGCTGGTCGTGCACCGCCTGGTAGGTCAGGGAGTGCAGCAACTCATTGCGGGTCAGCACGCTACCGAAGAGGTTGGCCATGAGTTCTGTGGTCTGGGTACGCTGCGGTGTCCAGGGATTGATTGCGGAGGTCAATTGAATCACCAGTACGCCGGCGATCCGGTCGTCGCGCTTCACGCCGGCCAGCAGTGCTGACTCATTCCGGTCCAACGCCAGCAGGTCGGTCAGAAAGGCCATCTCCGGAGGAACCGGCTGGCCCGCTTTCAGAACCAGGTTGGACCTGTCATCCATGAACTTTTTCAGATGGATCATGGCAACCGGGTATTTACCCTTGCCTTTCTGCCTCAGGGCAGGGCGATCCTCACCCGCCCATTCATGACTGATTGCCAGTTGCTGGCTGTTCGCCTCGAACTGGCAGAGGAATACCCGGTCTGCCCTGAAATACTCACCCAGAGCCCGTAGTGTGCGGGTGATGCCCTGATCGGTCTCGTGGGCATCCAGGGTCAGAAGGTCGGTGCTGATGCGTCGCACCATTTGCTCGGAAAGCACCATCTGTTCGAGCTGCCCCTTGACCTGGTGTCTTTCGAGGGCGAGGCTGGCGAGGGCGACCGGGTCGGTGAGGGCGTCTATGTCCTGGTCGCCCGGGCTCCAGGGGGCCCCATGGTAAACATCGAAGCTTCCCAGCATCTCGCCACCGCTGCCCAGGATGGGCTCTGACCAGCAAGCCCGAATCCCGGCATTCTCGGCGTCCTCCCGAAAACCGGACCAACGCTCATCGGTCCGGATGTCGCGGCTGGTGACGCCACCACGAATGAACACCGCGGTGCCGCTGCTGGCGGAACCATAGGCCACGGGCAGGCCGTCCATCCGCTCCCGGAAGGTTTCCGGCACCGAGCGGCCGCCAGCCCAGCGCAAACGCCGGCGTTCCACGTCGTGCACCATGATGCCGCAGCGGGCGCCGGGGAGCCGTACCTCAGCCATGTGAGTCAGGTGGTCAAGGGTCACATGTAGGCCGCTGTCCCCGGCCATGGAGGTCATGGCCTGATGGCGGTAGCGTTCGGCTTTCTCGGCGTGCTTGCGGGAGCTGATGTTGACACCGGTGAACATCACCGCCTGCTCGCCCTTGAAAGAGATCAGCGAGAGCGAGCTTTCCAGCCATAGCGGCTGCTGGTGTTTTCCGAGGGTTTGCCACTCGAACATCTGCAGGCCTGAGCTGCCCACCCGATTGAACAGGTTCTCGAAATCCAGCAGGCTGAAGGGAGGCTTGCCCCAAGCATCAGGGCGCTGCATCACGTCTGAACTCAGCTGTTCCTGGGTCCGCGCCCCGAAGGCGGTGAGAGCCGTTTCGTTGGCATAGAGCACGTTGCGGGTGCTACGGTCCAGCATCATGACGGCAATGGCGGACTGGTCGAAAAGGGTGCGCAGGTCCCGGTCGGCATTGCGCAGTGAGCGCGCGGCGGATCCGGCCTGCAGATTGAGGCCATGAAACTGCCGCTTGAGGCGACGATGACGGACCAGAAGAATGACCAGCACTGTTCCCAGAAATAGGGCGACGCCCGCAATAAGCCAGGTCAGAAAGTCGTCGGGCAGGCCCGACCACCAGGCTGCAGCGTCTGACAACAGTGGTATGCCGTTGGTATCAATAAGAGGCTCACTCCTGCACAACGATCACGTTTTCAATAAGCTGTGCTCCGCTCTGGTTGGCGGCCTCGATGCCGGTCTGGACTCCGCCAATCCCAATACCCAGGGTCTGCGCCAGGGGGGTCACCAGTGTCTGCAACAGCTGCCGGGAGACATCGGCTAGCAGTGCCGCGATCACCGGATTCAGGGCATTCACGATGTCAGGGTCGATACTGCCGCTCAAAGCCTGCAGGTCATTGACGAAGACATTCAGAGCCATGTCTTCTGCGCCCGCCTCGGTATCATTATGGACGATGCGGGCACAGCCGGTTACCGGGTCACAGAACAGCGGGTAGGACGGCTCCATGATAGCACTTTCACTCATGGCGCCGATGCTGCCTTCAATAGTGGCGTCCAGCGCCAGGGCCGGGTCGATAGTGATCAGTCCGGCCAGCAGCCGGAGGCGGCCGATATCCGCTTCCAGGTCGGCCGGCACCAGGTTTCCGGTTGCAGGGTCGACACTCCCCGTTGAGACGGCCACGGCCTGGCGCTCGACCTGAATACCGAATTCGGCGTCGTTGCCACTGCCACGGGCACAGCGGGCGGACACCAGCGCGCCTTGGCCCCCA
>NZ_JAWVZL010000156.1:0-4713 GCF_033722195.1 Marinobacter sp.
CGGAGCCCTCGTAACCGTGCACGGTGGTGGCGTAGACCACCCGTGGCCAGGCCAGCAGGATGGCGCTGAGCTGGGGCGCCGGTATGGCAGCGGCCTCATCCACCAGCACCAGGCCGGCCGCCGGGCGTTCCCGCAGCAGCCGGTCGATGGCGTAGAACTGCAGGGTCTGACCGTCTGCCAGGGTCAGGCTGAGACCATCACTACCCTGTTGCGCGTCCGCACCGGCCACCTCCAGAGCGTGATGAAACAGGGTGCGGACCGCCTCCGGGGAGGCGGCCGTGACCACCACCCGGGCGTCGCTGCCCCGCTCGCTGTTTTGCCGGAGCCAGGCGACGGCGCCCATGCCCAGGGCCGCCGACTTACCGCGGCCACGGTCCGCGGTGACCACCAGGGGCCGACGGCGATGGCCCTGGCCGGCCCGCACCACCTGGCGCACAGCCTCGGCCTGATCCTCGGTACCGCCGGGCTGGAACGGATTGGCTGCGGGCGGCAGTTCCGGCAAGGAGAAAGTCTCGCCGGGCCGGACCCGGATCACCTCCGGGTCGGCGCCTATGAGGCGGGCCAGGCGATCAGCAAAGGGATGGCGGGGTGCGTTCTCAAGCCCGGTGCGGATGTAGTCCGGATCGGCGAACTGCTGCCATTGGGTCAGCGGTGGCATCAGCCAGATCCACAGGCCGCCCGCGGCCAGGGTACCGGTCAGCGCTGCCAGGCTGTCGGGGGGATTGCCGGACCAGCCGTCCCACACCAGCAGGTCCAGCTCCCGGCCCAGCCACTGGCGCCCGGCCTGGGGCTGGATCGGACTCAACTCGGGGTGCGGGCTGTCTTCGGCCGGACCGGTCCAGAGCCCGGCGCCGCTGATCAGGCCGGGCAGCTGCTGGCGCAGCCAGGCCAGGCTGCGTTCACGGTCGCCCTCCAGCAGCAGCAGGCGACGCTGCCCCAGGACCCGGAGTTGCTGCCGGAAGGCCTGCCATTGCTGCGGTGTGGGCACCGGCGGGCTCAGCTCAGGTCGATGGCGTGACGCTTGAGATCTTCCAGCCGGCAATGCTTGAGGGCCGCCCGGTGAGTGGCACGCAGCCGCACCCGGGGCGCGCATTGCGCCTCCAGGGCCTCCTGCCAGCGGGTGGCGCACAGGCACCAGGCGTCACCGGCCTTGAGACCGGGAAAACCGAATTCGGGGCGCGGGGTGCTCAGATCGTTGCCCCGTTCCCGGGAGAAGGCCAGGAAGTCATCGGTCACCACCGAGCAGACCACATGGGCGCCCAGATCGTCCGGGCCGGTATTGCAGCAGCCGTCCCGGTAGAAACCGGTCTTGGGGTCGGTGCCACACTCCTCCAGGGTCTCGCCAAGTACATTGAGGGATTCCGCCATCACCGTGGCCATAGCCTGTCTCCTGCTGTCGGTGACTGTTCCGGCGCGCCCTTTCCAGCGGCCACCGGCAGTCAAAATGAACGTCATTATGGGCGACAGCTTACCCCCATTCCAGTTGCCGATTACAATGGCGCCATGACCACCCGGCTCCCCGAATTCCTCACCGCTGAACAGCGCGCCATCATCACCGCTGGTGTCGAGCATACCCTGATCACCGCGGTGGCCGGCAGCGGCAAGACCTCCACCCTGGCTTGGCGCATCCGTTACCTGCTGGAGCAGGGCCAGGACCCCAACCGTCTGATGGTGCTGATGTTCAACCGCGCCGCCCGCCAGGACTTCCAGCGCAAACTGGCGGAGGTGACCCGGGGTGCCGCCCTGGCGCTGCCCGAGGTGCGCACCTACCACGCCATGGGGCTGAGGCTGTATCGGCGCTTTGTGCGGGAGGGCTATCTGCCGGCCTTTTCGGAAGCCATCCTCAGCGAGCAGGAGATCCATTTCCAGGTCTGGCAACTGCTGCGTCGGCTGGCGCCGGAGGGCCTGCAGGACGACATCAGGCGAAACAAGAAAGACTATGTCGAGACCGCCGCCGGCTTCATTGACCGGGTGAAGACCACCCTGACGCCGGCGCGGGAGGTGTTCGACAGCCTGGGCTTCGAGGACCGCCACGACTACCTGGTGGACCTGTTCCACGGTTTCGAGCAGTGGCGCAAGTCCCAGGCCCGGATCGGCTACGCCGACATGCTCTACGAGCCGGTCATGGCCATCCACCAGAACCCGCCGCTCCAGCGCCTGGTGGCCAACCGCATGGACGTCATCCTCGTGGACGAATACCAGGACACCAACGAGATCCAGCACCTGCTGCTGCGCTACGTGGCCGGCGACCGCGCCCGGGTGACGGTGGTGGGGGATCCGGACCAGACCATCTACGAGTTCCGGGGCGCCCAGCCGGCCTTCATCCTCAGCCGCTTCAGCGCCGAGTTCGAACAGCCGCTGGAGCAGACCCTGACCTTCAGCTTCCGCTACGGCCATCGCGTGGCGCTGCTGGCCAACCATCTGATCCGCCACAACCGGGGTCGCCGGGATGTACTCTGCCACGCCCATCACAGCACCCCCGCCACCGAGGTCCAGCGCCACCAGACCGAGCGCGACGCCGATACCGTGGCGACCCTGGTGCAGGCCATGAGCGACACCGAGCGCCAGGATGCCGCCATCCTGTTCCGGGTCTGGAGCCAGAGCGTGGCCATCGAGCTGCGGCTGCTGGAGCTGGGCCTGCCCTACCGTATCGACAGCGGCAAGGGCGCCCTGTTCAGCCGCGAGGTGGCAGCCGTTACCGCGCTGCTGCAGGTCCTGGCGAGCCGCTTGCCCGCCACGCCGATCGAGGATCGCTTCGAGCTGGCGGGCCGGCTGCTCCGGTTTCCCCACGTGGGGCTCAAGGAGTCGGAACTGACACCCCTGGCCCGGATGCTGGCGGGCTTCGAGAAAGACTGGGGCCAGCGCCTGCTGGACCTGGACTTCGACGCGCTGCCACCGCTGGCGGCCCGCAAGCTGCGCCGGCTGGGGGAGTGCCTGGTGACGTTGACCGGCGCAACCGGCCCCGCCCACGACCTGCTTCACCGCTACGCCGAGCACACCGAGCTCTACGAGGGTATCCGCAGCCTGGCCATGACCCACGAGGCCGCCAGCGAGCGCGTGGACACAGTAAAAGGCCTGCTGACCTACCTCAAGGGCCTGGCCCTGGGTGCCGGCGATGCCCTGGACCATCTCCGGGCCCTGCGCCAGCGGTCCGGCGGCGCGGAATCCTCCGGCGGCGTCCTGCTGGCCACCATCCACCGCACCAAGGGCCTGGAATGGGACACCGTGATCCTGCCCGGCCTGCAGGAGAAGTACCTGCCCTACAGCCCGCGCCAGGCCGACGACCCGGGCGCGCTGGTGGAGAGCGAACGTCGCCTGCTCTACGTTGCTCTCACCCGGACCCGACGCCGGCTTCACCTGATCACCCCGGAACCCGGCCCGCGGCCGCTGGTGGACGCCGACAACAGCCGCAGCCGGTTCTTCGACGAGCTGGCTTTCGAGCTTTCCTGCCAGCTGGGTGGCCAGCTGCACCAGCCCGGGCAGGCCCGCTCCGAGCCTCTGGAACTGGACCATTCCCTGACCCCGGTCAGCCTGGCCTACGCCGAGCGGGCCGGGGTGGCGTTGCGCTCGACCCGGCCGGAGGCTGTCACCACCAGCGCTGGAACCCTTTGGCAGCATGAGCGTCTGGCCCATACCCTTTTTGGCCACGGTTCAGTGGTGGGTGAGGACGAGGCAGCCTTCACTGTCCGGTTTGACGAAGGCCGGACCCTGAACTTCAGTAAAAAGAGCGCGCATCTGTATTTTCACCCATTGCGTGAGCAGTAGAGCAGCCAGGACACTGCCGGCTCGCCGCTGCATCCGGATAAAACTTTGTCCATCGTGCAACCATCGGTCGAATGACGACGTAGGGGCAGTAATAACAAGCCGGTCAGCCCCCTGGCTCAGGCCGGCGACATAAACCATCTGACGAATGAACTGGAGGTTCTGCATGAACATCATGCGATCACTGACCATCGCCACGCTGGCGGCGGCTGCCGCCACTGCCGGTGCCGAGGAAACCCGACAAACCGTTTATATCAACCCCTCAGCGGGCTGGCAGCTGTTCGATGACAAGCGCGACCTGAGCGAGACCGCCACCTATGGCATCGGTGTGGAATTCCGTTTCCTGCCGCGCTGGGCCGTTGAAGCTGTCTATGCCCGCGGCGATGCGGATCGCAAGTATGTCCCCGGCTCCAGCGATTTCGACGAATACCGCGTCGATGGCCTCTACTACTTCGGCGAGCAGCACGAAACCTGGAACCCCTACCTGGCCCTGGGTGCCGGCCATGCCGATTTTGGTGGCGACGCGCCGCCCTTCACCGCCGGTACCGACCACGATGAAACCCGGGTCAATGTGGGCGCCGGTGTACGCTATAACATCAACGACAGCGTCTCCCTGCGGGGCGACCTGCGGGAATTCCACGGCATCGACGAAAGCACCTTCGACACCGTCGCCTCACTCGGTTTCAGCGTTGCTTTCAACCGCACCGTAGGCACCCCCGGTCCCCAGGACAGCGACAGCGATGGTGTCATGGATGCCAGCGACCAGTGCCCGGACACCCCCATGGGCGTTCCTGTTAACAGCCGTGGCTGTGAAGCCGATTCCGACAATGATGGCGTGGTGGACAGCCGCGACCAGTGCCCGGATACCCCGGCTGGCGCCATGGTCAACAGCCGTGGCTGTGAAGTGGACAGCGACAACGACGGCGTGGTCAACAGCATTGACCAGTGCCC
>NZ_JAWVZL010000157.1:0-4164 GCF_033722195.1 Marinobacter sp.
ATCGCCTACGGCGCCATCCAGGTGCCCAGTGACGGTCAGCCCATCGTACTGATGCGGGACCGGCAAACCATCGGCGGCTACCCCAAGATCGGCTGCATCAGCGCCCTGGACGCCGGTGAGCTGGCCCAGCGTGGCCCCGGCTCAGCCGTTCGGTTTTACCTGTCCGACGTTGGAACGGCGGAGGCCCGGCAGGCGATTTTCCGGCACCGGCTCAGCATCTGGCAGGACCCGGCTGTGCGATGAGGGGGCCGATGGGCCCAGCCCTGACGGCACCTGGCTAGTGGCCTGCGGCTCTGGCATTACCGGTTCTCTGGTTCAGGTACCAGTCCCGGAACTGCTCCGGGCCGAGAGGTCTGGAGATTGAGAAGCTCTGGGCCTCGTCGCAGCCCAGCTCGGCAAGCGTCTCTCCCATTGAGGCCGGCTCGAAGCCTTCGGACACGGTCTGGTAACCCATGCCATGGGCCAGGTCGATGATGGCCTTGAGCATCATGATCTGGGCGTCACGCCGTTTGCTGCCCTCTGCCGAGCTGAACACCCGATCGATTTTCAGCACATCCGCCGGCACATTCACCAGGTAGGCCAGGTTGCTGTAGCCGGTGCCAAAGTCATCAATAGCGAGGCGCACACCGGCGTTGGACAACGCTCTGAGCTGCCTTCTCACCACCCGGCTGTTGCCCATCAACGCGGTTTCGGTCAGTTCCAGCTCAATAGCGCTGGCGGGCAGATTGCACCGACGCAGCCGTTTGACCACTTCATTGGTAAAAGCGGTCTCCCGGAAATTTGAAGCCATGACGTTGGCGGATATCCGCAATGCCATGCCCTGCTCGGCCCAGGCCGCAGCCTGGCCAATAGCGGCATCCAGAACCCAGCGGGTCAGGTGCCTGGCCATGGGGGTGCCCTCGATCAGCGGAATGAACTCCGCGGGTGCGACGGCACCCAGCTCCGGGTGGTCCCAGCGCAGCAGCGCCTCGGCACCGACACACTCGCCGGTGGCCAGGGCAACCCGCGGCTGGAACACCAGCCGCAACTGCTCGTTGCCATCCTGGAGCAGCCGGTGCATATCATTGAGCAACCGGTAATGACGTTGCTGCTCCCGGTCCATCGCTGGCGAAAAGGTGGCTACTGGAGACTCTGACTGCCGCGCATTTTGACTCGCGCTCTGGGCGTGACGAATGATATCGTCAGCGTGCACCTGACCCGGTGAAAAAGCGGTGATGCCGAATCGCGGCCGGACGATAATGGCCAGATTGCTCCCCAGCGACACCCGACTCAACTGGTGGTTCAACTGCTTTGCCTCCGCCTTGCCCTGGCTCTCGTTTTCTGTTTTCTGCAGAAACAGATACTGGCAGACGCCCACACTGTAGAGCTTTCGGTCGTCACCGATCAATCTGTCCAGCTGCCGCGCCCCTTCCCGGGCAAATTGGTCGAGCTGGCTGTGGCCCAGGACCCGGGCCACCGTATCCAGCTGCATCAGGCTGCCCAACTCGATAAAAAAGGCATTGTACTGGCCGTCGGGGTGATCCCGTGCCAGATCTTCCAGATCTTCGGCGAACTGACTACGATTGGGCAACAAAGTGATGGGATCGATACGACCCAGGGCATGCCCCAGTTCGATCTGCGCCATGACCATGGCGCTGAGATCCAGCAGGCTGTCCAGCTCCTGGCGGGAGGCTGTACGGGGCTCCGGTCCCAGCACGCAGAGAGTGCCCAGGGTATAGCCGTCCCGCGTCTTCAGGGGCGCGCCGGCGTAGAATCGCATGCCCAACTCGGCCTGCGGGCTGGCGCGGTAGAAATCCGAGGCCAGAAAGTCCTCGATCACCACCAACTCTTGCTGGGCGGATACGTCACTGCAGGGAGATCGATGGCGAGGCACTTCGGTCAAATCCGTACCGATGCGGGACTTGAACCATTGGCGGTTCTCGTCGGTCAGTGAAACCGCGGCCAGAGGCAGATCAAAAAAACGGGCGGCCATCCGGGTGATACGGTCAAACGCCTCACTGGGCGGCGTATCCAGAATGTTCAACTGCTTGAGGGTATAAAGCCGTTGACGTTCGTAGTCCGACATGCCGCATCCTTAAGGTGAATTCTGTTTGCGTGATTGAGTTATCTCAGCCTAGTCAGCGCCGAAACCCGCGTCCAGATTATGGCCGGACCGAGGCCACCTCGGACAGGGTCAGCCGCCGCCAGTGGCCGGGTGCCAGGGAATCATCCAGGGCAATGGCGTCCATACGTTCCCGGTGCAGGGCCGTCACCTGGTTTCCCACTGCGGCAAACATCCGCTTGATCTGGTGATGCCTTCCCTCATAGATGGTCACTCGGGCCTCGTGGCTGCCCAGCCGCTCTATCTGCGCCGGGCTGGTGGTGAGGCCCTCCCGGGCCAGGTAAATGCCCTGGCGAAAGCGCTCCGCCGCCGCCAGGCTGAGCGGCTCCAGTGTGCGTATGCGGTAGACCTTGGGCTTCTTTGCGCCCGGTTCGGTAAGCCTACGGGACCACCGGCCATCGCTGGTGAGCAGCAACAGCCCGGTGCTGGCCCGGTCCAGCCGGCCGGCGATGTGCAGCGCGGCCCGCAGCTCGGCCGGCACCAGCTCCATGACGGTGGGGTGGACGGGGTCAATGGTGGCGCTGAGATAGCCTCCGGGTTTGTTCAGCATCAGGTAGTGCCGGGGCCGGTCCTGAAGGCAGAGGCCATCGATCGTGACCTGCGAGAACTTGTCGACGGCATGGCCGGGGGCAAGCGCAATGGCCCCATCAACCCCCACCCGACCCGCCATGATCAGGTCACGGGTTGAACTCTGGCTGCGGCCGGAGAGTTTGCAGATGAGCCGATCAAGCCGCATGAATCAGGCACCTCAGAAAAAATGTTCCGACTGCTTGTTGAGCAGAGCTCCGATCCAATCACCGGTCCCGCCATTGCGGTGACCGCTTGTCCAGAAACGCACAGATGCCTTCCTCCGCATCCTGAGCGCCGAGATTGGTGACCATGACCTCGGAGGTATACTCGTAAGCCTCCGCCAGTCCCATTTCCAGCTGCCGGTAAAAGGCCTGCTTGCCAATTTTTAGGGTATGGCTGGACTTGGCGGCGATGGTTGAGGCGAGCTCGTGAATGCTCCGGTCAAGGTCGTCCTCCGCAACCACACGGTTGACCAGGCCGATCCGCTCGGCCCGGTCAGCGCTGATCATCTCGCCGGTCAGCAGCATCTCCATGGCGTGCTTGCGGGACACATTGCGGGACAACGCCACCATGGGCGTGGAGCAGAACAACCCGATGTTGACCCCGGGCGTGGCAAAGCGGGCGGATTCGGAAGCCACCGCCAGGTCACAGCTGGCGATGAGTTGGCAGCCGGCGGCGGTAGCCACGCCGGCGGCCCTCGCAATCACCGGCTGTGGCAGATCAACAATCTGCTGCATGACCCTGCTGCAGAGCGTAAACAGCTCCTGCAATGCCGCTTTCTGGTCCAGTTCGCCCTGTATTTCCCGCAGGTCGTGGCCGGCGCAGAACACCTTGCCCTTCGCCGCCAGCACCACCACGCGGGTGTCGGGGTCCTTGGCAACCCGTGCCAGCATGCCGGACAGGGATTCCAGCATGGCCAGGGACAGGCTGTTGCGACGCTCAGGCCGATTGAGCGTGAGGTGAGTGATACCATCCTGGCTGGTTTGCAGAACCTGAGGTTCGGATATATCCGTCTTGGCTTCGTTCATCTGGGGCCTCCGGCCTCGGCGTTTGCTGTAGCAGATCGGGAGCGAGTCGGTACGATTCATCAAGGCAAATCGGGACCGGCAACAATGTTATCTTTGACCAATCGAGAGATCACTACAACGAGACCTGATTACATGGCTGAAGAAACGCCCCGACAAACTCCACTGCAAACTTTGCTGAACACCCTGCCCCAAAGCGGCCGAGTGGAATGGATTGGTGTTCGCCCCGCCCGCGGCGAGGCCATGCAGGCACTCACCAGCGTCGCCGTGACACCTGGCCAGGGCCTGGAGGGCGACCGCTTCAAAGGCCGCGAGACCAGCAAACGGCAGGTCACCCTGATCCAGCAGGAGCACATCGATACCATCGCCTCCTGCCTGCACAGGGACGCCATCGGGCCGGAGGTTTTCCGGCGCAACATCGTGGTCTCGGGCCTGAACCTGCTGGCTCTGAAAGGCAAGACCTTCCGG
>NZ_JAWVZL010000158.1:0-4038 GCF_033722195.1 Marinobacter sp.
ACCGGGGCTTGCTGCGGGTGTACGCCGAGCAGGGCAGTGGCCTGTTCCTGGGTGCCGAGATGTTCGGGCCGGCGGCCGAGCACATCGGCCACCTGCTGGCCTGGGCGGCGCAGAAGCGGATGACGGTCAGCGAGATGCTGGAGATGCCGTTCTATCACCCGGTGGTTGAGGAAGGGGTGCGCACGGCCCTGCGGGATCTCAACCACAAGCTCCACATTGGCCCGGCCATGACCGAGCGCTGTATGGATTGCGGTCCCGGCGCCTGATCGTCTCGCCGCTGAGACTTCGGGTCAAGGGGCCTTTGGCCGATCGGCGAGTCATTCCCGGAATGGAAACCATGAAACGATTTGAGCAACTGGCCCAGGACCTGGCGGACCTGATCCGCACTGGTACCCTTCGGCCAGGCGAGCGTATCCCGTCGGTGCGGATGGCCAGTCGTCAGTACAACGTCAGCCCGTCCACTGTGTTCCGTGCCTACTATGCGCTGGAGAACCTGGGGTTGATTCACGCCCGTCCCCAGTCCGGCTACTTCGTAACCAGCCTCACTAGCCACGCCTTGCCGGAGGCCGATGTGCCGAAGCGGGAGGCGCGCACCACGCCGGTGGATGTCAGTGAGCTGGTGTTCTCGATTCTGCGCGCCATGCGCGAAGCCAGCCAGGTTCCCCTGGGCTCGGCCTTTCCCAGCCCCAACTTGTTCCCCCTGCAGCGGCTGGCCCGCTCCATGGCCAGGGCTACCCGGCTGATGGATGTGAACTCGGTAGTGGCGGACCTGCCGCCGGGTAACCTGCAGTTGCGTCGCCAGATCGCGGTCCGTTATGGCATCTCCGGGGTGTCCGTGCCGGTGGAGGACATCCTGGTGACTGACGGTGCCCTGGAGGCGTTGAACCTGTGCCTGCAGGCCCTGACCCAGCCCGGAGATAAGGTGGCCATCGAGGCGCCGGCCTTCTATGCCTGCCTCCAGGTGCTGGAACGCTTGCAGCTGCAGGCGGTGGAAATTCCGGTGTCGGCCAGTGGCGGCATTGACCTGGCGGTGCTGGAGCGCGCCTTGCAACAGCATGACATCAAGGCCTGCTGGTTCATGACTAATTTCCAGAACCCCACCGGTGTTTCACTGGAGTCGGAGCGTAAGCGGCAGCTGGTGGAACTGCTGCACCAACACCAGGTGCCACTGGTGGAGGACGATGTCTATGGCGAGCTGTACTTCGGACACCAGGCCCCGGTGATGGCCAAGTCGTTCGACCGGGACGGGCTGGTATTGCACTGCAGTTCGTTTTCCAAGTGCCTGGCGCCGGGCTACCGGGTGGGTTGGGTATCTGCCGGCCGTTATCAGGAGCGCTTGCAGCGGCTCAAGCTGATGACCACGTTGTCCGCCTCGATACCGGCCCAGGCAGCGCTGGCGGACTACCTGGAGCACGGCGGTTTTGATCGCCACCTGCGGGCATTGCGGGGCCGGTTGGAAACCCAGAAGAACCAGATGTTCGCCGCCATTGATCGCCACTTCCCGGCGGAGGTTCGGGTGACTCGGCCGGCGGGAGGGTATTTCCTCTGGCTGGAACTACCCGCATCAATCGACAGCCTGGAGCTGTTCCGGCGGGCGGCGGAAGCCGGCATCTCCATCGCGCCGGGGCCGATGTTCTCCGCCACCCGCTCCTTTGCCCACTGCCTGCGCCTGAACTTTGGGCACCCCTGGTCGCCGGAGCTGGAAGCGGCCATGGCCACCCTGGGGCGGTTGCTCTGCGGGACATTCCGGCCCAACTGATACGCTTTTAAATAATATAACTGATCCTGTTTCCCGGGCGCCGGGGTTGGGACACTGGCGGGGTTCCAGATCCAACCCAGGAAGCCTGACCATGAGCGAGCGCATTCCCGCCACCACTATCCCCGTCCAATCCGTGGCCCCGGCGCACTCCGCCGAGCCCATCGTCACCAGGAGTTTTCGCGGCTTCTACCGCAACCTGCGGATTGCCGGAGGCCTGGTTCTGTTTGGCCTCTACTTTGGCACCGTATGGTTGACCTGGAACGGCCGCCAGGCGGTGCTGTGGGACATCGGTGAGCGCCGGTTCCACATCTTCGGAGCCACCTTCTGGCCGGAAGACCTCACCCTGCTGACCGGTGGTCTGGTGGTCTGCGCTTTTGGCCTGTTCTTCATCACGGTGCTGGCGGGGCGAGTGTGGTGTGGTTACAGCTGCCCCCAGAGTATGTGGACCTGGCTGTTCCTTTGGGTGGAGCGGTTGAGTGAGGGGGACCGTAACCACCGCATCAAGCTGGCTCGCTCGCCCTGGGGAGCGGGCAAGCTGTTGCGCAAGACCCAGAAGCACGGTCTGTGGTTGCTGATCAGTCTGGCCACGGCACTTACTTTCGTTGGTTACTTCACGCCCATCCGGCCATTATTGTCGGACCTGCTGGCTCTGGAAACCGGGGCCATGGCCCTGTTCTGGCTGTTCTTCTTTACCGCGGCCACCTATCTCAATGCCGGTTGGCTGCGGGAGAAAGTGTGCCTGCACATGTGTCCCTATGGCCGTTTCCAGTCGGTGATGCTGGACGAAGACTCCGTGGTGATCAGCTACGACGCCCGGCGGGGAGAGACACGGGGTCACCGGCGGCGGGAGGTGGACCCGGCTGTGGCGGGGTTGGGGGACTGTATCGACTGTCACCAGTGTGTGCAGGTGTGTCCGACCGGGATCGACATCCGCGACGGCCTGCAGATGGAGTGTATCGGGTGCGCCGCCTGTATCGATGTGTGCGATTCCGTGATGGACAGGATGGGGTATGAGCGCGGGCTGATCCGCTATGCCAGCGAACACCAACTGGCCGGTGGTGCGCTGCGCCTGTTCCGGCCACGCCTGCTGGGCTACGCCGCCGTGCTGGCCACCATGGTGGCTGCCCTGGCCTGGGGGGTGTCCAGCCGGGACCTGATCAGCCTGGAAGTGGCTAAGGATCGGTCGCTGTTCCGTTACAACGCCCAGGGTCAGGTTGAGAACAGTTACCAGATCAAACTGCTCAACAAGGCCGGTGAGGCCCGGACCCTGCTGCTGGATATCAGCGGCCCGGACGGCCTGGTGGTCAACGGACCCACCCGGTTTCATCTCGAGGCCTGGGAACGTCGTGAGCTGGCGTTAACCGTGGCGGCCGCCCCGACCGCCCTGGCGGGGGTCAGCAGCGATCTGCTGTTCACCGCCACGGATGCGGAGGCGTCAAACCAGCGCGCCAGTCGGCCCAGCCGATTCACCGGGCCCGTGACCCATTGATGAGGACCGGGCCCCCAGACGAAGCCACAGATTCTCGTGGAAGAAATAGGCCACGGTGTTGATAGCCGGCTCCACCATGGCAATCAGGCTACCGATCAGGATATCGCCAGTCAGCAGGTAGGCGACGGTGAAGGCCACGGTAAAGTGAGTGAGGGCGAAGGTGACAGTCTTGAGCAGTGACTGGTCGCCCCGGTGGCCGTGCTGGTGGACAAAGTGTTTGATGGCGCTCATGGCGTTTTCCTGTCGAGATAACAGAGCAGCGTTTCAATCGGGTGATGTTTGATAGGCTAGCTGAATATCATTTCTGTCGGTCATTAGATTATTCTATCTGGAAGATTGTTGGGTTAAATTTCACGGCACTCCCGATCGTGGCTATAGTGAAGACCATTCCAATCCACACCATCGTCAAGGGAGACGTTTAATGAGCACCAACATCATCGGACTGGACACGGAAAAAACCCAGCAACTGGCGGATGCCCTGAACGACCTGCTGGCCAACTATCAGATCTTCTACATGAACGTTCGCGGCTACCATTGGAACATCAAGGGGGAGAACTTCTTCGAACTGCACGTGAAGTTCGAGGAGCTGTACAACGACCTGTTGCTGAAGGTGGATGAAGTGGCCGAGCGGGTGCTCACTCTGGGTCATCGTCCGGTTCACGCCTACAGCGCCTATATCGAGCGCTCGGAGGTGGAGGAACGTCAGGACGTGTCTGACGGCCGCACGGCCGTCAGCCAGATTGTGGACAGCTTCGCCAAGCTGATCGGCAAGCAGCGGGAACTGCTCAGC
>NZ_JAWVZL010000159.1:0-4007 GCF_033722195.1 Marinobacter sp.
GCCAATTCGGCGCCGAGGCTGGGTTGCTGCCCGATAATGTACATGGCGTCGCCGTAGCTGAAAAAACGGTACCGCCGGGCCACCGCCTCCTGGTAGGCCGCCCGCACCGGTGCGATGCCGGCAAAGGCACTCACCAGCATGATCAGGGTGGACTCCGGCAGGTGGAAATTGGTCACCAGCGCATCCACACACTGGAAGCGGTAACCCGGGTAGATGAAGATATCGGTTTCGCCCTGGAAGGGTCGCAGTTCGCCATCCTGGCTGGCGGATTCCAGTGACCGCACGGAGGTGGTGCCCACCGCCACCACCCGGCCGCCGGCAGCCCGGGCCCTGGCGACGGCGTCCACCGTGGCCTGGGGCACATGGGCCACCTCGCTGTGCATGACGTGGTCCTCGATGCGGTCTACCCGCACTGGCTGGAAGGTGCCGGCGCCCACGTGCAGCGTGAGCGCCTCGACGCCCACCCCCTGCGCGCGCAGCGCGCCGAGCATCGCGTCGTCGAAGTGCAGGCCCGCGGTGGGGGCCGCCACCGCGCCGTCGCGCGCGGCATACACGGTCTGGTAGCGGGCCTCGTCGGCGGCATCCGCGCCGCGGCGGATGTACGGCGGCAGCGGCATGTGACCGATCCGTTCCAGCAGTTCCAGCACCGTCTCCTCCCCTTCCCGATGGAGCTCGAACAGGGCGTCATGACGGGCCACCATCAGCAGTTCCGAGTCATCTTCCAGCAGGATGCGCTGGCCGGGTTTGGGGGATTTCGAGGACCGCACGTGGGCCAGCAGGCTGTGGGAGCCGGTGACCCGCTCCACCAGTATCTCCAGCTGGCCGCCGGTCTGCTTGCGGCCAAACAGGCGGGCGGGAATCACCCGGGTATCGTTGAATACCAGCAGATCGCCGGGCCGGAGGAAGTCCGGCAGGTCACGGACCTGGTGATGGCCCATCGCACCTGTGGCGCCGTCCAGCGTCAGCAGACGGGATGCGCTGCGCTCGGGCAGTGGATAGCGGGCGATGAGCTCGTCCGGCAGGTCAAAATGGAAATCAGAGACATTCATTGGGGGAGGCTGTTCAAGAGGTTAACCGGGCCGGTGCAGGATATGGCAAAACGGCCCGGCATGCCACCCCGCGGTGGCCGGCCGGGAGGCCGGAACCTGTCAGGCTGCCCGTAAAGCCCGCGGGGTGTCCCGGTTGGCCAGGTAGGCCGGGCGCGGCGCTTTACCGGAAAACGGGCGGGTAAGGCGATTTTCCACGCTGTTGTAGACGAAGAACAGGTTCGAACGCGGCCAGGGCGACATGTTGGCGTTGGACGCGTGCAGGGTGTTGCACTCGAACAGCAGCAGCGAGCCCGCCGGACCGATGGGCTGCTCGATGCCCCGGGCGTTGGCCATCCGGCCGACAGCCTCCCGGGGTGGCACACCGACGGTCTGCTTCTTCAGGGACTGGGTCCAGTTGTTCTCCGGCGTCTCTCCCGGACAGGGAATAAAGGACTGGTGGGAGCCGGGAATCAGCATCAGCGGCCCGTTGAACGGATTATTGTCCGTCAGCATGATGGAGGCGCTGACCGCCCGCATGGCCGGCATACCGTCCTCACTGTGCCAGGTCTCGAAATCCGAGTGCCACTCGAAACCGTTGCCGCAGAAGCCGGCCTTGTCGTTGATCCGGGACTGGTGGATATACACGTCACCGCCCAGCAGTTGCTGAACCATGGCCAGCAGGTGCGGCTGGCGGGTCATCCGGTCAAAGGCGCCGGACAGCCGGTGCATGTCGAACACCGAGCGGACCTTTTCGCGGTTGGGATCCATGATCACCTGGTCCCTGTCGCACATGGCCGGGTCTTTTTCGATCTGGTCCAGTTCGTCAAAAAACGGCGCCACCGCCTCCGGCGAAAAGTAGCCGGGCAGCGACAGGAAGCCGTCCTGCTCGAACCGGTTCAGCTCTGCCTCACTGAGGGGGCCGGCAACCCGTTGGTCGGGTTCGGCATGAACCACCGGCTCCCGGCGTGGGAAATAACCCTCGGTGTAGGTTTCACGGGTCTGGTAGAAATCGGTTGTCTGAAGCATGTCTTCTCCCTTGATACGTTGCTATCTTGGATGTCGATACCGCCTCGAATGTGGAAACGACGCTAACACGGGCATTTTCGGGATGAGATAACCTAGGTTATGGGGCCGCCATACAGCGCCCCATCGCCGACGGGATGCAACCGACCGGGGAACAACATGCGAAAGGATCTGAACGAGAGCTGTATCATCAGGCACTTCCAGTCCTATGCCGACCTGGGTGCGGAGGACCAGCGGCTTCTGCTCTCCCTCGAGGAGGGACCCCTGGCCTACAGCAGGAACACCCTGCTCTGGCGCCAGGGCGAGGTTTCGGACTGCTTCTATACCATCAGCACAGGCTGGGTCTGCACTTACCGGGAACTCGAGGACGGCGGTCGTCAGGTGCTGGACATCTATGTGCCTGGGGACGTGGTGGGTCTGCGGGAATTCGCTTTCCAGACCCGGATCTCCAGCGCCATGGTGCTGAACGATGCCAGGCTGTGTGCTTTTCCGAAATCCCACCTCAAGGAAGTCTTTTCAAGCTCGCTGCTGCTCTGCAACATCTTCTTCATGATCACCGCCCGGGACCAGGCGATTCTGCTGGAGCGTCTGGTAAACCTGGGCCGCCGCTCGGCGCGGGAGAAACTGGCGCATTTCCTGGTGGAAATCTCCCAGCGCCTGGAGCGCACCAACGCCGTGGTGGAGAACCATCTGCAATTGCCCCTGACCCAGGAATTGCTGGCGGACGCCCTCGGATTGAGCTCGGTCCACGTCAGCCGGACCTTCAATGAGTTCCGCTCGGAAGGCCTGATTGAAACCGCCACCGCGGACATACAGCTGAAGGATATCGACGGTCTGAAGAAAGTGGCGGGCTTCGATGCCTTCTATCTGGAGCGCTCCGTCAACGATCTACGCTGACGGCAACGACGGCGTGCTTGCGCGCGGCGGGAAAAGCAGCCATCAACAAGGACAATCAGTCGAAAAGGGGGAAAACAGGCCGTGGGCCCGGGGGAACAAAGAGTGGTGCCGGGAGTGGGACTCGAACCCACACGCAGTCGCCTGCACGAGATTTTGAGTCTCGCGTGTCTACCAGTTTCACCATCCCGGCATCGGGAAGTCCGGCGATTATACTGAGGTCACCTGCTAAAGCAACAACCGGGACGGGACACCGGCCGCCCTGCCCGGCTTAAAGACGATCGAACAGGGACAGCTGCGACACCCGCGCGAACGACTGCTGGGCCGCTTCCAGCACGAAGCTCTGGAAGCTCAGCTTGCTGATGGCCTCGGCGTAGTCCACATCCTGAAGCTGCGAGCGGATTTCCTTGGTATACAGCGCCGAATCCTCCAGGAACTTTTCGCTGGATTCCACGGCATTGAGGCGCCCGCCCAGTTCGGTCTGGGTCTTCAGAATCGACTCCTGGCCGTTGTCCAGGTTGATCAGGGAGCTGGCGATCAGCTCGTCAAAGGCCTGCTGGCCACTGCCCACGGTGGCGGACGTCACCCCGGCCGCCAGGTCCAGGTCATCGAACTTGGCGCCGGTCACCTGAATCTGGCCGCCACCGGTGCCGCCGTCATTGGCGGCGAACTCCAGATCACCGGCCTGGGAGGTGATGATCAGGTTGCCGGCGCCGTCCAGCTCGGCACTGACCTTGTCCAGGGCCGGATCATTGCTGGTGTTGATGGCGTCCCGCAGGTCCGCGAGACTGGTCAGGCCGGTGAAATCAAGGCCGTTGATGGTCAGGGTGTCGTCAGCCTGGGGCGTGAAGCCGGCCGCCGGCAGGGTCGCCACCGCCGGTGTCTTGGCCTGGTTCTCAAGCCCGTAGATCAGCTTCTCCACGGTGGCGAAGAGGGACTGCTTCTCCGCAGTCTTGATAAAGAACTCATCGCCGGCCGAGGCGCCGGTAATCTCGAACTGGATACCGGCCACCCGGATCGGCTCGCCGCTGGTGTAGGCGTTATCCGGCGCGGCCGGGGTCA
>NZ_JAWVZL010000160.1:0-3963 GCF_033722195.1 Marinobacter sp.
AGCATCGGCTTTGGCCCCGCCGGCTCCACCTCCGACACCTATTTCCCCCGCATGATGGAAACCCTGGGTGTGGAATTCGAGCGTCGCAACGGCAGCTGGTCCGACCTGGGCACCCAGCTCCAGGACGGCCTGATCGACGTGGTGGCCTTCGCCGCGGGTATCCCGATTCCGGCGGTCAGCCAGCTTGAGGTGCAGACCGAGATCAACATCATCGAATTCACCGAGGAAGAGCAGAAGAAGATCATTGAGAACTTCCCGGTGTCTGCCTTCACCATTCCCGCCACCACCTACACCACGCTTAAGGAGCCGGCCCGGGCGGTGTCCATGTGGAACTTCGCCATTGCCAACTGCGACCTGCCGGAGAGCTTTGTCTACGAGGTCACCAAGCTGACCATGGAGAACAACGACAAGATGGTCTCCATCCACAAGGCCGCCCAGAGTTCGGTGCCCTCCAACTACGACAAGAACAACGTTCTGCCCTGGCATCCGGGCGCGGCGCGCTGGTTCAACGAGAACGGCTACAAGATCGAGGACAGCATGATCAAGTAAGCCGGCCGGACCGCCTCTGGCGGTCCGTTGAACTGATTGCCCGGCGGGCGTGCGCCCGCCGGGTCACTCCCGTGTTGCTGCTAGGTGCCCCATGACAACCGACAAACAAGAGCTGCCTGAATCCGCGCAGATGGAGGACAAGGTGATTGTCCACGGCGTGGACGAAGAGCCTATCGAACCCAATCGACGCCTGTTCGAAAGCTGGAAGCTGAAGGCCGTTACCGCACTTGCGATTCTCTACTCCAGCTTCCACCTCTACACCCTGAACGTGGCGCCGCTGGAAACCTGGTCGTTCCGCATCATTCACGTCTGTGGCGCGCTGGTGCTGGGCTACATCCTGTTTTCCGGGGCCCGTTTCACCGACGAGGACAGCGTCAAGCGCCGCCATGCCTGGACCACCCCGGTCGCCGGCGTGCTGCTGTTACCAGCGCTTTACGCGCTTTATCAGACCTTCGTCATGTATGGCATGGTGCAGGCCGGCACCGTCAGAATCGACCCGGCCATCGAGACCTGGCATTTCGGCTGGCCCCTGCTGGCGGCCACCGGCCTGGGCATCATCGTAAGCTGGTTCCATCAGCGTGAGCGCTCCAAATTCAGCTTCCCGGACCTGGTGCTGATCGTCGCCTCCATCGCCACCGCGGTCTATTTCCTGGTGGTGTACAACACCTCCATGAGGATGAGTACCGGCACCTCCTTTGCGCCTATCGGCATCTCCTTTGCCGCCATCGCCGGCACCGCGCTGATCATGGAGCTGACCCGGCGCCTGACCGGCTACGCACTGGTCATCATCGCTCTGGTGTTCCTGGCTTATGTCTTTGCCGGTCCCTACCTGCCGGGTTTCCTGGGCTACCCCGGATTGTCGATCCAGCGTTTCTTCTCGCAGGTCTATACCGACGCCGGCGTGCTGGGCCCCACCACGGCGGTGTCCTCCACCTACATCATTCTGTTCATCATCTTTGCGGCCTTCCTGCAGGCCTCCAAGGTGGGTGACTACTTCGTCAACTTCGCCTTCGCCACCGCCGGCCGGGCCCGCGGCGGTCCCGCCAAGGTGTCGATTTTCGCCTCCGGCCTGATGGGCATGATCAACGGCACCAGTGCCGGCAACGTCGTGTCCACCGGCTCGCTGACCATTCCGCTGATGAAGAAAGTGGGCTACAACCGCAAGACCGCCGGCGCGGTAGAAGCGGCCGCCTCCACCGGGGGCCAGATCATGCCGCCGATCATGGGGGCAGGGGCCTTCATCATGGCGGAGATCACCGGTATCCCCTATACCGAGATTGCCATTGCCGCCATCATCCCGGCCATTCTGTACTTCGTGTCGGTCTACTTCATGGTGGACTTCGAAGCCGCCCGCACCGGCATGCGGGGCATGCGCAAGGACGAACTGCCGGAGTTCCGCCGGCTGATCAAGCAGATCTACCTGTTCATTCCCATCATCATCCTGATCTATGCCCTGTTCCAGGGCTATTCGGTGATCCGGGCCGGTACCCTGGCCACGGTGTCCGCCGCGGTGGTGAGCTGGCTCTCCCCCAACAAGATGGGCTTCCGGGCCATCCTGCGGGCGCTGGATCTGGCCAGTGTCATGTCGATCCAGATCATCGTGGTCTGTGCCGCCGCCGGTGTCATTGTCGGGGTGATCTCGCTGACCGGCGTCGGCGCGCGCTTCTCCTCGCTGCTGCTGGGGGTCGCCGAGGCCAGTCAGCTGCTGGCGCTGATCTTCGCCATGCTGATTTCGATCCTGCTGGGTATGGGCATGCCCACCACGGCGGCCTATGCGGTGGCGGCCTCGGTGGTGGCACCGGGCCTGGTGGAGCTGGGCATCCAGCCGCTGACGGCGCATTTCTTCGTGTTCTACTTTGCCGTGGTGTCCGCCATCACGCCGCCGGTGGCGCTGGCCAGCTACGCCGCGGCGGGGATTTCCGGCGCCAACGCCATGGAAACCTCGGTGGCCTCGTTCAAGATCGGTCTGGCAGCCTTCATCGTGCCTTTCATGTTCTTCTACAACAGCGCACTGCTGATGGACGCCAGCTTCTTCGAAATCGCCCGGGCCCTGGTGACCGCCACTTTCGGGGTCTACCTGCTGTCCGGCTCGGTGCAGGCCTGGATCTTCAACCAGGGCGCAGCCTGGTATACCCGGATCCTGCTGCTGGTGGCGGCATTGCTGATGATCGAGGGTGGTCTGTATACCGACATCACCGGTATCGCCATCGCCGTGGTCATCTTCCTGCTGCAGAAACAGCGCGGCCGTGCCCGGCCCGCTACCCAGTCCTGACGTTACCCCAAGCCGCGGGCACCATGCCCGCGGCTTGTTCGGGACGGCGCCAGTGTTTAGTCTAGGGCCTGTTCTTCGCAGACGATCCCTGATGACCTACCGTTTCTGGGCTTTTGTTCTCCTCCTGATCACCGCCGGGCTGTCGTGGCAACTGGGCGGCTGGGTAGGCTATCGGGTGTTGGAACAGGAAAGCCTGGAAGAGTCCTTCCGCTACAGCCAGCTGATCGCCAACGAGCTCAAGCGCTACCGGCCCATGCCGGAACTGATGGCGGAGCATCCGTTGTTGCAGGAGGCTTTGCAAACGCCCTCCGACGCCGGTCTGCTGCTGCGGGCCAACGAGGGAATGAAGCGGATGGCGGACATCGTGGGCAGCTCCGACGTCTACCTGATGGACCGCACCGGTCTCACCATTGCCGCCAACAACTACGACCAGGAAAACAGTTTCGTCGGTAACAACTACGATTTCCGGCCCTATTTCAGTGACGCCATGGCCACCGGTGAATCCGCCATCTATTTTGCCCTGGGGCTGGCCTCCGGTCGGCGCGGGCTCTACTTTTCCCATCCCATCAAGAACGACGGCGGTGACATACTCGGGGTGATCGCGGTCAAGGTCCAGGTGCGCGAGCTGGAATCCCAGTGGCAACGGCCAGCATCCTTTACCGAGGCCGAGATGGTGGTGCTGGACAACCAGGGCATCAGCTTCCTGGCCAGCCGCCGGAGCTGGCTTTACCGGGATTTCCGCCCGAACGAGCCGGCCGGGGATATGGTTCGGCTGCGCCAGCGCTACCCCGGCCAGGAACTGACCGCCATGGCCATCACCGACCTGGGCCGGCCCATCTCGGTGTCCGAGCGATCCCGCCGGGTTCGGCTGGAGGGGGACGGCCAGCCCCAGGAGTATCTGAGCGTGCGCACACCGCTGCCGCGGCTGGACTGGAGCCTGCAGGTAATGATCGGCACCGGGCCGGTGCTCTGGACCCGGGTCAAATTCCTTACCGGCGGCCTGGTGCTTTTTCTGGGCGGCTTCCTGACCTGGCTGTATCTGCGCGAACGCTATCGCCGGGAGGCGGAGCTGGCCCAGCGGGGGGAACAGCTGGAGCGGCGGGTGGCCGAACGCACCGCGGACCTGGAGGAGTCCAACCGTC
>NZ_JAWVZL010000161.1:0-3894 GCF_033722195.1 Marinobacter sp.
AGGTTGGAGACGCAGCGGCGGGCGATTTCCAGGGCGTGGGCGTCGTTCTCGGCGTAATGGTCGGCAACGCCGGACACCTTGCAGTGGACGTCGGCACCGCCGAGGTCTTCCGCGGTGACCACTTCACCCGTGGCGGCCTTCACCAGCGGCGGGCCAGCCAGGAAGATGGTGCCCTGGTTGCGGACGATAATGGACTCGTCCGCCATGGCGGGCACGTAGGCGCCGCCGGCGGTGCACAGGCCCATGACGACGGCGATTTGGGGGATGTCGTCAGCGGACATGCGGGCCTGGTTGAAGAAGATGCGGCCGAAGTGGTCCCGGTCGGGGAAGACTTCGTCCTGGCGGGGCAGGTTGGCGCCGCCGGAATCCACCAGGTAAATGCAGGGCAGACGGTTCTGCAGGGCGATTTCCTGGGCCCGCAGGTGCTTTTTCACGGTCAGCGGATAGTAGCTGCCGCCTTTGACGGTGGCGTCGTTGGCGATGATCATGCATTCGGTGCCGGAGACCCGGCCCACGCCGGCAATCACACCGGCGGCGGGTACATCCTCGCCGTAGACGTCATAGGCGGCGAACTGGCCGATCTCCAGGAAGGGCGAGCCGTCGTCCAGCAGGCGGTTGATGCGCTCCCGGGGCAGCAGTTTGCCGCGGGCGATGTGGCGTTCCTGGTAGGAGGGGCCGCCGCCCTGCTGGATGGTGGCGACTTTGTCCCGCAGGTCGGCCACGGCCTTGGCCATGGCGGCCTGGTTGGCCTGGAACTCGTCGGACCTTGGGTTAATTTTGCTTTGCAGTACTGTCATTTTTTGGGCCTCGAGGTTCGGGGCTGCGGCCCGGGCGGGATGTCTTTCCGGGAAACGCTACGAGCACATCCCTGTGCGCTTGTTTCAGGCCGTCCCTGGCCTTCAACATTCCCGGAAAGACACCCCGCCAGGTCCGCGTCATACTTTGGGTGCTTGTCGTCCCTGGCGTTTCTGGCTGGGGACGGCCTCTGTCATGAAGCTGTGTGTTACTTGTTCAGAAACAGCTCGCGCCCGATCAGCATGCGGCGGATTTCGGACGTGCCGGCGCCGATTTCGGAGAGCTTGGCGTCCCGCAGCAGGCGGCCTGTCGGGTACTCGTTGATGTAGCCGTTGCCGCCAAGCAGCTGGATGGAGTCCAGGGCGAGCTGGGTGGCGGTTTCGGCGGAGTAGAGGATGGCGCCGGCGGCGTCCTTGCGGGTGGTTTCGCCGCGGTCGGCGGCCATGGCCACCATGTAGACGTAGGATTTGGCGGTGTTCATTTTGGTGTACATGTCCGCTACCTTGCCCTGCACCAGCTCGAACTCGCCGATGGCCTGGCCGAACTGCTTGCGCTCCCGGATGTAGGGCACGGTGACGTCCAGCGCCGCCTGCATGATGCCCAGCGGGCCACCGGCCAGTACCAGGCGCTCGTAGTCGAGGCCGCTCATCAGTACCCTGGCGCCGCCGTTGAGCTCACCCAGGATGTTCTCCTTGGGTACCTTGCAGTCCTGGAATACCAGCTCACAGGTGTTTGAGCCGCGCATGCCCAGCTTGTCCAGCTTCTGGGCCTGGGTGAAACCGGGGGTGTCACGCTCGACGATGAAGGCGGTGATGCCGCGCGGGCCAGCGCCCGGGTCGGTCTTGGCGTAGATCACGTAGACGTTGGCGTCGGGGCCGTTGGTGATCCACATCTTGTTGCCGTTGAGGACGAAGTGGTCTCCTGCGTCTTTGGCGGCCAGTTTCATCGACACCACGTCGGAGCCGGCGTTGGGCTCGGACATGGCGAGGGCGCCCACGTGCTCACCGGTGACCAGCTTGGGCAGGTATTTCTGCTTCTGTTCTTCGGTGCCGTTGTTGTGGATCTGGTTGACGCAGAGGTTGGAGTGGGCGCCGTAGGACAGACCCACCGAGGCGGACGCGCGGCTGATCTCCTCCATGGCGATGACGTGGGCCAGGTAGCCCATGCCGGAGCCGCCGTATTTCTCATCGACGGTGATACCCAGCAGGCCCATATCTCCAAACTTGCGCCAGAGGTCGGCGGGGAAGAGGTTGTCCCGGTCGATGTCGGCCGCCCGCGGCGCAATTTCGGAGGCGGCGAAGCCATTGATCTGCTGGCGCAGCATGTCCAGGGTCTCGCCGAGGCCGAAGTTGAATTCGGAATAATGTGACTTCATGGTTTGCACCTTCTTGTTTGCGGAATGTGTGGTCGCGGCCGGCACCCTGGCCTGGGCGTTGGCGCCCGCCGACACTACGAAATTTGTGGGGCCGTCAGGCCTGGGCCTGTTCCTTCGCGGCCTTTTTCTTCTGCAGCTCCCGAAGGGCGTCGCGGCAACGGGCCTCGGCGCTGTCGATCTCCATCTCCACCATGGCGATGTCCTTTTTCTGCTGCTCGATCTGGGCCCGTTTGCGGTCCAGGGTCTCCAGCATCAGGTGCAGCTGCTTCTCGTTACCGCTGAGGGTCTTGTCCCAGAGGTCGAACAGCTCCTTGGTCTCGGCCAGGGAAAAGCCCATGCGCTTGCCCCGCAGGATGAGCTTGAGGCGCACCCGGTCCCGGGAACTGAAGATCCGGGTCTGGCCGCGCCGGGTCGGGCTCAGCAGGCCCTGGTCCTCATAGAAGCGCACGCTGCGGGTGGTGACATCAAACTCACGGGCAAGGTCGCTGATGCTGTAGGTTTCGCGGGACGAAGATTCTTTGATGGCACCATCTTTACCGGGCATACGTCTAACCTCTCTGGGAACAACAAATCCTAGTCTGAAGTTTACGTAAACGTAAACAAAAATCAAGAATCCGGGCGTGAAAGTCCCGATTCAGGATGCAGGGTTATTGCCGGTCTCAGCGACAGGCGTAGTCTGGGCCCGGGGGTTGCGGGGGTAGTAGCGTTCCGGCAGGCGCTCGATGTGGGTGAAACGGCGGGTGTCCTTGTAGGGCATTTTCATGAAGCCGGAGACGCCCAGGCCGCTGATCTGGGGCACCGCCGCCAGGATTTCGTCCAGCCGCTTCGAGAATTCCGCCTCCCGTTCGGGATCCAGCAGGCGGTAATGGCTGTGGATCTTGAGGTGGGTGGGCAGGGCCTCGAAGATGATCATGCCGGTGTGATGGATGTCGTTCAGCGCTTCCAGGGCCAGGATGATGGGGCGCGGCAATACCAGGAATTCCTCGGGGTCCGGCCCGTCCTCGAAGTAGGAGTGTACCCGGGACTGGTCCTCCACCTCCGGCGCGGCGCTGATCTCATAGGGCAAGGTCATGCCCTCGTCCACCAGGAAAGGCTGGTTCGGGTCGCTGCGATCCAGGTGCAGGGTGTCGCGGGCATTGAACAGGCAGCTCTTGAAAATACCCTGGCGATAGATGGCACGGGCCAGGTTCACCATGTTGTTGACGGCGCTGACGAAGGCGGGCCGCAGTGCCGGGTCGTGCAGATTCAGGGAGGTGTCGATGTAGACGCCGTCGCTTTCCCAGCGCACCGCGAGGCCGCCCACCACCGGGTACTTGCCGAGCCGGCTGACGGCGGCCAGGAAAGCCTTCTCGGTTTCCCCCATGCCCTGCATGAAGTTCTTGTAGTAGCGGTCAAGCTGGACATCGTTGACGTCGTTCAGGGTCTCGGCAGCATCTTCCTGGCGCAGGAAGGATTTACGGGAGCTGTAGACCACGGTATCGATCTCCCGCTCGGTGGCACGGGTCCAGACCGGCACCATGGGGGTGATGGTGCGCTCCGGCAGGTCCACCATCACGCTGCGCGCCATCCGCGGCATCTCTTTGACGAAGTAGTCGCCGGCCTGGCATCGCCGCTCCGGGTCCGGATCCAGCATGCCCTCCAGCACCCGCGCGAACTCCATGGGCAGGCCCAGGGACGTGGGCGGTATCGCCAGGTGGCCAAAGCGGCAGGACTGGCCGGAAGCA
>NZ_JAWVZL010000162.1:0-3857 GCF_033722195.1 Marinobacter sp.
CCGGGCCCTGTTCCGCGATGCCGATGGCCGGACCCTGGGCTTTGCGGTCACCGGCGATTACGCCATCGAAAAACAGGCCCTGGCCAAGGAAGTGCCGCCGCTGCACGCCTGAGGACAGGACTCAGAACCGGTACTCGACGCCAAAGTCGACCCGGTAGTTGAAATCCCCCAGTGGGCCGGGGAGCTCGTCGATCCCCGGCGCCGGTTCCACCGACTCCGCCATCTGTTCCTGCTGCCGGGTCTCGGCAATCTGAACCGCGGCCCGGTCCTCCTCGTAACTGGCCACCCGGCCGCCGGTGCCCAGGCTGGGCTCCTTGAAACTCCAGCCCCGTATTACACCTGTCTCGGGCCTGTCCGGGAACTCCGGCTGGGGCAGTACCACCGGCGCCGGTTCCTCACAGTGCTCCGGCGCGCTCGGCGGCGCGTTTTCGGCAGGGGCATCCCAGACCGCCACTTCGTGGGCTTCGGGGCGGTAGCGCCAGTCCAGTCCCTCGGCGCCGGCCTGCTGCGCCGGCACCGGCTGCCACGGCAGAATCAGGGCGATGGCCACAAGCCAGCGGGACGGACAGAATTTGACATTCCCGTCATTGCGCCCGGCGTCGCTCTGGGGTAGAACAACGCTTCGTAAGCTAAGGAATCTCTCGGAACCCCTCCGGTTCAGAGCTTCCCTGATACATTCTGTGGGAGAAGTCATGCTGGACGTCACCAGAAAACTGGTTGAATTGCTGGATCTGGCGCCTTTGGGCGACGATCATTTTCAGGGCGAAAGTGAGAACCTCGGTTTTCCCAACGTATTCGGCGGCCAGGTCCTCGGTCAAGGTCTGATGGCGGCCAGCCGCACAGTCGAAGGCCGCCTGCCGCATTCCCTGCATGCCTATTTCCTGCGCCCCGGCAACCACCGCCTGCCCATTGACTACGAAGTCCAGCGGGTTCGCGACGGCGGCAGTTTCTCGGTACGCCGGGTCATCGCCCGCCAGGAGGGCAAGGAAATACTGACCGGATCGGTGTCCTTCCAGGTGGCGGAGACCGGTTTCGAGCACCAGATCGACATGCCGGCGGCGCCGGATGTGGACAGGCTGCTGTCCGAACAGCAGTACAGTGAGATGATGCGGGAGCGTATCCCGGAATCCCTGCGCGCCTCCCTGACCCGTGAGCGGCCGATCGAGATCCGGCCGGTGGACCCGGTCAACCCGCTCAAACCCGAGCCCAAGCCGCCCCACAAGCAGAGCTGGCTGCGGGCCCAGGGTGACTTGCCCGATGATCCCATTCTACACCGTTGCCTGCTGGCCTACGCCTCGGATTTCAGCTTCCTTGGCACATCACTGCATCCCCACGGAGTTACCTTCATGAATCGGGACATGCAGGTGGCCAGTCTCGATCACGCCATCTGGTTCCACCGGGAATTCCGCATGGACGACTGGCTGCTGTACGACAAGGACAGCCCCAGCGCGTCCGGCGGCCGGGGCTTCAATCGCGGCAATATCTTCAACCGGGAGGGTATTCTGGTGGCTTCCACCACCCAGGAGGCGCTGATCCGGCAACGGCCTGACAAGGGCTGAGGCGATCAGCTGATCTGCCTGACCGGCGCGCGGCCGCGCTGCTCCAGCCATTTGAGGATGTCCGGCAGTGCCAGCGGCCGGGTCAGCACGTAACCCTGGATCATGTCACAACCCATGGCTTCCAGCAGGTGGGCTGTGTCCTCGTCCTCCACGCCCTCGGCCACCACCTGATAGCCCAGGCTCTGACACATGTCGATGGTGGTCTGGACGATGACCCGGTCCTCCTGCTGGCTGGCCAGGTCGGTGATCAGTGAGCGGTCGATCTTGATCTCCCGGGCCGGCAACTGCTTGATGTAGGACAGTGACGAATAGCCCGAGCCAAAGTCGTCGATGGCCAGGGGAATGCCGGTGGCATCCAGCGAGCGCAGGGCCCGCAGCGAGTTGGCCGGATCCAGCATCATCGAGGTCTCGGTGACCTCCAGGATGATACGCCCCCGGTGGCGGGTCTGGCTGGTCATCAGACGCTGCACGAAGAGCGGGAACTCCGGCTCCCGCAGGTTGTTGGGGGACACATTGACCGAAACACAGAAGTCGTGGCCCTGTTCCAGGAACCGGTCCCGGGCCGCCATGGCCTGCTCCAGCACCCAACGGGTCAGCGGCTTGATCAGCCCGGTCTGCTCCGCCACCGCGATGATCTGGTCCGCCGCCAGCGGCTGGGCCCGCCCCGGCCAGCGGATCAGGGCCTCCATGCCCACCACCTCCTGGCTGCGCAGCGACAGCTTGGGCTGGAAATACAGCGCCAACTCGTTGTTGGGCAGGGCCTGCTTGAGTTCGGACACCAGGGTCAGCCGCTCCGCGCTGTAGGAGTCCCGCACCGACTGGTAATAGGCCAGGCCCCGGTCTCTCGCCTCGTCGGATTCGAGGGCAATGTAGGCGCGCCGGATCAGGGCGTTGGTGTCCGCGGCGTGGTCCGGGTAGATGGCCACACCGGTCACCGGGTCCAGCGGCAGTTGCATGCCCAGGTAATCGATGGGTTCCCGCAACTGTTCCAGGCACTGCAGGATCCGGCGTGGATACTGGCGCACCAGCTCCGCATCCAGCACGATGGCAAAAGCCGAGGACTCCAGCGAAGCCAGATGGAACTGCTGGCGTTCGTTGCGCTCGATCACCTTGATGCCCGGCAGCTCACTGACGATGCTGTTGAAGCGGCGGCCGGCCAGCTCCAGCAACCGGTCGGTGTTGCGGTGCCCCAAGGTACGGGTGATGGCCTGAAGGTTGTTGAGCTGGATTACCCCGACGGCGTGGCGCACGTCCGGCTCCCGGGTCAGGTGGTCCTGCAGCAGCATCTCGAAGCAGCTGCGATTGGGCAGGCCGGTGAGGGGGTTGTACAGGGCCTGCTCCATCATCCTCAGTTCCGCCCGCCGCCGTGCCGCCATGGCGTTCAGCTCCGCCTCCCGGGCCGCTACCTTGTCCTCACGTTCCTGATAGAGCCTGGCCGCCAGCGCTACCGTCAGCAGGATGGCCTCCAGGGCCGAACCGATCTGGATGCCGTACACGGTGATGAAGTTGGTGGGGATCACGCCATACTTGTTGGCGGCGGTCAGCGCACTGCCGATGGTGAGCAGGCCCCAGGCCAGGGTGTAGAGGCTGGCCTGGCGATTGCCGTACCACCACTGGATGGGTCCCACCGCGGTCAGCAGCAGGCAGCTGGGGATGGCCAGTGCCACCGACAGCCGGATGGAGGTGTTGTAATCCAGCACAAAGGCGCCGGCAACCGCCAGCAGGTTGGCCGCCATCACCAGCTGCATGAGCCGGTCCAGGATACGGCTGCCCTGGTAGATGCGCAGGAAGGAGCGGGCGAACAGCAGCGCGAACACCATGGCCACCGGCACCGTCAGCAGCATCATGTGGTGATGCAGCTCCGGGCTCTGCGGCCACAGCAGCGGGTAGGTCACGCCCCGCACCGTGGACACCAGCAACAGGTAGCCCAGAGTGGAGAGCACGTAGTAGAGGTATGTGCGCTCCCGCAGGGCCAGGAAGATGAACAGGTTGAAGAAAATGACCGTGATCAGGATGCCGTAATAGATGGCGTGGAGCTGATCCTCCACCGATAGGTGCTCGAAGAAGGCGTCCTGGGGCCAGATCCGGACCGGGACCTGGAGGGCGCCACTGGTGCTGACCTTGAGGTAGATGGTCGCGCCCGGGTCCGAGGTCCGGAACGGCACCAGTAAGTTGGGGTGGCGCAGGGGGCGCTGATCGAACGCCAGCTTGTCACCGGTGGTGACCCGCTGCTGGACCTGGCCATCCGCCACCAGGGTGTATTCGAGATGGTCCAGGTGGGGGTAGCTGATCTCCAGG
>NZ_JAWVZL010000163.1:0-3800 GCF_033722195.1 Marinobacter sp.
CAGGCCGCGCATACCGCGGATTTGGCCTTGCCCGCCGCCGGATCGCCGGCAGCGCTGGCCAGCATGGGGGCAACGGCCAAAAAAGCGAAAACTCCGGCTGCGGTGTAGTTTTTCAGAATCATGCGGTCTAACCTCTCATCGAACGATTTATTGGTTTACTTGTCGGCAGTTACATTGGTCAATCATTACGCGTTCATCCCCTTATAGCACAGCGGGAAATGAACAAAAAAGGCTGGAACAAGGGGTCCTCCCCCGGGAATGCTTTACGCAGTGACACCTTGGTCCGATGACTTTTCGCCGTCATTCATCCCAAAGTACTGGCGGCCCCGTCCACCAGCCAGCCGCGGAGTGCAGCACCAGCCATGTCCATCCTGATTGAAGAAAGACACTGCGCCGAGGGCCGTCTCGGCATCCTTACCCTGGACGAGCCGGACCGCATCAACGCGCTCTCTGAAGCCATGATCGACGCCATGCAGGCAGCGCTGGACCGCTGGGCCGACGATGACCGGATCTGCCTGGTGCTGTTGCAGGGCGCCGGTGACAAGGGTTTCTGTGCCGGCGGCAACCTGCGCAAGCTCTATGACGCGCTCAGCGGCGGCGCCGATACCGGGGCGCCCGTGCGGTTCTTCAGCAAGGAATACCGGCTGGATTACAGCCTGCACCGGTTTCCCAAGCCGGTGGTGGCCTGGGCCCAGGGCGTGGTCATGGGGGGCGGCCTTGGGCTGCTGAGCGCCTGCCGCTACCGTCTGGTCACGCCGGACCTGACCATGGCGATGCCGGAGATCCACATCGGCCTGTTTCCGGATGTGGGTGCCAGCTGGTTCCTAAACCGCCTGCCGGAGGGGCTCGGCCTGTTCCTGGGGCTGACCGGGGCCCGCCTCAATGCCAGCGACGCCCTTCGGGTCGGCCTGGCGGACCTGCCGGTCTACCCCCAACAGCGGGAAGCCCTGATCGAAGCCATGGTGGCCACCCGCTGGACCGGCGAGGTGGCCGCTGATGACAACCGCCTCTACCGCCTGCTGAACCGGATGGAAACCCCACCCCATCACGACCTGCCGGACAGCCACCTGGCCCGGCATGAGCAGACCATCGCCCGGATCTGCCGGGAGGGGGATCTGGGGACCATCAGCACCCGGCTGAGGGCGGAGCAGAGTGACGATCCCTGGTGGCGGGACTGCATGGAAAATCTGCAGAACGGCTGCCCGATGACCGCCTGGCTGGTGCACGAACAGCTGGAACGGGGCCGGCAGATGTCACTGAAGGATGTGTTCCGCATGGAACTGGTGATGGCGGCCAACTGCGCCCGGCAACCGGACCTGGCGGAAGGTATCCGGGCCCGGATGATCGACAAGGACCATCAGCCGCGCTGGCGTCATCGGCGCATCGAAGACGTGACCGCCGACCAGGTGGAGGCCCACTTCCAGCCGCCCTGGACCGGGCAGGACGACCCCCTGGCGTCGCTCTGACAAGCCTCGGCGGCCTCAGGCGTTACTCACCGGCTCCCTAGTAGCCCGCACCCGCCTGCACCAGCAGCATCTCCAGATCGCGATGGCCGTTGGCCCGGGCCACATCCAGAGCGGTCCGGCCCTGGGGGTCGGCGTAGCGGACATCGGCCCCGGCGGCCAGCAGGACCTCGGCGGTCAGCAGATCGCCACCGGCCACCACCTGCATCAGCAATGACTGCCCGCCCTGGCTGACGTTGACGTTGGCCCCGGCCCCCAGCAGCGCCTTGACCACCGAGAGGTTGCCCGCCCGGGCCGCCAGCAGCAGGGGCGTCTCGCCCCGGACACTGACCGCATTCACCTGCGCACCCGCCGACAGCAGCAACCGGGTGGCACCGCGGTGGCCGCGGTCCGCGGCGGCCATCAGCGGGGTCAGGCCATCGCCGGCGGCCAGATCGGAATCGGCGCCCTGACTGAGCAGGTACCACACCACCTGGTCGTGACCGGATCGGGCCGCCGCCAGCAAGGGCGTGCCCTGCTCGGTGACGGCGTTCAGTGCCGCGCCCTCCCGGGTCAGCGCCTCCACCCGGGCCAGATCGCCCTGCTCGGCTGCCGCCAGCATGGGGGTGTCCGCGGCAGTGGCGCTGCGGTGGTCAAGGTTGGCCGGTGCCGGTGTGCCGGCACAGCCAGCCAGTAACAGGGCAAAGGCCAGCGCGACCAGACCGTTAGGTAGCGGTTGAATGAGGGCACAGACGCCAGTTCCCTTGGCCATGGCAGGATCCCGATGATTGGATAAGGGCCTTATTCTGCCAGCCACGGGCGGGAATTAAAGCGAAGGGTTCACAGCTTGGCAATCAGCTCGCCGACAGGGCTTGTTGCAGCTCCGCTGCCAGCGCTCGCAGGGCCGCCACACCCTGGCGCCGGCCCGGGCAATGGCCGGCGGCCTGCAACTGCGGCCAGGCCCAGCCCTGCAGCACCGCGCGAACCCAGAGCGCGGCCTGGGGGCTGGCGCGGAGCCGATCGGCGGCGCCGGGCTGCAGGCTGAGCCGGACCAGCGCCAGCAGGCTGAGCTCAAAGCCCCGCTGGCCCTGGCAGAAGGCCACCAGTTCCCGGCGATCGTCCGGGCTCAGGGCCGGGGCCGGCGGCTGGCTGGCAGTCAGCATCAGCACCAGCTCCGGGTCCAGATCCGGCCAGCAGCGGGCCAACAGCAGCGGCCAGTGCTCGGCGAGGCGCGCCCGGATACGTTCGGCCAGAGCCCGACCTTGCGGGGAGAGCCCCTGCAGCAGCTGGACGGCGTATTCACCACTGCTGGCTTCGCGCTGCAGGCCAAGGCGCACCGGCTGCAGGCCGGTGCGCTGCCAGAATGCGAGCAACCCCGGGCTGGCACCAAAGCTGGTGCCGATGGCATCCAGTCCCCGCTTCCCGGCGTCCTCGACGGCAACGGCCACCAGCCGCTGCCCCAGGCCCTGCCGCCGGCTCTCCGGATGCACCGCGACCCGGACAATGCGCGCCAGACGCTGGGTCGCGGCTTCGGCAAAACCGCTGTGATTGGCCAGGGACTGGGGCAGCAGATGGCCCCGCAGCCGGCGCCGGCCCGCCGCCACCTGATCCGCCAGGGCCGTGTCCAGGCCGCCCTCGTCGGTCGCCCAGAGTACCGCCAGGATCTGGCCATCGGCCCTGGCCAGCCAGACCCTGGCCGCCGGATCGTCCAGCCACTGCCGCAAATCCCCCGGCGTGGTGCGGTAATGGGAATCCACCAGCAGACCGAAGGCGGCGGCCAGCTCTGTCTCACTGGCCTGGCCCGGATCCCAGCGCTCCAGTTGAAGGTCGCGGTCGGTGCCGGCGCTGACCTCCACCGGCGCCTCCGCGTCCAGCAGGAACAGGCGTCGCACCAGGGCCTCCAGCGGATCCTCCGGCGCCCAGCGGATCGGCCGGCTCAGGGTCAGCGCGTGCCAGCCCGGGCTTTGGCGCTCCAGCTGGGCCCGGAACCGCAGCGTGAAACCACGGCCGGAGCCCTCGTAACCGTGCACGGTGGTGGCGTAGACCACCCGTGGCCAGGCCAGCAGGATGGCGCTGAGCTGGGGCGCGGGTATGGCAGCGGCCTCATCCACCAGCACCAGGCCGGCCGTCGGACGTTCCCGCAGCAGCCGGTCGATGGCGTAGAACTGCAGGGTCTGACCCTCTGCCAGGGTCAGGCTGAGACCATCACTACCCTGTTGCGCGTCCGAACCGGCCACCTCCCGAGCGTGATGAAACAGGGTGCGGACCGCCTCCGGGGAGGCGGCCGTGACCACCACCCGGGCGTCGCTGCCCCGCTCGCTGTTTTGCCGGAGCCAGGCGACGGCCCCCATGCCCAGG
>NZ_JAWVZL010000164.1:0-3764 GCF_033722195.1 Marinobacter sp.
CTCTGGGCGCCGGGGACTGTCGTTATTCCCTACTTGCCAAGCCGGCGCCAGTCCGGCAGCCTGACAGCATTGATGTCAGGTGACCCCCGCTATGATTGAATGGTCCCGGGTCGACACCGTCTTTCTCGATATGGACGGAACCCTGCTCGACCTGCACTACGACAGCCACTTCTGGCTGGAACATCTGCCCCGGCGCTATGCCGAGCACACCGGCGTGGCCACAGAGCAGGCGCTGGCTACCATTCTGGATATCATCCGGACCGAGAAAGGCACCCTGAACTGGTACTGCACCGACTACTGGAGCCGGCGCCTGGCCATGGATGTGGCGGCCCTCAAGGCGGAGGTGCGGGACCGCATCGCCTATCGCCCCCATGTGGCGGACTTCCTGGGTCAGATCCGCTCACACGGCTACCGCAGCGTGATCGTCACCAATTGCCATCCGGACCCGCTGGCGCTGAAGCTGGAGGCCACCGGCCTGGACCGCCATGTGGATGCCATCATTTCCAGCCATCAGCTGGGCAAGCCCAAAGAAGCCCCAGCGTTCTGGGCCGACCTGCAGGCTTATGCCCCCTACCAGCCGGCCCGCACCCTGATGGTGGACGACAGCATTCCGGTGCTGGAAAGCGCCCGTGCCGCCGGCATCGGCCAGTGCCTGGCGATCCTGGCGCCGGACAGCCAGCAGGCCCCGGCCGCCGCCCACCCGGAGATTCCGTCCATTGCCCATTTCGATGAGCTGCTGCCCCTGGGCCGGCACCGCGGACACCTGCCATCAGAGCCGTGAACCGGTTACACTGGAAACAGTATGACAGCAGGTGAGGAGACATGACCTCGGCAGCAACCACCGACCAGCGGGTCCGGCTCGACAAATGGCTCTGGGCAGCCCGTTTCTACAAGACCCGAACCCTCGCCAAGGAAGCCATTGAGGGCGGCAAGGTTCACTACAACGACCAGCGCTGCAAACCCGGCAAGCTGGTGGAACAGGGCGGCGAGCTCAAGCTGCGGCACGGCTGGGCCGAGCGCACCATCATCATCGACCAGGTCAGCGACCGCCGGCGCGGGGCGCCGGAAGCCCAGATGCTCTACCACGAGACCGAGGACAGCATCCGCCACCGGGAAGAGCTGGCCTGGCAGCGCAAGACCATGCAGGCCGCACAATTGCCCCCGGCGCGACGTCCGTCCAAGAAGGACCGTCGTACCATACAACGTTTCAAGGATCAGAACGGCATCTGACGCCGGTTCGGATCCTGCCCTTATCAGGAGACTTCATCGTGGCATCGCAGGACCAGTTCCAGCGCTTTATCTTCGAGGACAGCCAGGTCCGTGGCGCCTGGGTCCGGCTGGCGGACAGCTACCGGGAAATCGCCAGCCAGGCGTCCTATCCAACCGTGGTGCGCCAGCTGCTCGGCGAGTCCCTGGCGGCCAGCGTGCTGATGAGCGGCACCCTCAAGTTCGAGGGTACCCTATCGCTGCAGGCCAGCGGCCAGGGCCCGCTGCGCACCCTGATGACCGAATGCAGCCACGACCGCTACCTGCGCGGTCTGGCCCGCTTTGACGAGATTCCCGCCGACGCCGACTCCCTGGGCGAGCTTCTGGGGGAGGGCAAGATGGCCATCACCATCACCCCGGAGCAGGGTCAGCGCTACCAGGGTGTGGTGCCGCGGGAACACGAATCCCTCGCCCGCTGCCTGGAGGACTACTTCGAGCGCTCCGAACAGATCGCCACCAGTCTGGTGCTGTTTGCCGACCAGGACCAGAGCGCCGGCCTGCTGCTGCAGCGGCTGCCCGGCGGCACCGAGCCCGATGACGACCTCTGGCGCCGGGTCAACCACCTGGCCAGCACACTGAAGGCCGACGAGCTGCTCGGCCTGGACAGTGAAACCGTGCTGCACCGGCTGTTCCACGAGGAAACGGTGCGGCTGTTCGACGCCGACCCGGTGGCTTTCCGCTGCAGCTGCTCCCGTGAGCGTACCCTTGGGGCGCTGGAAGCCATTGGCCAGAAGGAGTGCTACGACATCATCGAGGAGCGCGGCGCAATCGACATGGACTGCCAGTTCTGCCACGCCCATTACCGGTTCGACCGCAACGACATCGACCAGCTTTTCCTGGGTCACTCGCTGCACTGATTTCCGACGCCGCACGACATTGAAAGCACCACTTTACTAGGCGCGAAACCGCTCAACCACGCGGTCTGGCGAGCAGTCGTTTTTTACCCTGCTGTCTGGCATAATAGCGCGCCTGAATTGATCCGATTGTTCAGATTTCCGTCAATTTCGGGGGCGACGGCCTGAACAATCACAAGACACCCTGAGGGCGAGGTCGAAGTGAGCAACACTTATAATGATCTGAGCACAGCACGCCTTGTCGAGCTGGCACTGGAAAGACGCGAGGGCCATCTGGCCTCCAACGGTTCACTGGTGGTCAAGACCGGCAAGCGCACTGGCCGCTCACCCATGGACCGTTACATCGTCGAGGAGCCCAGCACCTCCGACGATATCGACTGGGGCGGCATCAACCGGCCCTTCGACGCCGACAAGTTCGACGACCTCTGGGACCGGGTAGAAGCCTACCTGGCCGAAAAGACCAGCTTTGTCTCCGAGCTCCACGTGGGCGCCGACCCGGAGCACTACCTGCCGGTCCGCGTAACCACCGAGACCGCCTGGCAGAACCTGTTCGGCCGCATCCTCTTTATTCGCCCCAGCAACTTCAACCCTGCCGACAAGCAAGAGTGGCAGGTGCTGAACGTGGCCAACTTCCAGTGTGTGCCCGAGCGTGATGGCACCAACAGCGACGGCTGCGTGATCATCAACTTTGCCAAGCGCAAGGTGCTGATTGCCGGCATGCACTACGCCGGCGAGATGAAGAAGGCCATGTTCTCGGTGCAGAACTTCCTGCTGCCCGAAAGGGACGTGCTGCCCATGCACTGCTCCGCCAACGTCGGTGACGACGGCGAGACCTGCCTGTTCTTCGGCCTCTCCGGCACCGGCAAGACCACCCTGTCAGCCGACCCCAACCGTTACCTGATCGGCGACGACGAGCATGGCTGGGGGCCGGGCACAGTGTTCAACATCGAGGGTGGCTGCTACGCCAAGTGCATCGACCTGACACGCAAGAACGAGCCCATCATCTGGGATGCCATCCGCTTTGGCGCCATCGTCGAGAACGTCACCATCGACCCGGTGACCCGAGAGCCGGACTACAGCGACACCTCCCTGACCGAGAACTCCCGCTGCGCCTACCCGCTGGAGCACGTGGAGAAGCGCGTCGAGGAGAACCGGGCCGGTGAGCCATCCCACATCGTGTTCCTGACCTGCGACATGACCGGCGTACTGCCGCCGGTGTCCGTGCTCAGCAAGGAAGCGGCGGCCTACCATTTCCTCAGCGGCTACACCGCGCTGGTGGGCTCCACCGAGATGGGCTCCTCGTCCAAGCTCAAGTCCACCTTCTCAACCTGCTTTGGCGCGCCCTTCTTCCCGCGCCCGGCCGGCGTCTACGCCGAGCTGCTGATGAAGCGGATGGACCAGTTTGGCAGCCGCGTATTCCTGGTGAACACCGGCTGGACCGGCGGCCCCCACGGCGTCGGCCAGCGCTTCAGCATCCCCACCACCCGGGGCATCATCACCGCCATCCAGAACGGCGACCTGGACGACGTGGAAACCGAACACCTGGACACGCTGAACCTGGATGTACCGGTGGCAGTGCCCAACGTCGACAGCAAGCTGCTGAACCCGCGTAACACCTGGGCCAGTGCCGAGGAATACGATGCC
>NZ_JAWVZL010000165.1:0-3710 GCF_033722195.1 Marinobacter sp.
GCCAGCTCCCTGCGCTCGCAGCAGGAACTGCGCCAGGAGTTTCTTGCCGCCACCGCCGAGACCCGCTTCACCGCGGCCACCTTTGCGTTGCTGCCGCCCGGGCTTGCCGCCTACATGGTGCTGATGAACGATGACTACGCCGACCTGCTGCTGAATACCAGCACCGGCCACAACCTGCTGATTGCGGCCGGCGTTCTTCAGGTGCTCGGTATGGTGGTGATCTGGCGGATGATCCAGGGGGTGGGCCGTGGTTAACACTCTGCTTCTACTCGCCACTATCACCGCAATGGCCTCACTCTGGATGGCCATTTACCTGGCGCCAAGGTGGGCGCTGAAAGCCCGCATCCACAGCCGGCTGCGAAACCGCGACGGCATCGACAAAGATGAGGGCATTGATTCCTGGCTGGCGAATCTGGCCGAGTGGTTTGTCAGTCTCTCGGCGGTGCGGAGCGACTACGAGGACATGGAGGCGGCCCTGGAGACCACGGGCCGAAACCGCCAGCAGAGCCAGTTCACCTACATCCTGATGTGCTGGTTGATTCCCGCCGTGGTCATCCTCGGAGGATATGCCCTGTTCGGCGTCATGGGCGGTTCCGTCATTGCCGCCGCCGGCTTCCTGCTGCCCCGCCGGATCATCCGTACCATGGGCGAGAACGCGGAAAAGCAGCAGAACCTGGAGGCCATCGAGCTATGTCATATGACCCGGATGCTGATGGAAGCGGGCCTGTCCATCGAGCGCGCCCTGCGCTTGGTGGCAGCCCAGGCGCGACCGGTCATGCCAAGACTGATCAGCCGCCTGGACCGCTTCAACCGGGTGATGGAAAGCGGCGCCGATCGCTCCGTGGCCCTGGATGAGCTGGGGCGCAACCGGCGCATCAAGGTGCTGCGCAACTACGTCAGTCTGATGAAGCAAAGCGGCACCCTCGGGGCCGGGGTTTCCACCAGCCTGGATCAGATCATCAAGGAAGCCCAGCAGACCGAGCGTAGCCGGCTGAAAGAGGACACCAACCGCATCGGCGCCAAAATGACCATCGTCATGATGGTTTTCATGCTTCCCGGCCTGTTCATGCTGATCGGCGGGCCGGCGGTCATGTCGATTGCAGAGAGCGTAAGCCGGTAGACACGGCGTCAACGAGGAACACCTGAATGCAAGCAGTGGCAACAACGAAAAACAACAAAGCGGCGGGCTTTTCCCTGCGCGGGCTTCTGCTCCCGCCGCTGGTGCTGGCGATCAGCGGCTGTGCCGTGCTGCAGCAGGCCCAGGGTCCGGACCAGGCCCTGCAGGTAAGCTGCACCCAGACCATCCAGCCCGAACATCAGCTCCAGCTGGACGCGGTGGATTCGCTGATGGCACGCTCACAGCCCTACGCCGGCCTGGCGCGACTGGAAAGCGAGGGTCTTGAAACCCGCCACCATTGGCTGCGCAAGGGGCAGTTACTGGCGGCCACCGGTCAGCTTGGCGAAGCCCGGGAGGTTTTCCAGGCCCTCGCGGAGCGGTGCCAGGCTGCGGGCGGCTATCACGGCCTTGGCCTGGTCTACCTCAAGCTGGGCCAGCTTGACCAGGGCCTGGCGCAACTGGAAAAGGCCAGGCAGCTCGAGCCCTCGTCGGCGGATATCCGCAATGATTACGGCTATGGCCTGCTGCTCAGTGGCCGGGATGATAAAGCCGTCTTCGAGCTGCGCACCGCTTTCGAGCTGGCGGATGGCCAGGGTGGGGTGCGGCAGAATCTCGCCGCGGCCTACCTGATCACCGGCGATCGGTCGGGCCTGAAACTTATGCGGGATCAGTATGACTTCGCCACCAGCGAATACGCCCACGCCAAGAAACTAGCCGACGAAATACGGAGTCAACGATGAAACGCCTCCTGATGGGATGTCTGCTCCTGCTGCCGGTGACGGCAATGGCCCAGGATCGGCCGCCACAGGGTCTGTCCGACTCGGTGGTGACACAGCCCTCGGAACCGCAGGCCCGGCGGCTGCTGGAGCGACAGGCCAGCGCCGGCGGCCCGGCGGAAAGTGAGCTGTCGGTCCAGATGCACGTGGACAGCCAGCAGCGAATCGCGGAAACCTTCCGCCGGCCCATTCCAGACCGGATATCCGAGGACAGTCGTGGCAACCGCTAAACCGCTCTGCTGGCAACGGGGTGCCCTGATCGCCATCACCCCCCTGGTCATCACCGCCATCGTGCTGATGTCGGTGCTGGCCCTTGATGGCGCCCGGCTCTTTACCGTGCAAGCCCAGATGCAGAGCCAGGTCAACGCCGCCGCCGCGGCCGCCGCCGATACATCCCAGGCCTGCGGTGGCCAAGGCATCTCCCACGACGCCATGGCCCAGCGGGCGCTATTGGCCGCCCAGTTGCAAGGCTACGGCGGCACGGCCGAGGCGCTGTCGATCTCCGCCGGCATGCTGGCCGAGTCGCCGGGCAATGCCGGAGAGCTGGCATTCCATCACACCTCGGATCTGGCCCGGACCAATGCCGCCCTGGTGAGCTACAGCCGCAATGAGCCCATCTCCCGACTGCTGCCCGAGACCATGCTGGGCAGTCTCACTCTCGAGGCTCGCGCGGCCGCCCGCAAGGAAGTCATCGCCACCGTTAGCGCGGCCGGCTCCACCACGGTCATCGGTGGCGGCCTGGTGGGGGAAATCCTCGCGGAGCTGACCAACCAGCCTGGCTACAGTCTGGATCCGACTGACCTGGAGAGCCTGGAAAACACTCTGTTCCAGATCGGTGAGCTGATGGATACGCTGGCCGTGGACTCGGTGGAACAGCTGCTGGCGGTCAATGGCGACCAGTTGGCCCAGGCCCTGGTCACCGTCGGCGGTGCGCTGTCGCCGGTAGGCCGCCTGGCCGGCGACCTGGCCGGTGCGGCCGGTATTGACGACGTTGTCGTCGGTGACTTGATCGCCGCGGCGGAGGGCACAAGCATTCCCCGCGGCACCCGCGTCCGTGCCTACGACCTGGTGATGGGCCTGATGCTGCATACCGCCCGTCAGCAGCAGTTGCTGAATGGCTCTCCCCTGGTGATCGGTGATCTCACCGGCCTGGGCCTGCCGCTCGGTTCCGACCTTGATCCGACCAGTCTGCGTCTGGAACTTTTCGTCAACCGTGCCCCCACCAAGGCGATCGGCCCTGCTCGCAAGGATGCCTCCGGTCACTGGCTGACACGCTTCTACGCACCGGACATCAGCCTTATCATCACCGCCCGGGCGCGACTGCAGCCGGCGATCGATGTTCTGGGTCTGGCTGAGTTCAGCATTGCTGAGCTCAGCATTCCCCTGGCGATGGATCTGGGTGGGGGCCAAGGCGCGCTGGTGTCCGCCCGCTGTGCCCGTGGCAGTGGCAACGACGCCGAATTCGGTATTCAGGTCGAGCGCCAGGCCGTGGCCGTCTCAACGGGGAGTGTCGATCCTGCAACCGGAGACCTGGTGCCGGCCGACCTGGAAGCGGATATCGGCCGCCTCCGGCTGCTGGCCGGACTGATCACTATCGACCCGGCCCTGGCGCTGGACGCCACCATTGAAGGCAGCATCGGCGCCTTGAGTGAGAGTGCGATCATGGAGCCGTCCTACCCGCTGTTCTGTGACCCGGTCACCGGCTGTGCCCGCATCGTCCATAATGATACCGAGGCGGGCGCAGAAGACATGGCTCTGAATGTCTTCGTCAATGACCTGCAGGCTTTGAGCGGCAGTATCGACCCTGACATCGTGAA
>NZ_JAWVZL010000166.1:0-3644 GCF_033722195.1 Marinobacter sp.
GTCAGATGCCTGAGCGACGCGATGAGCAATTTCCGCCTCCAGGGCAGCACGAAGGTATTCTAGACGTTCATCCAGGGACTCAAAGTTCTTCTGCTCTGCATCGACATTGCCCCTGTACGCCTCCAGCACAGTGTCAATTGCAGGGAGGGTTTCTTCCAGCTCCTGGGACAGTGTCCTGAAGATGCGGATGGTCAGTTGGTCTTTGGGGTCGTTACTGGCCATTCGGTGCATAGGCCTCAGAACTTCGCGCCGGACCTGCTCCACCTCCGTGCGGATACGTTCCCGGCGACGCTCCTGGCGGTCCAGTCGCTGCTGCGCCTGTTGCCAAGTTGCCCGATATTCCGCCAGCAACTCCTGTGCGGTGGTGCTTGTGGCAGTGGGGGGCAGCGCGTCGAGTTCCTTCAAGGCCTGCCAGGCTTCCGTTTTAGCTTGAGGTACCTGATCCTCCGGACCACCTTCGGCCTGCTGCAGATCTTGCATGGGTGCCTGCAGTACCTGAACAGCGTCGTCCAGTTCCACACGTTGCCGATCAGTCAACGCATGCACCGAACCGCTTTCGCCAGTAATGTGGACCATTTCGACAAACTCCAACTGACACTCGGTACAAGAAGGATCGGTGGTACTGGCGTTACTCGCCGATTTGGGTGGAGGCAGGTTGTCGTCATCGGCCAACTCCGAATCGTTGGCGGGGATATCCAGTTTCCAGCCGATCTGGATCCTATCCGGGTCCTGGATAATCGGATTAAGGGCCTGAATCTCGGAGACAGAGGTCTGATAACGTTGGGCAATGTGCGACAGGGTGTCTCCGGCCTGCACTTCATACTGTTGGGGCATCGTCGTTCTTCCTTAAACTTTCCAATGCGGTGAGCCGCTCGCTTGCGGACCTTTGTGTCTGATCCAGAATTCCCCGGAATCGATCGGCAACAGGAAAAGCGTCGCCGTGACGGAGGACCAACCGGAGCCAGCGCTCCTGATCTGACACCTGAGTGATTCCGGCTTGCTGGGCATCGAGCAATCTGGCCATTACCCAGGTGGCAGGGTCTCCATACTCTGCCAGCCGTTCACGGTAGTGATCCGCAAGGTTTCTTGATTCTGCGGCCATTCGGTAAGGGGTAATCTTGCGAAGCTGATCATCACTGACGGTTACCCGGGCCTCGCCGGCATCCATGGCAGCGTCTGGTGTGGGAGCCACAGAACGCCAATGAGCGCCATCGTGCCAGGACCATTGTTCGTTGGGCGGCACTAACTGTTGCCGCTGACCATCACCCAGCACACACAGAAGTGGTCCCAACATTCTGGGCTCGTAAAATCTGAGTAGCCGTTTCCCGGAGGCATCCGAACCCAGCAACCAGTGCTGGCAACGCTCACGAAGGTCGGTCGCGCTGGCGGAGCTCTCGATCAGCACTCCAAGTGACTGCCCCTCCATCTCGGAGGCCAGCTGTTCGATAAAGGCGGTGCTGTTACTCAGCTCAACCAGAATGGGGCCATTGGTCCAGCTCCCCTGCCATTCAGAGCCTTCGAACAGGCTCCACCATTCAATGGGCCCAGGGTTCATAGCTTCATACAGACGCTGTAGGAAGTCGTGCCCGACCGCAAGATCGACAATGGCGTAGGCGGCAGTCTCCGGCTTGTTACTGACTGGGACGGTTTGCTCAAGTGTGGTTATGTAGTGTGCAGCGTCCATGCTCATCAAACTCACAAGCGGTTACTGTCAACGCCCCTTCCCGGGCGGCCTGTTTCAATAGTGGGGCATGATTTGCCTGGGCGGACACCATGGCCTGGGCCGGGTTGCCGGAGGCGTTCTGCCGCTGGGCGGCTTCCGCCAACTGCGCCGACGCATTGTCCGGCTGCTCCTGGTCGGCCAGCACGCCCGGCTGGTTGGGCGCCTGCGCCGAGGCACCAGTGCCACTCCCCGGCGAGCCGCCGGAATTCATTTTCACCATTGGGCCCGACACGGTGACGCCGCTGGGGTCGACTTTGACGAAGCTGCCGCCCGCTTTCAGAGTGACCTCGGCACCGGCTTCGATGACGATTTTCATGCCCGCCCTATGGTGAATTTCGTTGCCAGCCTCGACGAGCTGGGACTGACCCTGCTGGCTGTGGTGACTGCCGTTGACGGTGAGGCTGTAGTCGCCGCCCACCTTGGTGCGCTGTTCGCCATCCACGGTGAGGTGGTCGTTGGCCTGGATGTGGCCGATGCGGTCGTTCTCCACCGTCAGGTGGCTGTCGTGCTTGATGACCTCGGTGCGGTCGTTCTCGGTGAGCAGGTCCAGGTCTTGCTGGGCGTGGACGTAGATCTGCTCTTGACCAGCTTCGTCCTCGAAGCGCAGTTCGTTGCTGCCCTCGCCCTTGTGGGTCTGGGTTTTCAGCACCGTTCTTGTCTTGTGCTCCGGCAGCGCATAGGGCGGCGTGTTGGTGGCGTGGTAGGTACGGCCGGTGATTATGGGCTGGTCCGGGTCGCCGTCGAGGAAACTGACGATCACCTCGTGGCCAATGCGTGGCAGCGCCAGGAAGCCGTACTGGCCTCCGGCCCAGCCCTGGCTGACCCGGAGCCAGGCGCTACTGTGTTCGTCGTTATCCGAGTAGCGATCCCAGGGGAAACGGACCTTGACCCGGCCGTGTTCGTCGCAGTGGATCTCCTCCCCTGCCGGGCCGGTGACGATGGCCATCTGCGGGCCGTCCATCAGCGGCCGATGGGTGACCTGGGGCCGCCAGGTGCGGTCGGCGGGAATGGCGGTGAAGGTGTTGCTGTAACTGGTGGGCTCCGAGCCGCCCTCCTCTTCCAGGGCCTGGGGCTGCTTGCCGGTGTGGACGATGCCGGTCAGCAGCCAATCGCGGTTGAGCGCATCTTGCTGGTGACCGGTCAGGGGCAGCTTGGCGCCGGCGGCGAGGTCCGGTCGGTTGCTCTTGCCCGGGGCCTCGCTGGCGTCGTTGCGCCGGGCGTCCAGTCTGGCCTGGGTAATGGCGGTGCCGCTGGAATCGGCCTTGAAGCGGCCGGGGTAGTCATAATATTGATAATCGTCGAGCTGGTGGTCGATGCCGGAGGCGGCCTGCTCGTGCATCAGGGCGTAGGCGGGGTTCTTGAAGGTGTAGTCCTTCATCGCCACCGAGGCGGCGCGGACCCGCTCCCGATAGCTGAACGCCAGCACCGCTGGCTGCCGGCTGCTGCCGCCGGCGCTGGCGTTGTAGGTGGCCTCCGGCAGGATGGGGGCGTCGCCGTGGTGATCCGACAGCACCAGCGGCTGGTTATCGGAATCGATGTCGAAGCGCCCATCGATTTCAAAACGAAAGTGCCAGCCCTCTTCGGCGGCGAGGCGCTGGAGGAAAGCCAGGTCGCTTTCCCGGTGCTGGACGCAGTACTCCCGCTCCTGGGGTGTGCGCTTGAGGTCGAACACGGTGTCGGCGATGCCCCGCTCGTCCAGCAGGGTCTTGAGAATGGCATCCGGGGTCTGGGTCTGGAAGATGCGGCTGTTGTGCATCAGCCCCAGCCGCCACAGCGCCGGTTCCACCACCAGCTCGTAGCGGGTGCGGCGGTGGCCGGTGTCGCCGCGGGCGAACTCGGAGACCACGCCGGTGAAGCGGCGCAGCAGCTGGCCGTCCTGCCAGATGGCCAGTTCCACCGGCTGTTCGAGGACTTCACCGAC
>NZ_JAWVZL010000167.1:0-3607 GCF_033722195.1 Marinobacter sp.
CAGGTTCTCCCGCGCCAGGGCGATTTCGTCCTCACCCAGGGGCGCGCCGTGGCAGCTCTCGGTGCCCTGCTTGTTGGGGGCGCCGAAGCCGATCACGGTCTTGCAGCAGATGATGGTGGGCTGCTCGGTATTGGCACGGGCGGCCTCGATGGCGGCACGGACCGCGTCCGGATCGTGACCGTCCACTGCCGGAATCACCTGCCAGCCGTAGGACTCGAAGCGCTTGGGGGTGTCGTCGGTGAACCAGCCTTCCACCTCGCCGTCGATGGAGATGCCGTTGTCGTCATAGAAGAAGATCAGCTTGCCCAGACCCAGGGTGCCCGCCAGGGACGCCACTTCGTGGGAGATGCCTTCCATCAGGCAGCCGTCCCCCAGGAAGGCGTAGGTGTAGTGGTCGACAATCTCGTGCCCGGGGCGGTTGAACTGCGCTGCCAGGGTCTTCTCGGCGATGGCAAAGCCCACCGCATTGGCGATGCCCTGGCCCAGCGGCCCGGTGGTGGTCTGCACGCCAGGGGTGTAGCCATATTCCGGGTGGCCGGGGGTGCGCGAATGCAGCTGACGGAAGTTCTTCAGGTCGTCAATGGAGAGATCGTAGCCGGACAGGTGCAGCAGCGAGTACTGCAGCATGGAGCCGTGGCCGTTGGACAGCACGAAGCGGTCGCGGTTGGCCCAGTCCGGGTTGGCCGGGTTGTGGCTGAGGTAGTCGTTCCACAGCACCTCGGCGATGTCAGCCATCCCCATGGGCGCGCCCGGGTGACCGGACTTGGCCTGCTGCACCGCGTCCATGCTGAGGGCACGGATGGCATTGGCGAGATCTTTACGAGATGGCATTGGGGGTGTCTCCACTGCAATAGGGGGCAAAAGTGAATCGTGCAAAAATGAGGCGCGTATTTTCACCGATTAGTGACCGCCGGAGCAAATCGGTCTGAGCAATTTTCCGCCGGGCGCCGCCTGAGCAGGCCCGCCATACTCCGATCGGGCTCTTATCAGGACTCTCGCTGGGCCAACCCGAAAACTATATCAATTTTTTTTGATATTGCCCTTGATCGACCCATCCCGGCCCCTTACACTCTCCCGTCATGACCAGTCTCGGCACCACCGCACCCATCGAGCCGTCCTCCGCGGACGTTCTGGCCCCGATCTACAAGGCCAGCGGCGACCCTCTGCGCCTGGAAATCCTGCGGGTGCTGCGCCGGGACACGTTCGGGGTGCTGGAGCTGAGCCAGCTGTTCGACATGCGCCAGTCCGGCATGAGCCATCATCTCAAGGTGATGCACAAGGCCGGCCTGCTGGAGCCGCAGCGGGAAGGCAACGCCATTTTCTACCGGCGGCCGCTGAACCTGGACAGCGATCGCCTGGCGCACCAGACCATCCGCCAGATCTTCGACATGGTGGACCGGATCCCGTTGCCGGAGCACCTGCGGGAGCGCATCCATGAGATCCGCAGCCAGCGGGCGGAGCAGTCCCAGGCGTTTTTCGCCCGCCACGCCGAGCAGTTCCGCGAGCAGCAGGAGCTGATTGCCGCCTTCGACCTGTACGCCGGGCCGGTGGCCAACCTGCTGCGCCAGCGGGCGGCCCGCCACGACTGGCAGACGGCACTGGAGATCGGCCCCGGCGAGGGCGGTTTCCTGCCGGTACTGGCCAGGCTCTGCCCCCAGGTGGTGGCGCTGGACAACTCCCGCGACATGCTGGCCAAGGCCACCCGGACCTGCATCGAGGAGAAGCTGAACAACGTCGATCTGATCGAGGGGGTCACCGACACCCTGCTGGCCCGGGGCGATGCCTTTGACCTGGTGGTGGCCAACATGGTGCTGCACCACGTGCCCAGCCCGGCGGACATACTGCTGGACGCCGCCGCCCTGATGAACACCGGCGGCTGCCTGGTGATCAGCGACCTGTGCAGCCATGACCAGGAATGGGCCAGTGAGAACTGCGGGGACCTGTGGCTGGGCTTCGAGCCGGAAGAACTCACCGCCTGGGCCACCGAGGCCGGGCTCACTCCGGGCGAATCCCTGTTTATCGGCCTGCGCAACGGATTCCAGGTGCAGGTACGGGAGTTCTGGAAGACCTCAGGCAGCCAGTAACGCCCTGATGTCGGAATTGAGAGATACGTATTTATACATATCAACAAAATTTGATATACAAACTAACCCGCCGGTAACAGCGGCGAACAAACAACCGGTTACAACGATTGCAACCGCTCACAGAGGAGCCAAACCGCATGTCTGATTACAGCATTTTTACCTCCGAATCGGTCTCTGAAGGCCACCCGGACAAACTGGCCGACCAGATCTCCGATGCCGTCCTGGATAAAATCCTGGAATCCGACGCCAATGCGCGGGTGGCATGCGAAACCATGGTCAAGACCGGCGTTGCCATCGTTGGCGGCGAAATCACCACCTCCGCCTGGGTGGACCTGGAAGACCTGGTGCGCTCGGTGATCAAGGATGTGGGTTACACCTCCTCCAAGGTGGGCTTCGATGGCGACACCTGCGGCATCATCAACATCATCGGCAAGCAGTCGGTGGACATTGCCCAGGGCGTGGATCGCCAGAAGCCGGAAGACCAGGGTGCCGGCGACCAGGGCCTGATGTTCGGCTACGCCAGCAACGAAACCGACGTGCTGATGCCGGCCCCGATCTGTTATGCCCACCGCCTGGTGGAGCGCCAGGCCGAGGCCCGCAAGAGCGGCCTACTGCCCTGGCTGCGTCCGGACGCCAAGAGCCAGGTCACCTGCCGCTACGAGAACGGCAAGGTCACCGGCATCGACGCAGTGGTACTGTCCACCCAGCACGACGAGGGCGTATCCATGGCGGACCTGGAGGAAGCGGTGATGGAGCTGATCGTCAAGCACACCCTGCCGGCCGAGCTGCTGCACAAGGGCACCAAGTTCCACATCAACCCGACCGGCAAGTTCGTGATTGGCGGCCCGGTGGGCGACTGTGGCCTGACCGGCCGCAAGATCATCGTGGACACTTACGGCGGCATGGCCCGTCATGGTGGTGGCGCCTTCTCCGGCAAGGATCCGTCCAAGGTGGACCGTTCCGCCGCCTACGCCGGCCGCTACGTCGCCAAGAACATCGTAGCCGCGGGCCTGGCGGACCGCTGCGAGATCCAGATCTCCTACGCCATCGGTGTCGCCGAGCCCACGTCCATCTCCGTGAACACCTTCGGCACCGGCAAGATCAGCGAAGAGCGCATGGCCAAGCTGGTGCGCGAGCACTTCGACCTGCGCCCCTATGCCATCACCCGGATGCTGGACCTGCAGCACCCCATGTACCGGGCCACTGCGGCCTACGGCCACTTCGGCCGCGAGCCCTTCGAGATGACCGTGGGCAACGAGACCTTCACCGCCTTCCCGTGGGAAAAGACCGATCGGGCGGCGGCATTGAAAGACGCTGCGGGGATTTAAACGTATCACCCAGCTCCAGTACCACAGGCCTGCCAGTTCGGGGGCCGCGGCGCTGGGGTAGGGCTTCTGCGGACACGCTACAAGCACGTCCGTGTGCGCTTGTTTCGGGGCGGCCCAGGCCCACGACCGGCCCCAGAAGACCCACCCCCCCACCCCAGGGCGGAAAACGGGCAGGCCACGCAAAATGACGAAAAG
>NZ_JAWVZL010000168.1:0-3466 GCF_033722195.1 Marinobacter sp.
AGGCGGGAAATATGCTGCCGGCCGACCTGCGCCTGTTGGAAAGCGCCAACCTGCGGATCCAGGAGGCGGCATTGACCGGCGAATCGGAGCCGGTAGATAAGGAAACCGGGGCCCTCGAGCGGGAGAATATCCCGCTCGGCGACCGGGTGAACATGGCCTACATGGGCACACTGGTGACCTACGGGCGGGGCATGGGTGTCGTCACCGCCACCGGCATGGAAACGGAGCTGGGCAAAATTGCCAGCTTGATTCAGGCGGTGCCGGTTGACGAAACTCCCCTGCAGAAGCGGCTGGATCAGGTGGGGAAAGTGCTGGCCCTCTTCGGCGTGGTGGTCGCCGCCCTGGTATTGCTTATCGGCGTGCTCCGGGGCGAACCGGTGCAGGATATGTTCCTGACGGCAGTCAGCGTGGCGGTGGCGGTTGTGCCCGAAGGGTTGCCGGCGGTGGTTACCGTGACCCTGGCCCTGGGTGCCCAGCGTATGCTGCGCCGCCGGGCGCTGGTGCGGAACCTGCCTGCGGTGGAAACGCTGGGTTCAGTCACCGTTATCTGTTCGGACAAGACCGGCACGCTCACGGTGAACCGGATGACGGTGACGGTGATCGACGTAGCAGGTCATTACCTGGAGCTGGCAGGCACCGGCCCCCACCCGGCGCCCGCGCTGACGACCTATGCAGAAAAGCCTGATCTACTCCAGAGCCAGCCCCCCACAGTAGCCCTGACGCTGGCAGCCGGTGCGCTCTGCAATGACGCTTCGCTGCAGCCTGACCCAGAGAGTGGCCTGTATTTGCCCGTGGGCGATCCAACGGAGGGAGCACTACTGGTGGCGGCTCGGCAGGCGGGGCTGTCCCGCGACCGTCTTGAAGAGGCACTGCCCCGAGTGGAAGAGTTACCGTTCGAGTCGGAACGAAAACGGATGACTACCGTCCACCGGATGTCGTCTGCACCATTACCTCCCGCACTGGCGCTGCTTGAACGGTGTGAAACTCCCTATGCGGCTTTCACTAAAGGCGCGGTGGACGGACTGCTGGCGATCTCGACTACGGTTTGGACGGAGGAGGGGCCGGTGCCGCTGGACAAGGAGTGGCAGGAACGGATCCGGCAGGCCAACGACCAGATGGCAGCCAAAGGTATGCGCGTCCTGGGCCTGGCCTTCCGGCCGGTGGAGAAGCCACCAGGCAACGGCAGCCGGGCAGAGGCAACGCTGGAACAGGGGCTGACCTTCATCGGGCTGGCCGGCATGATCGACCCGCCTCGCCCGGAGGTGCGAGCGGCGGTGCGCACGGCAAAGGCGGCGGGCATCCGGCCGATTATGATAACGGGTGACCACCCGCTGACGGCGCGCTTTATTGCTCACGACCTGGGCATCACCACCAACAATCGCGTAAAGTCCGGACAGGACCTGGACCGGTTTTCGGCGGGAGAGCTGGCGGCAGTGGTGGACGAGGTATCGGTCTACGCGCGGGTTTCACCGGAGCACAAACTGCAGATCGTTGACACGCTCCAGCAGAAAGGACAGGTGGTGGCGATGACGGGGGACGGGGTCAACGATTCGCCGGCACTCAAGAAGTCGGACATCGGCGTGGCGATGGGCATTACGGGAACGGATGTGTCCAAGGAGGCGGCGGAGATCGTCCTGCTGGACGACAACTTCGCAACCATCGTAACTGCCGTAGAAGAGGGACGGGTAATCTATGATAATATCCGCCGCTTCGTGAAGTTTTCTATCGCCGGCAACCTGGGCAAGGTGCTGGTGATGTTGCTGGCCCCCCTGCTGGGCATCAATGTCGCCCTGCTGCCGTTGCAGTTGCTCTGGCTGAACCTGCTCACCGACGGCCTCCTGGGGTTAGGGTTAGGGGTAGAGCCGGCCGAGCCGGGAACGATGCGCAGGCCGCCGCGTGCGCCGCAGGCAAGCCTGTTCGCCGGCGGTGTTGCGCAGCAGATTATTTGGGTCGGACTGCTGCTGGGCGGATTAGGTCTGGCGGTGGGTGGCTTGTACTTCGACCCGGGCGATCCGGCCGGCGGGATCTGGCAGACGATGATCTTTACCACGCTGGCCTTCATGCAGATCGGGCAGGCGCTGGCGACCAGGGCTACCGAGCGCCCGCTCGCCTCGCTGGATCTGCGCAACAACCCGCTCCTGCTGACAATGGTTGCCACGGTGTTCGGCTTGCAGTTGCTGGTGATTTACATTCCGGCCCTGGACCGTTTCTTTAACGTGACGCTGTTGCCGGCCGTGGATCTATTATTGGCCCTGGGCGTGGGGTCACTGGTCTACTTCGTCATCGAGGCTGAGAAGTGGTGGCGGAGTCAAGACGATCGAGAGCCACAGATAGAAGACCCATTACGAGGAGGAAAGACGGAATGACAGTGAAAGTTTACGCCAAGCGCTCAAGAAGATTGTTGCGCCAATTCGTCAACCTGGAGGCATCCGGGGGCATTCTTTTGATGGGGGCAGCGGCGCTCGCCCTGCTGATCGCTAACTCCCCACTGGCCAACCTGTACACCGGTATTCTGGCCGTCCCCTTCGAAGTTCGCCTGGGCTCGCTTGAACTGGCTAAACCGCTGTTACTGTGGATCAACGACGGCCTGATGGCCGTCTTTTTTCTGCTGGTCGGACTGGAAGTAAAGCGAGAGATACGGGAGGGCGAGCTATCCCGGCCCGCCCAGGTCATTCTGCCGGGGATAGCGGCCGTTGGTGGAATTGTCCTACCGGCACTCATCTACATCTGGTTCAACCGGGCCAGTCCGGTGGCGCGGACCGGCTGGGCAATTCCCGCCGCTACCGACATCGCCTTCGCCCTGGGCATTCTTTACCTGCTCGGGTCGCGGATCCCTCTGGCCCTGAAACTATTTCTGATGACGGTAGCCATCTTCGACGACCTGGCAGCAATCGTGATCATTGCCCTCTTTTACTCGGGCGATCTCTCGCTGATGGCTCTGGGCCTGGCTGCCATCGCCCTGATCTTCCTTTTCCTGCTGAACTGGCGCGGGGTACAGCGGCCGGCGGCCTACGTGATTGTCGGCGTACTCCTCTGGATCTTCGTCCTTAAATCAGGGGTCCACGCCACCCTGGCCGGGGTGGCCCTCGCTTTTGCCATACCCATCGGCCCGCGTACGGAAGGGAGGGACAAGTCAGAGGGCGAATACCACCAGCATAGCCTCCTGCACCAGATGGAGCACCGGCTCCATCCCTGGGTAGCCTACGTCATCCTGCCGATCTTCGCCTTTGCCAACGCAGGGGTTCCCCTGGCGGGCGCTTCTCTGACCACGCTCACCGAATCGATTCCCCGGGGGATCATCGCCGGTCTTTTCGTGGGCAAACAACTCGGCGTTTTCGGGAGTAGCTGGCTCGCGATCCGGCTGGGGCTGGCCCGGCGCCCCAGCGGGGTGAGCTGGCAACATCTGTACGGCGCCTCGATACTGGCGGGGGTCGGCTTCACGATGAGCCTCTTTATCAGCGGGCTG
>NZ_JAWVZL010000169.1:0-3399 GCF_033722195.1 Marinobacter sp.
GACCAGGAATAGAGCGCCAGGGCGGCCCAGATCAGCACAAAGCTGGCCAGCTGGGTCTTGCTGAGAGGCTCGTTGAACACCAGCAACGCCAGGGCAAACTGCATGGTGGGGTTGATGTACATCAGAAACCCGACGGTGGACAGCCGCAGGCGCCGGGCGGCGCCGGCAAAGGCCAGCAGCGGCAGCGCCGTCACCACGCCGCTGGTCACCAGCAGCAGGCTGGGTGTCAGCGCCAGTCCGAAATGGGAGTCCCCGGCCTGGTGCAGCCAGGCCAGCGTCAAAAGCCCCAGCGGCAGCAGTAGAAGGGTTTCCACGAACAGACCGGAGAGGCCGTCCAGTGGCACCTGCTTGCGCAGCAGGCCATAGGTTCCAAAGCTGATGGCCAGCACCAGGCTGATCCAGGGCACCGTGCCCAGTAGCGCCAGCTGCACCAGAATGCCGGCCCCCGCCAGCACCACCGCAATGCCCTGCAGGCGCGCCATCTGCTCCCGCAGAACGATCATGCCCAGGGCAACGTTCACCAGCGGAGTCAGGAAGTAGCCGAGACTGGCCTGGAGCACGTGACGGGTTTCCACCGCATAGATATACACCCCCCAATTAAGGGCGATCAGGGCCGCGCAGGCCAGTACCCGTCCCAGGCGACGCGGCTCCCGCAGCGCCGCCCTGACCGGCGCCCAGCGGCGCAGGACACTGACCACCACAGCCAGAAACAGGCTTGACCAGATGATGCGGTGAACCAGCACCTCAAAGGCCGGGGTCCCTTCGAACAGGGCAAAGAAAAGGGGGAAGCAGCCCCACATGGTGTAGGCGGCAACGCCAAACAGCACGCCTTTGGTAGCCTCAGTCGGGGCTGGGGGATTCATCAGAGTCTCGCAGTAAAACGGCCAATCTAACACAGCGGCGCCGTCGAAGGCGGCACAGTCATGGTCATATTAACCGTTACAGATACTGCTGACGTTGGGAATCTGAGGGCTGAAGGCCATGAGACTGAAAGTTCAGGCGGGAAGGGAAACAGGCGAACCCCGGAAGGGCCCGCCCTGGCAGACGCAAAGAGGCAATCAGGTCCCGAATTTCTCGTGCTCACCGATATCCGGCGTACCGCCTTTTGCCTTGGCTTTCGCCGACTTGTAGAACTGCACCATCTTGCTGGTGTCGGCGTTCCAGTGCTCGCCTTTCTGCACCTTGATTTCCAGCAATCCGATGTTGGAAGAGTCCTTGCCTTCGGGGAACCAGTCGGCAACGAAAGGGTTCCAGAACTTGTCGATCAGCGTCTTGTCCTTGCTGACACGACCAACACCGGTGAGGGAGACGTAGACATCATCGTGGGGATCGGCGAAGGAGACGCAGACGTCGTTGTCCTCCTCCACTTCAAAAACCTTCTCGGCATCCAGGTCGGTAAAGAACCACAATTTACCGTCGTACTCGTCCTGCACCAGATACATCGGCCGTGACCGAAGCTCGGAACCGTGCAGCGTGGTCAGCATCCCGGTGTTCATACCCTTGATGAGATTCCAGATTTTCTGCTTGTGTTCCTGGCTTGACATAGTCGTTCCTCTGCGTTGTGAAATGAAATCCGCGTTGGATCGAATGGAACCTGGCGCAGTTTGCGCGGCACCTGTTTGTCACTACGCCCTGTAAGAAACCTTGGTTCTGTATCACCGGAATTCAAGGCGCTGGCGGCGGGCCCGCTGTCGGGTCAGGGTTTACCGGTTGGCCAGAATGCCCAGCAGCTTCTGGGTGTGTTCCACGGTCTCGCAGCCCAGGCTGGTGAGGTAGCCACCGTCTTTCTGGGAGATCAGGCCCTTGTTGTAGAGCCGCTCGGCCGCCGCCACCGCCTCCGGGGAAGCGGAATGGCTGTGCACCTTGATGCCTTCCTGGGCCGAACCCGACTCGAACAGGGCCAGCAGGTTGAGTTCGGCAATGTGCTCTGGTGAAAACGGCATGACGTCACCTCAATTTTTGTTGGATCCTGATCTAGTTGTATACGAGTTCCGGGGATTCGACAAAGATTCTGTGGTACAAGTCGGTGCGTCAGAAGTAGCGGCGAGGCTGCAGGGCGTCCGGCATATCGGATCTTTCCAGCCCACCCTCGTTGAGCCAATTTTGTGCATCCTGGCGGCCGCGCTCGATCAGTTCCGGGGTGCCGTCAAAACTGAACAGGGAAATATCAAGGGGACAGGGCGGCGGCACTATGGAGATCCGGGCCTCTTCCCGGTAGCGGATGATATCGGAAACCAGCTGGCCGGAAATCAGCAGGTTGATGGCATAAAGCGACATCTCGAACGTGGTTTTCGGTACGACATCCCGGTCCCGGGCGCAACTGAGGCCGGTGGGGAGAACAATGAGCCGTTCAGCGCCACGCCGGATGGCGGCCTCGATGGGCGTAATGCTGGCCACGCCGCCGTCCATCAGGTAGCGCCCTGCCATTCTGATGGGCGGAAAGACCGCCGGAATGGCCGTGCTGGCCAGCAGGGCCTGCACGGTATCCCCCTCGGATATCAGCACTTTCCCGCCATCCGACAGGTTGGTCGCCAGGAGGTGGCGCTCCAATGGCGAGTCCTCCAGGTTGGTACCACCCAGATGACGCTCGAAGAGCTTTCGCAGACCCGAGTTGCTCATCAGATGGTTACGGAGAAACAGTCCCAGAAACGCACGCCAGACGCTCACCGGCATGACCTGGCTCCGTCGCACTCCGCGCCAGATCTCCGCCAGTCTCTCAACACCTTCGCGATCCGGATACTGGGCATAATAGGCGGCATTGATGGCGCCCACGGACGCCCCCACTACGAAATCCGGTTTTACCCCAGCGGCGGTGAGGGCCTGCAGCATGCCTGCCTGAATGGCCCCCAATGATCCGCCGCCGGCAAATACAAAGGCGGTTTTCGTTGGTTGCATTGTCTCCTCCCGGGCAGTTTCCGACCTCTCTTATAGCTGCGGGCAGGACGGAAGTTTTAAAACGGTTCCCACTGCAGAATGCCCAGTACCGCCAGCAGTGACAGCGGCATGCTCAGCAGTATCACGGCGGCGACGTCGTCCTGGGGGCCGTGGTAGTGGGCGGCCAGGATGTAGCTGATCACCGCCACCGGCATGCTGGCCTGGATCAGCAGCGTCTGGGCCACCAGCGGCGTCATGGGCAGCAGCGAGATCACTGTCAGGGCAGCTGCCAGCCCCAGCGCCACCCGCAACACCGAAAGCCCGACAATCCGGCCGAGGCGGCCGATCTCCCGGATATTGATGGACGCCAGGGACTTGCCCAGTAACAGCAGCATCACCGGCAGTGTCATACCCGCCAGCAGTTCCACGGTCTGCAGCACCGCCACCGGGGCCGGCCAGCCGGTGGCCACCCAGGCCAGGCCAGCCAGCAGGGCGATGATGGAGGCGTTGGACAGAATCGTGCGC
>NZ_JAWVZL010000170.1:0-3270 GCF_033722195.1 Marinobacter sp.
CCTCGCCCATGGCCTGGCGCAGTTCGGGAGTGACGAAGGGCGAGGGCGCCTCCTCCACCACCTTCTGATGCCGGCGCTGGATCGAGCAGTCCCGCTCTCCCAGGTAGACCGCGTTACCGTGGCTGTCGGCAAACACCTGGATCTCGATGTGACGGGGCTCGATCACTGCTTTTTCCAGGATCAGCTCGTCATCGCCAAAAGCACTGCGGGCCTCGGAACGGGCACGCTGGATCTCGGCCCGCAGCTGGCTTTCCTCCCGGACCAGGCGCATGCCCCGCCCGCCTCCACCGGCGGAGGCCTTGATCATCAACGGATAGCCAATGTCGCCGGCGGCCGCCGCCAGCTCATCGTCACTGGCACGATCTCCCTCGAAGCCAGGCACCGTGGGCACACCGGCCTTCTGCATGGCGATCTTCGAGCGCCGCTTGCTGCCCATCAGCTCGATGGCCGCCGCCGGCGGCCCCACGAACACCAGACCGGCGTCCTGGCAGGCGCGGGCAAAGTCCGCGTTCTCCGACAAAAAGCCATAGCCGGGATGGATGGCGTCGGCGCCGGTCCGGCGGACTGCATCCAGAATGGCGTCCACGTTCAGGTAGGAGGCCGACACCTGGGCCGGGCCGATCGCCACCGCCTCGTCTGCCTCCAGCACATGCAGGGCGCTGGCGTCTGCCTCGGAGTAGACCGCCACGGTGCGGTAGCCCAGTTCCCGGGCGGTGCGAATGACCCGCACGGCAATCTCGCCACGGTTGGCAATCAGCAGCTTGGTGAGCATGGTCGGGTCCTCAGTGGTTCTCGGTGGAATCGTCGACGGCCCAGGCAGCGGGCCGTTTCTGCATGAAGGCCATGGTGCCCTCGGTACCTTCACTGCCGCGTATGGCGGCGGCAAACTTCCCGGCGGCGCTGTCCAGCAGCCCCGCCATGGGCTCGTGACCCACCCGGTGCAGCAGCGCCTTGGTCTCGGCGGTGGCGTTGGGCGCGCACTGGCGGACACGGTCAAGGGCCTCGCCCAACCACTGCTCCAGCTGCTCATGAGAGCTGGCGGCCTGATGCACGATACCCAGGGAGCAGGCCTCGGCGGCATCCAGCTTCAGCGCCAGCAGCGCCAGCCGCCGCGCCTGGGTCAGCCCGATACGCTGCACCACGAAAGGCGCGATCTGGGCCGGAATCACCCCCAGCGTGGTCTCCGGCATGGCGAATCTGGCTGTCGGCCCGGCAATGGCCAGATCCGACACACAGGCAAGCCCGAAACCACCACCCATCACCGCGCCCTCGGTGACCGCGATCACCACCTTGGCGGACTCATTGACCCGCTGGATCATCTCGCCAAAGGCCCGGTTGAGACGGTAGAAAGGGTCTTCCTCGCCTTCCGCCGGCTTCTGGTTCCTTGCGCCGGCCATGTCCTTGATGTCACCACCGGCACAGAAATGCCCGCCGGCGCCCCGGAGCACCACGGCGCGAATGCTGGCGTCGTCCTCGATCTCGGCAAACACCGCGGAAAGCTCCGCCACCATCTGCAGACTCATGGCGTTACGGGCTTCGGGGCGGTTCAGGGTGACGTGCAGGGCTGGGCCCTGTTTTTCCAGCAGCAGGGTTTCGCAGTTTGGGAAGCTGTCGGTCATTGTCTGACTCCACATTCAAGGCTCGGGGCTGGTGGCCTGGAAGGACTTTCCAGGACCGTCTGCAGCCAGGGATGGCTGCAGCCGAGCCCCCCAGGGATGGGTTTACGGGCGTGTCCTGAGGGAAGGTCCCCACCAGCGGCCTTCCCCCTAAAGAAGAGATCAGTACCGACGTTTACCGGGCAGGGTGCCCATCATCTTGCAGATGATCCCCAGCATGATCTCGTCGGCGCCGCCGCCGATGGACACCAGCCGCACATCCCGGAACGCCCGGGACAGCGGGTTGTCCCACATGTAACCCATGCCACCCCAGTACTGCAGGCAGCTGTCCGTCACCTCACGGCCGAGGCGGCCCGCCTTGAGCTTGGCCATGGAGGCCAGCTTGGTCACATCCTTGCCCTGAACATGCAGCTCACAGGCCTGGTAGGTGAGCGCCCGCAGAGCTTCCACTTCAGTCTGCAGCTCGGCCAGGCGGAAATGAATCACCTGGTTGTCGATCAGCGGCACGCCAAAGGTCTTGCGCTCACGGCAGTAATCGATGGTCGCGGTGATGCAATGCTCCAGTGCCTTGATGACGTTGGCGGCGCCCCAAAGACGCTCTTCCTGGAACTGGACCATCTGCATCATGAAGCCGGTACCCTCGGCACCAATCCGGTTGCGCTGCGGTACCCGCACATCGTCGAAGAACACCTGGGCGGTCTCGGAGGAGCGCATACCCAGTTTGTTCAGGTGCGGCGAGAAGGAAATGCCCGGCGTGTTCATGGGCACCATGATCAGCGACTTGTTCTTGTGGGGCTTGTCGTCGGAGGTGTTGGCCAGCAGGCAGATGAAGTCGGCTTTCGGCGAGTTGGTGATCCACATCTTGGAGCCGTTGATGATGTAGTCGTCGCCGTCCTTGCGGGCGTTGGTCTTCATGCCCGCCACGTCGGAGCCGGCGCCCACCTCGCTGACACCGATACAGCCGACCATCTCACCGGTAATGGCCGGCGCCAGGAATTCGCGCTTCTGCTCGTCCGATCCGAAGCGGGCCAGGGCCGGGGTGCACATGTCGGTCTGCACGCCAATCGCAAGGGGCACGCCGCCACACCAGGCGGTGCCAAGCTCTTCGGCGGCCACCAGGTTGTAGCTGTAGTCCAGGCCCATGCCCCCGTATGCCTCCGGCTTCTGGATACCCAGCAGGCCGAGCTTGCCCAGTTTGCGGAAGATTTCGTGGATGGGGAAGGTGCCGGCCTCTTCCCATTCATCGCAGTGGGGGTTGATCTCTTTCTCCACGAAATCGCGGACGGTTTTTCTGAGGGCTTCGTGTTCTTCGGTGAAGATCATTGTTTTTCTCCGTCGCATCCTCGGCTGGAAGTGCCTGAGAGATTGATGCATTTATGTTGGGCTTGGGCGGCAGCTGCGGGGTAGCCCTTTCTGAGACACGCCCGTAAATACGTCCCTGTAGGGCTCGGGCGTGGCCATCCCTGGCCACTCACGGTCTCAGAAAGGGCTACCCCACATCTGCCAATGTCTGAAAATTCTCTGCTTCCTGCGCGTAATGCCAAGAGCGTCTTTTGAGTTAACTGGTGGCCTGTAAGAGTGGAGCCGGATCATCACTAAAACAACGGCATCCACCCCAGTTTGGATGACCAGAGCCCAAAACTGAGGTGTATTA
>NZ_JAWVZL010000171.1:0-3265 GCF_033722195.1 Marinobacter sp.
GGCCGGGGGTGGGTGCTTCCTTGGCGGGGTTCCACCTCACCCTTGGTGGGGGGGGGCGCCCGCCCCCGGGGGGGCCGGCCCGCGGCAGGGATCAGATTAGCGGACGCCGGCGCGGCGCAGGGCGGCCGGGGTGTAGTCCTGGGAACGGCGGTCGGTGCCGTAGGTGTAGGGCTCGTCCTCTTCGTTGGTCAGGCCCATGACCAGGTAACGGCCGGACAGCAGGTCGTAGAGGGTTTCGAAGGCGTAGTTGGGCACCAGGTTGTCGTAGGCCTGCAGCGCATGGGCCTCGGCGACCCGCCAGAGCGCGCCACGGCCGTCGTAGTGGTCCACCACGGCAATCTGCCAGGTGTCCTCGTCGAGGTAGAAGTCGCGCTGGGCGTAGACATGGCGCTCACCTTCCTTGAGGGTGGCGCGCACGTGCCAGACCCGGTGCAGCTCATAGCGGGCCAGCTCCTGGTTGATGTGGCCGGGCTGGATGATGTCCTCATAGGACAGCTCCCTGTCCGCCAGGCGGTAGGAGTTGTAGGGAATGTACATCTCCTTCTTGCCCATCAGCTCCCAGTTGTAGCGGTCCGGGGCGCCGTTGAACAGGTCCAGGTTGTCGGTGGTGCGCTGGCCGTCGGCGGCGGTACCCGGGCTGTCATAGGCCACCTGGGGCGCGCGGCGGACGCGGCGCTGGCCGGCATTGAACAGCCAGGCCCGGCGGGGCTCCTTGACCTGGTCGATGGTCTCGTGGACCAGCAGCACGTTACCCGCCAGGCGGTTGGGCGCGGTGATGGTCTGCTTGAAGTAGAACAGCACGTTGGGGTCCTCGCCGGGCTCATAATCCTGCAAGGCGGTGCGGTAGGTCAGGTCCTCTGTGAACTTGACCGGGCTGAACTCGCCGTTGGGCTGGGGTGTGACCTGGGCCACGTTGCGCTGGATGGAGCCGCCGCGGTAACGGGTGGTGTGGTTGAAGATGGCTTCCAGACCGTTCTGCGGAATCGGGAAGGGCGTGCCGTCCTGGAAATTCTGCAGGCCATTGCCGCTGGGCACCAGGCTCACGGTGGTGGCGTTGGCCACGGTCTTGTCCATGTAGTCCTGGGGGTAGGCGGAGGTGCGCCGGGTCTGGTAGACCGGGATGAAGTAATCCTCATAGCGCTTGATGGTGGCGATCTGGCCGGGGCTCAGATTGTCCGTGTACTGATCGACATTGCTCTGGTCAATGCGGAACAGCTCCTTGTCCTCCGGGAAGGGGTCGACATAGATACCCTTGCCAATGAAACCGGCAGGTGGCGTGGTCAGGCCGCCGGTCCATTCCGGGATCTCGTCGCCGTTGCCGGCGCGCTCGGCGCCCATGGGGGTCAGGGTGTCGCCGAGTTTGGCGGCTTCCTCGCTGGATACCGCGGCCAGGGCCGGCAGGGCCGCCATCGAGCAGGCCAGGATGCCGGAGGCGATCAGGTTTCGATTGAAAATCATGGTGTGCTCCTGTGTTGCTGGTTAATGCTTAGAATGAGTAGGAAACGCTGGCGGCCACGAAGTCGCGGTCGTTGATTTCATTGAAATCGCCACCGAAGAAGTTGGTGTAGCTCAGCGAGAACTGGTAGTTCTGCTGGTAGGTACCATCCACCCCCAGGCCCACCGACTTGTTGCCCTCGGTGAAGTTGCCGCCGGGGCCGGGGGCAAAGCCCTGGACGTCGTGGGTCAGGAAGACTTTCGGGGTCAGGTTGATACCGGCCACCGCATCCGGATACTGCCAGGCAAAGAGCGCCCGGTAGCCCCAGGAGAAGTCGGTGGTGTAGCCATCCCGGCCACAATTGGAGGGGTTGATGTTGAGGTCCGTCTCACAGAAGTTCCCCGGGATGTTGTCCACCGGCCCCACGCCGTAGATGCCGGAACGACCGAAGCGGGCTTCGGACTGGGACGGCAGGTCATGCACGTAGGTGGCACCGATCTCACCCACGATGATGAAGCGGGAGGCACCCATCACCCGGTCGATGAACTGGATGAAGGTGGCCTGGGCCTGGGATACCTTGAAGCGCTCGTAACCCTCGATGATCTGGCCGGCGTAGTTGAAGTCCGGATTATCCTCCCGCACCTGCTGCTCCAGCTTGCTCACGATCTCGCCGTTGGGGCCGCGCTGCTGCAGGCCGCCGTAGATCAGCTCGAAGGTGTTCCACTGCACCGGCATGTTGTCCCGGAAGCTGTATTCCGCCCCCAGGGAGATGCCGCCGGGCAGGGTGGTGTTGATGCTCATGCCGAACAGGTTGATGCCCTTGGGGTAGTCGATGAAGTAGCTGGGGAACCGGGTGAACGGCAGATCCGGATTGTTGAGCTGATTGGCCGTCGGCGATTCCGGGTTGTTCACCCGACCGCTCAGGTAGGGCAGGCGGCTGTGATAGCGCATGTAGTAGAAGCCCAGCTCGGAGTTGTTCAGCTCCGGCACATACCAGCGCACGGCAACACCGAACTGGTCCTTGTCACCAGGCTCTCGATCACCTTCACGGGGTGCGATGAAGCCTTCCTCAAAGGCCTGGGAGTCCGGTACCTGGCCGGCCAGCAGCACCGGGCCACAACCGTCCGCCGCTACATCGGCGGTGGAGAAGAAGGTGCCGCAGTCATCGATAGTGAACGGCTCCCACTCGGTCTGGACGAAGGCCTCCAGGGTCACGTCGGCGGTCAGGCCCACCGAGGTGTAGAGCATTTCCACCGGCAACAGCACGTCCTTGAGCTCGGCGCCCGGGGTACGGAAGGCCGGCACATCGATGGGGTTGATGGCGTTGATGCCACCCAGGATAAAGGTGCTTTCGCCCCAGCTCACCACCTGGCGGCCGTAGCGGACGGACACCGGGGCGTCACCGAAGTACCAGTCGCTGAACACATAGGCGTCCAGCAGATCCACACCGGCGGCATTGTCCAAGGCTTCTTCATTGAGCTCCCGGCGCTGGCCCACCGGGTCCACGGCGCGCGGGTTGTCCTTGAGTTCATAGTCGTATTGATAGCGGGCACGAACCAGTGACCCCACGCGGGTGAGGTAGTCACTGTTGGGGCTGTAGTCCAGGAACAGCTCGCTGCGACCACGAAGGACCTGGGAGTAGGGCTCGCCCTTCTTGAAGTTGAGGTTGCCGTCGTCGAAGTTGTTGGACGAGGCGCCGGTGTTGCTGAAGGCGAACTCCGGGCCCAGGTTGCCCTGGGAAATCAGGTCCGGGTCCTGGTCCTCCAGCCGGTAGGCGATACCGGCGGTCAGGGTGGTGTCGAAGGAGGCGTTGATGTCGTAGATCTTGAA
>NZ_JAWVZL010000172.1:0-3236 GCF_033722195.1 Marinobacter sp.
CGAATCCACGACGGCAGAAGCCGAGCCCGAGCTGGTTGCCCCGCCCGAGCCGGAAACCGTGATTGCCGAGACCCGGGCCGAGTCGGCCGAGACCGATGCCGCTGTCAGTGGCGAGTCTGTTGAGCCATCATCTGTCGAGCCGGTTGCCGCTTCGCCCGCAACCGCCAGCACAGCGGCAGTGACGGAATCACAAACCCCGGCGCCGGCAACGGCCGAATCCGTGCCGGCGTCGAGCAATGACGCCCCCAGCGAGACCGATACGGCCAAGACCGACCCCGCCCCCACGCAAGCCGAGCTGGCCGCCATCAAACAGCAGCGGGAAACCCCGGAACTGGTCGACCGGCGCACCGACGCCGAGCTCAAGCGCCTGCTGAGCCGGGGCCGGCTGGCGGAGGCCGAGGACCGGCTGGCTGCGGTGCTGGCCAGCCAGCCGGCGCCCCTCAGCCGTGCCCGCCTGGCGCGGCACCTGATCATCGCCAATGAGCCCGCCCGGGCCCTGGCGCTGCTGCCGGAATCGGTCACCGCCAATCATCCGGAGCTGCGCCTGCTGAAAGCCCGCGCCCATCTGGCCCTGGGCAACGCCGACCAGGCCCTGGCCGCGCTGGAGGAATCGGTGCCGCCGGTGTCGCAGAACCCGGAGTACCTGGTGACACTGGCGGCCCTGTTGCAGCAGGAAGGCCGCCATAATGATGCCGTGGGGCGCTGGGCCGAGCTGGTGGCCTACAACGACAGCCAGGCCGCCTGGTGGGTGGGCCTGGCCAGTGCCCTGGAGGCGGACCAGCAGACCGGAGGTGCCCTGCGGGCCTACCGCCAGGCGCTGGCCCTGTCGGACCTGTCACCCACCCTGGCGGACTTCTGCCGCCAACGGCTGCGCGCGCTGGGGGCTGGCTGAATGACGGATAAACCCATGACCGAGCCAAAGAAAAAAGTCCGTATCGGCGATCTGCTGGTGCAGAACGAGGTCATCACCGAAGAGCAGCTGATGACGGCCCTGCGTGAGCAGAAGAACACCGGCCGCAAGCTGGGGCGCACACTGATCGACCTGGGCTATGTGGAGGAGGACAACCTTCTTAACTTCCTGTCCCGTCAGCTCGACATCCCGTTCGTGCAGTTGCGCCATTTCCAGTTCAACAACGAGCTGGTCAAGCGCCTGCCGGAGGCCCTGGCCCGGCGCTTCCGCAGTATCGTGCTGGCGGAGCAGAACGGCGAGCTGCTGGTGGGCATGGCCGACCCCATGGACATCTTCGCCTACGACGAGCTGGTGCGGGTCCTCAAGCAGCCGGTGAAGCAGGCGGTGGTGCGGGAGAGCGAACTGCTCAACACCCTGGACCTGGTCTACCGCCGCACCGACGAGATCGCCTCGCTGGCGGAAGAGCTGGAAGACGAGCTGGGTGACGACGCCTTTGACCTGGCGGATCTCAGTGCCGAATCCGAGGCCGCCGAGGCGCCGGTGGTCAAGCTGCTGCAGACCCTGTTCGAGGACGCCGTCCAGGCCCGCAGTTCCGATATCCACATCGAGCCGGACGAGAACGTGGTGCGCATCCGCCAGCGGGTGGACGGCGTGCTGCAGGAACAGGTCATGAAGGAGAAGCGGGTCAATTCCGCCCTGGTGCTGCGCCTGAAACTCATGGCCGGCCTCAACATCTCCGAGAAACGCCTGCCCCAGGACGGCCGTTTCAACGTCCGGGTCAAGGGCCGCAGTATCGACGTGCGGGTGTCCACCATGCCGGTGCAGTTCGGTGAGTCCGTGGTCATGCGCCTGCTGGACCAGTCCGAGGGCACCCTGGATCTGTCCGGCACCGGTATGCCACCGGCCATCCTGGAGCGTTTCCGCAAGCTGATCCACACCCCTCACGGCATGATCCTGGTGACCGGTCCCACCGGTAGCGGTAAGACCACCACCCTGTACGGTGCGTTGTCGGAACTCAACCGGCCGGAGGTCAAGATCATCACCGCCGAGGACCCGGTGGAATACCGGCTGCCACGCATCACCCAGGTGCAGGTCAACCCCAAGATCGGCCTGGAGTTTGCCACCGTGCTGCGGGCCGGCCTGCGCCAGGACCCGGATGTGATGCTGGTGGGTGAGATGCGGGACCGCGAGACCGTGGAGATCGGCCTGCGGGCGGCCATGACCGGTCACCTGGTGCTGTCGACCCTGCACACCAACGACGCCATCAGCAGTGCCATGCGGCTGATCGACATGGGCGCCGAGCCCTTCCTGGTGGCCAGCTCACTGCTGGGCGTGGTGGCCCAGCGCCTGATCCGGCGCAACTGTGACAACTGCACGGCGCCCTACGAGCCCACCGAGCAGGAGCAGGTCTGGCTGGACGCCTTCCATCTGGATCCGCTGGATGTCGCTGCCGGCTTCGTCAAGGGCCGGGGCTGCTACCAGTGCAGCAACACCGGCTACAAGGGCCGGATCGGTGTCTACGAGATGCTGGTGCTGGACGAGACCATGCTGGATGCCCTGCGGCGCCGGGATGTGTCGGCCTTCAGCAAGGCCGCCCAGCGCAGCGAACTTTACCGGCCCCTGGGCCACGCCGCCATGGACTACGCCATCCAGGGCATCACCTCCATCCAGGAAGTGGCCCGGGTCACCGCCATGTCCGGCTGGGAAGAGCCGGCGGACCAGGCCCCGCCCACGGTCCTGGAAATGCCCGATGAGCCCGGCTTGCGCGGGAAGGGTGACTGACCATGGAATTCAGCTACCGGGGTAAGGACGACAGGGGCAGCCAGCAGCAGGGCGCCATCGAGGCGGCCAGTGCCGATGCCGCCGCCATGGAGCTGATGCGCCGGGGCATCACGCCGCTGCAGATCCAGCGCAAGCCGCAATCGACGGCCGCCAGTCTGAACCTGTCGGCATTGCCACTGTTTCGTCGCCGTATCACCCTGGACGAACTGCTGGTGTTCTGCCGCCAGATGTACGCCCTGACCCGGGCCGGCATTCCGCTCATCCGCACCATGCGGGGCCTGGCGGAGACATCCCGGTCACCGGTCATGGCCGAGGTGCTGGATGACATCACCGACCGGCTCGAGGGCGGTGTCACCATGGCCACCGCCATGCAGGCGCATCCGAAAGTGTTCTCCGAGCTGTTCATTGCCATGATCCACGTGGGTGAGAACACCGGCCAGCTGGACGATGCCTTCAAGCGGCTGGCGGACATCCTGGAACTGGAGCGGGACACCAAGCGCCGGGTCAAGCAGGCCCTGCGCTACCCCACCTTTGTGGTGGTGGC
>NZ_JAWVZL010000173.1:0-3178 GCF_033722195.1 Marinobacter sp.
CTGGTGACGGTGTCCGCCAGGGTATCCAGCTGCTGCCAGTCCGGAATGCGCTTGCCTTCCAGCAATACGTCCGTGACGTAGCGCTCCACCGCCGCCAGCATGTCGGCGACCCGGTCCAGCGGGATTAGCCGCAGACCGCCGCAGATGCTGTGCAGCAGGCCCGGTACATGTTCGATTTCCTGCTGGTTCCACTGGGAGGCAATGAAGTTGACCACCGCAGTCTTGACCTGCTCCAGGGTATTGCGGGATTCCCGCAGCAGGGCGGCGTTGGCCTCGCCCAGTTCCTGGGAACCCAGGTCGACGCCGGCTTTCTCGCGGCGCCGGTCGGAAGGCTTCTCTTTCTCCAGCCCGGCCAGTGTGGCCTCGATGTAGAGCAGGGCGCCGGCAATGTCCATCAGGGTGCCGTCATCCACCGGCTCGGCCTGGTCCTGCAGGCGCTCGACAGTCTCGATCTGCTCGGTGGCGACCTTTCGCGGAATGCCCAGCCCGAGCACCGCCAGGGTGTTGGCGACTTGCTGCAGACCCGGCAGCAGCTCCTCCAGCTCGCTGTTCTGGCGGAACTCCGCCCGTACGAACAGGTCGAGCTGATCCTTGAGCTTGGCCAGCTCCTCGTTGAGCGCGGTGACCACTGAGTGGATGGCTTCCCGGCCGGGGCCGGCAACACGATCCCGGGCCTCGTCCATGGCTTCTTCCGAGGGCAGGGCCTCGGCCAGACGGTAACGTTCACTGAGCTGGCGCACATAGGGCGTATCCAGCTCCCGGGCCCGGGCCACATAGTAAAGCAGGTGCTTGAGCAGGGCTTCCGGCACTGGCTGCTGCAGAATATCCACGTGCTCGTCGATCAGCCGGCGCAGCTCGGCGTCGAGCTGGCGCAGGATGGACTTGACCGCGGTGTTGATGGGGTTGTGACCGCTCTGGATGGTGTCGACAAAGCCACCGGCGGCACGCCAGAGCTCGGCCCGGGGGGTGCCGTGGCAGAGCTTGATCAGTCGCAGGATGACCTTGTGGAGGTAGTCGAAATGGGAATCCAGGTCGGTTTCCCGCACCACGCCGGCCAGGGCGAACTGGTACATCTGGCGCAGCTTGCGGATGTTGCCCAGTACCTTGGGATCCTGCAGGCGCTGTGATGCCTTGGCGGCGGCCGGTGCCCTGGCGGGGCTCAGGTCGGGTTTGAACAGGGAAGTGTCCGACAGCAGCGATTCGCCCCGGGCCGCCCGCAGATCGTTCAGCAGCGGCAAGAGCACCAGCGGGAAGTCGTCCTTGCTGCTGGCCAGGTGCTCCAGGTATTGCGGCAGCTGCAGGATGGCCTGCATCAGCACCTGGACGGCGTCGTCGACGCTGGCAACGGTGTCATTGAGCACCGCCTGGGTCAGTTTTTCCATTTCCTCGGTGAGCAGGGCGGCGCCATAGAGCTCGACCATCTGCAGGGTACCGTGGACCTGGTGGAGGTAGTTCAGGCAGAACCGCAGCCGCGCAGTATCCTCGCGGTTGTCCACGAAGGCCTCGAGCGCCTGCTGGCCCTGGGTCAGCGTGTCCTGTATCTCGCCCCGAACCCAGTCGAGGGCGATGCTGTCATGGTGATTGCCCATAACCACTCCGGTTACTCTTCGTCAGACTGGCGGCGAATCCACGCCAGTACATTTTCCGAGGGGACCCGTTGCAGGCCGGGAGGCTGCCAGTCGGTCAGCTCTCCCTGCCCCAGCACCAGGAGTCCCCCGGGTGCCAGTCTCTCCGCAAGCCGCTTCACGATTTCGCGCCGTCGCCAGCGACGAAAGTAAATAAGCAGGTTCTGGCAGAAGATGATGTTCATGCCGTGCATCGGCGCCTGTTTCAGGTCCAGCACATTGAGCCTGGTGAAGCAGACCCGCTGGCGGATGCTGTCGACAATTTCCACGGTATTCCGTTCTGCTGGCCGGAAATACCGGGCCTTGAGCTCGTCGTCCATGCCAATCAGCTTGCGGGCGTTGAACAGCCCGCGTTTGGCCTTGTCGATGGCCGGCTTGCTGATGTCCGACCCGGTCACCCCGAACAGGGGCGGCAGCTCCAGCTGGGTCATGCTCTCGTTCAGCAGCATGGCCAGGGTGTAGGGCTCCTCGCCGGTGGAACAGCCCACACTCCAGGCTTCCAGCGGCCGCCGCCGCAGGGCTTCCCGGGGCCGGGTCAGGATATAGTCCGACACCAGCCGGAAAGCGTCCGGGTCCCGAAGGAAGCGGGTTTCCTGCACCGTCAGCCGGTCCACCAGGATGGCCCACTCCACCACTGCCTCCGGCCCTGATACGACCTTCTCGTAATAGGCCTGATAGCTGCCACAGCCGATTTCCCGCATCCGGATACCCAGGTTGGTCTCCAGGAAGGATTTGCGTTCGGCGGTCAGGGTCATTCCGGTCCGGTGTTCCAGCAGTGTCCGCCACTGCTGGAACTGCGCCTCGTCCATTTCGGGGAGTCGGCGCAGGGACCAGATTCCGGAGCCGTCAGACAGGGTCGAGTGTGCCGCGGTCATAAGGTGTCAGGCGCCCGGTGCAGGCATCAGCTCACCACCGGGACGTCACTGTCTTCCTCTTCTTCGGCATCCTGGGTGTCGGCCTCTTCCTCAGGCAGCGTGAAGCCTGCCACCGAGGACCGGAGCTGAGACGCCATGTCGGCCAGGTTCCCGATGGACTTCGCGGTGGCGTTGGTACCGGACGAGGTCTGGGAGGTGATTTCCTGGATGACGTTCATGGTGTTGGAAATGTGGGCCGCCGACGATGCCTGCTGGCGTGCCGCGTTGGAGATGTTCTGGATCAGTTCCGCCAGGTTCATCGATACGTTCTCGATTTCCTCCAGCGCCACACCGGCGTCCTGGGCCAGGCGGGCACCACGGACCACCTCGGCGGTGGTGTGCTCCATGGAGATAACGGCTTCGTTGGTGTCCGACTGGATGGTCTTGACCAGTGCCTCGATCTGCTTGGTGGCGGCCGAGGAACGTTCCGCCAGGCGCTGGACCTCGTCCGCAACCACCGCGAAGCCCCGGCCCGCGTCACCGGCCATGGAGGCCTGGATGGCGGCGTTCAAAGCGAGGATGTTGGTTTGGTCGGCGATGTCGTTGATCAACGATACAATATCACCGATTTCCTGGGAGGATTCACCCAGCCGCTTGATCCGTTTCGAGGTTTCCTGAATCTGCTCCCGGATGGTATCC
>NZ_JAWVZL010000174.1:0-3150 GCF_033722195.1 Marinobacter sp.
AGCGGGCGGTCTTGAGCTTGCCGGTGTAGAAGCCGGAGCTGTCCCCTTCCGCCCTGGGGGCGGCGCTTTTGACCATGCGGGCCCAGAGGTAGGCCTGTGCGGTGAGGCCGAACAGGTCCAGGTAGTCCACGGCCGCGGCGCCCACTTCCGCCGGGTTCTCGGCGGAGACCTTGATCACATGCTCGGTGACGTCGCTCAGACGCTCCAGTGCGGCCGCCAGTCGTGGCAGGAACTCCGCCAGTGCCGGGTCGTCCTGGTTGCTGGTGATGAACTCCGCGATCTCTTCCGCGAACAGCTCAAAATAGCGGCCGTTGTTGGCCACGATCTTGCGACCCATCAGGTCCATGGCCTGTATGCCGTTGGTGCCCTCGTAGATCTGGGCAATGCGGGTATCCCGCACCAGCTGCTCCTGGCCCCACTCACGGATATAACCGTGGCCGCCGAACACCTGCTGGCCGGCCACGCAGGCGTCCAGGCTGCGATCCGTGAGGAACGCCTTGGTCACCGGGGTCAGCAGGGCCACCATGGCGTCCGCCTTCTCACGCAGCTGCTCGTCCTCGGTGAACTTGGCCTGGTCCAGCCACTGTGCCACGTAGGTGACAAAGGCACGGCCACCTTCGTTGAAGGCCTTCATCTTCAGCAGCATGCGGCGCACATCCGGATGCACCAGTATGGGGTCCGCCACCTTGTCCTTTTCCTGGGCGCCGGTTGGGGAGCGACTCTGGAGACGCTCCTGGGCGTAGGCCAGTGCGTTCTGGTAGGAGGCCTCGGCGGTGCCCAGCCCCTGGATGCCCACACCCAGTCGCTCGTAATTCATCATGGTGAACATGGCCATCAGGCCCTTGTGGGGCTCACCCACCAGCCAGCCACGGGCGCCGTCGAAGTTCATGACACAGGTGGCGGAGCCCTTGATGCCCATTTTCTTCTCCAGTGAGCCGCAGGAGAAGGCGTTGCGCTCACCCAGTGAGCCGTCATCGTTCACCAGGAACTTGGGCACCAGGAACAGGGAGATGCCCTTGGGCCCTGGCGGGGCGTCCGGCAGCTTGGCCAGCACCAGGTGGATGATGTTCTCCGCCATGTCGTGCTCGCCCCAGGTGATGAACATCTTGGTGCCGGAGACACGGTAGCTGCCATCGTCCTGTGGCTCCGCCTTGCTGCGGATAATGCCCAGGTCGGTGCCGGCGTGGGGCTCGGTGAGGTCCATGGCGCCGGACCAGCTGCCGTCGTACATCTTCGGCAGATAGCGCCGCTTGAGCTCGTCGCTGCCATGGGCGTGGAGGGCCAGGCAGGCGCCGGCGGTGAGCATGGAACACAGGCCGAAGGCCATGTTGGCCGCCTGGTTCATCTCCTCCACCTGGGCCACCAGTGATTTGGGCATGCCCATGCCGCCGAATTCGGGATCTCCACCGAGACCGACCCAGCCCCCTTCCGCCAGGGTGCGGTAGGCTTCACGGAAGCCCTCCGGGGTTTTCACCACGCCGTCCTGCAGCTGACAGCCCTGCTCGTCCCCCACCCGGTTCAGCGGCGCCAGAGTACCGGCGGCGATCTTGCCCGCCTCTTCCAGTATGGCATCCGCCGTGTCCGGGTCCACGGTCTCGCTCAGACCGGGCAGCGAGGCCCACTGGGCCGGCGCGTCGAATACTTCATTGAGCAGGAAGCGCATGTCCCGCAGTGGGGCCTGATAGTCCGCCATGACAAGATCCTCGTGGTTGGGGTCAGATTTCGTGGGCGTATTTTACACGTTTGCGAACGAATTCTCAGTCTGAAAACAAAAAACCCGCACCGTTACTGGAGAACGGTGCGGGTCAGTGCTGACTTTTTTCTGTCAGGCCCCGCAGAACAGGGCCTTTCCAGTGAGGGACATCAGAACATGAAATGCTCTTCCTCGATGTCCATCAGGGAGTCGGCACCGGCGGTCATGGCATCGGCGTGTGCCTTGGCCCGTGGCAGCAGGCGCTGGAAGTAGAAGCGCGCTGTCTGCAGCTTGGCCTTGTAGAAGGCCTCTTCGCTGGTGCCCTCGTCCAGCTTGCGCTGGGCCACTTCGGCCATGGCGGCCCAGAGGTAGGCGCTGACGCCGTAACCGGAGTACATCAGGTAGTCGTAGGCGGCGGCGCCCACTTCTTCCCGGTTCTTCATGGCGGACATGCCGATCTTCATGGTGATGTCGCCCCACTCCTTGTTGAAGGCGGCCAGTGGCTCGACAAATTCCTTGATCTTGTCGTTGCCGGACTGCTCCTTGCAGAACATGTGCACCCGCTTGGTAAAGCGCTTGAGGGCTTCACCCTGGGTCATCAGGACCTTGCGGCCCAGCAGATCCAGCGCCTGGATGCCGGTGGTGCCTTCGTAGATGGTGCCGATGCGGGCATCACGCACGTTCTGCTCCATGCCCCACTCGGAGATAAAGCCGTGGCCACCGAAGACCTGCATGCCCAGGTTGGCGGACTCGTTGCCCATCTCGGTCAGGAACGCCTTGGAGATGGGGGTCAGGAAGCTGAGCAGCTCGTCGGCTTCCTTGCGCTCTTCCTCGGACTCGGCCTTGCCGGCAATGTCCGCCTGCTGGGCGGCAAAGTACACCAGAGCACGGCCGCCTTCGGCGATGGCCTTCTGGGTCAGCAGCATGCGGCGCACGTCCGGATGCACGATGATCGGGTCGGCGGCCTTTTCAGGGGCCTTGGGACCACTGAGTGAGCGCATGGCGAGACGGTCACGGGCGTATTCCAGTGAACCCTGGAAGCCCAGCTCCGCCGCACCCAGACCCTGGATGGAGGTGCCGATACGGGCGATGTTCATGAAGGTGAACATGCAGTTGAGGCCCTTGTTCTCGGGACCCACCAGGAAGCCCTTGGCGCCGTCGAAGTTCATGACGCAGGTGGCGTTGCCGTGAATGCCCATCTTGTGCTCGATGGAGCCACAGCTGACGGCATTGCGCTCACCCGGCTCGCCGTTCTCGTCCGGCAGGAACTTGGGGACCACAAACAGGGAGATGCCCTTGGTGCCCTTGGGGGCATCCGGCAGTCGTGCCAGCACCAGGTGGATGATGTTGTCGGCCATGTCGTGCTCGCCGGCGGAGATGAAGATCTTGGTGCCGGTGATGGCGTAGGAGCCGTCGGACTGGGGCTCGGCCTTGGTGCGCAGTGTGCCCAGGTCGGA
>NZ_JAWVZL010000175.1:0-3108 GCF_033722195.1 Marinobacter sp.
ACCGCGCCCTGGATGGCCGCGCCGATCGCAACTGCTTCGTCGGGGTTCACGTCCTTGCGCGGTTCCTTGTCGAAGAAGTTCTTCACCTTCTCCTGAACCATCGGCATACGGGTCTGGCCGCCCACCAGAATCACCTCGTCGATTTCACCAAGCTTGGTCCCGGAATCTTCCAGCGCGGTGCGGCACGGCTCGAGGCTGCGCTCGACCAGCTCTTCCACCAGTGACTCCAGCTTGGCGCGGGTCACTTTCACGTTCATGTGCTTGGGACCGCTGGCGTCCGCCGTGATGTACGGCAGGTTGACGTCGGTCTGCTGGCTGGAGGACAGCTCGATCTTGGCCTTCTCGGCGGCTTCCTTCAGCCGCTGCATGGCCAGGGAATCGCCACGCAAGTCGATGCCGCTGTCCTTCTTGAACTGGTCGGCCAGGTATTCGATCAGTTTCAGGTCGAAGTCCTCACCACCGAGGAAGGTGTCACCGTTGGTGGCCAGCACCTCGAACTGGTGCTCACCGTCCACGTCGGCAATCTCGATGATGGAGATGTCGAAGGTACCACCACCCAGGTCATAGACGGCCACGGTGCGATCACCGGTCTTCTTGTCCATGCCGTAGGCCAGGGCCGCCGCGGTGGGCTCGTTGATGATGCGCTTGACATCGAGACCGGCAATCTTGCCGGCGTCCTTGGTGGCCTGGCGCTGGCTGTCGTTGAAGTAGGCCGGCACGGTGATGACCGCCTCGGTGACCTTCTCACCCAGGTAGTCCTCGGCGGTCTTCTTCATCTTCTTCAGCACTTCGGCGGACACCTGCGGTGGCGCCATCTTCTCGCCCTTCACCTCGACCCAGGCATCGCCGTTGTCGGCCTTGGTGATCTTGTAGGGCACCATCTTGATGTCTTTCTGCACGACGCTGTCTTCAAAGCGACGGCCGATCAGACGCTTGATGGCGTAAAGAGTGTTGCTGGGATTGGTGACGGCCTGGCGCTTGGCGGACTGACCAACCAGGGTTTCGCCGTCTTCTGTGTACGCGATAATGGAAGGCGTGGTGCGATCGCCTTCGGCGTTCTCGATAACCTTGACCTTGTCCCCATCCATGATGGCTACGCAGGAGTTTGTGGTCCCCAGGTCAATACCAATAATCTTACTCATTGATTCGCTCCAATTCGTTCGTTCAATCCGGTTCTGGCTATGCCAACTTCGCGGCCGGATCTGTCGCTCCGGCGTACCGTCCAGTTATTGCCTATATTGGCCCCAGGCCTGAGTTTTCAAGCCTGCTCGTCAATTTTCGGTGAGTCCCCTGCCTTGGCCACAACCACCATGGCGGGGCGCACCAGGCGATCGTTCAGGGTGTAGCCTTTCTGCACCACTGCCACCACGGTATTGGGCTCGGCATCGGGCGCCGGCACCATCGACATGGCCTCGTGTTTCTGCGGGTCGAAGGGCTCGCCGATGGGGTTGAGCTGAGCTACGTTGAACTTCTGCAGACTGTTCATGAACAGGCTCAGGGTCATTTCCACACCCTCACGGATCGAGGCCACCAGCTCACCCTTGTCCTCATGGCCCTCGGTGCTCTCGACCGCCTTCTCCAGGCTGTCCGCCACCGGCAGCAGTTCCTTGACGAACTTTTCCAGGGCAAATTTGTGAGCCTTCTCCACGTCGATCTCGGCACGGCGGCGCACATTCTGCATTTCCGCCTGCGACCGCAGCATCTGCTCCTGGTACTCCTTGACCTGCTCCCGCAGCGCCGCTACCTCATCCGGCTGACCTTCCTTCGCGGGATCCGCGGTCTCGTTCTCGGCCTGCTGGGCCTTCTGCTCATCCTCAATCTGTTCGTTACGATGCTCGTCAGCGCTCATGCACTACTCCTGCTCGATCATGGTCGGCCCGAACGTTTTCAGACCTGATTCAAAAACCTGCTCAGCGATATGGGGCCACCGGCATGGGTTTCAACCACAAAAAAATCACATTTATGGCATTTGCAAACTGTCCGGGCACTGTATATATTCACATGTACTGTACGAATTCACAGGTATGTCGGGCGACCTGCCCATCAACGCCGACAATCGTTGCTGACTGCCAGTCAAAGGAGGCCTCATGCTCACCCAGCTCACCGTGTCCAATTACGCCATCGCCGAAAGGGTGGAACTGCAGTTCGGCAAGGGCATGACCGCGCTGACCGGCGAGACCGGCGCGGGCAAGTCCATTGTGCTGGACGCGCTTGGGCTGGTGATGGGAGGCCGCGCCGATGCCGGCGCCGTGCGCCATGGCGCCAAGCGGGCCGATATCACCGCCACCTTCGATGTGTCCCGCATTCCCGAAGCCGGGCAATGGCTGGCCGGCCACGAACTGGACGACGACAGCGACTGCATTATGCGCCGGGTCATCAGCAAGGACGGCCGCTCCCGGGCCTACATCAATGGTCAGCCCTGCCCCCTGACGCACCTGAAGGATCTCGGCAGCCTGCTGATGGATATCCACAGCCAGCATCAGCACCAGTCGCTGCTGCAGAAAGACACCCACCGCAAGCTGCTGGACGAGTTCGCCGGCGCCGAAGCGCTGGCCCAGCAGACCCGCGCCGCCTTCAAGACCTGGCAGGCCACCCGCCAGCGCCTGCAGGACTGCCGGCACAACGCCGACGAGAATGAGGCCAAGCTGCAGCTGCTGCGCTACCAGGTGGAAGAGCTGGACCGCCTGGCCCTGCAGCCGGAGGAGCAGGTGGAGCTGGAGCAGGAACAGGAACAGCTCAGCCACGCCGAAGACGTGATGCTGCGCAGCCAGCAGGCCGCCATGCTGTGCACCGAGGATGAGACCAGCGCCGCCGGGCTGCTGCGCCAGGCCCTGCACCAGCTGGAACAGTTACCGGTAGAAGTTGTGCGCCTGAAAGACACCCTGCAGATGCTGAACGATGCCTACATCCAGGTCACCGAAGCCGGCGACAACCTGCGTCACTTCGTCGAAGACTACGAGGCCGACCCGCAGCGGCTGGCAGAGGTGGAGGAGCGCCTGAGCGCCATCTATCAGATGGCCCGCAAACACCGGGTGCAGCCGGAAGAGCTGCCGGAACTGCACCAGACCCTGAGCCGGGAACTGGCGGAGCTGGACCAGGGGGAAGGCA
>NZ_JAWVZL010000176.1:0-3063 GCF_033722195.1 Marinobacter sp.
GGCCCGCCTCCAGACTGTGGTACATCACCGGCGACCCTTCCATACTAACCCCGATGACGTGCGTATCGGGAGAAACACTTTTCAGCGCAAGGGCAATCCCGGCGATCAGTCCCCCACCCGAAAGGGGCACCAGCACCGTGTCCGGCTCCGGCAAAATCTCCAGCAATTCCAGTCCAATTGTCCCCTGACCCGCGATCACCAGCGGGTCGTCGAAGGGATGCACCAGGCTCAGCCCCCGCGTATCGCGCAGCTGTTCGGCGCGCGCCACCGCCTCATCCTGCCCTTCACCCTCAATTACCAGCTCCGCTCCCAATCGCCGCAACGCATCCACCTTGTCTGCGGGAACGCGCTCCGAGAGACAGACCACGGCCGGAATCCCCATCTGGCCGGCGACGTAGGCCACCGCCCGCCCGTGGTTGCCCGTCGACGCCGTCACCACCCCCCGGCGCTGCGCTTCCCGGTCCAGGTTCAGGATCTTGTTCGCCGCCCCCCGCACCTTGAAACTGCCCGTCTCCTGCAAGGTCTCCGCTTTCAAATAAGCCGGCACCCCCAGCCGCTGCCGCAGGCCGAGTGACGGTAATAGCGGTGTCTGCCGTACCAGGGATGCAATCGTGCGTCGGGCCCGATAAATATCCTGAAAGGTAGGCAGGTCAGGCATCAATCGTCGTTCCCAGCCCGGCAGCCTGGGCCTGCTCATAGGCCAGACGGGCGATCGCCGTGTCCTGGGCGCCGGTGCCGGTCAGGTCACAGACCGTGATCTGCTCGGGCGCGCTCCGGGCGCTTCCGCCGGCGGCAATCAGGTCGCCCACTTCCCGGATCGGGCTCTCCGCGTCAATTACGCCTGCCTCCAGCCCGTGGTGCAGCTCTCCCAGGCGGAAGGCCTGCGCCCTGGTGTCGCACACCAGCATGTCTGCCCGCTCCAGGACTTCCACCGCCAGTTCCTGCTTCTCCTCGGCATCCGCCCCCAGTGCCGTAATGTGCATGCCCGGGTGCAACCACGCCGCCTGTACCACCGGCTCCCGGGCCGGAGTCGTGGTCACCAGCACCTTGCTCTGCCGCACCACCGTCTCGGCATCCGGCGCCGCCCGTACCTCACACCCCAGCAGTGGCGCCATCTCCTGCGCGTACCGTTCCCGGTTAGCCGGATCCTGGCTATAGACGAGGACCTGCTCAAAGGAACGCACCAGTTGTAACGCCCTGATCTGGTAACGGGCCTGGGCACCGCTGCCGATGACGCCCACCGTGTCTACCTCTTCCGGCGCCAGATGGCGCGCCGCCAGGGCGCCCGCCAGGGCGGTACGGACGTCCGTCAGGTATCCATTATCCAGCAGCACCGCGCGCGGAAACCCGGTCTGGCTGCTCAGCAGGACCATCATCCCGCTCAAACTGGGTAAGCCCAGACGGGCATTGTCAAAGAAACCTGACGAGAGCTTGACCGCAAAGCTGTCAAGCCCCTGCAGGTAGGCACTCTTGACGTCTAGCTCGCCGTTGTGTTCCGGGATCTCCACCCGCATGATTGGCGGCATCGTAGCCTGTCCCCGGGCCAGGCGCACAAACCCATCCGCCACGGCTGCCAGCGCTGCTGCGTCCGGCCGGACCACCCGGCGCAACTCCTGCTCCGTCAGAATGGTAACTTCCATCTTTTCCTCTTACCCATCGTCGCGACCACGCCCGCCGTCCACCATGGCGCAACCCTGCCTGTCAGCGCTATTTAGTGCCGCAACGTCGCGCCCAGGAATTGCCTCGTTCGCGGGTTCTCGGGATGGTCGAAAAGTTGCTCTGGTGGACCCTGTTCCACAACCTGCCCTTTGTCAAAAAAGACGACCCGGTCAGAAACCTCGCGCGCGAAGCCCATTTCGTGGGTTACCAGCAACATCGCCATTTCTCCTTCCATGGCCAGTTCGCGGATCACCCCCAGCACTTCGCCCACCAGCTCCGGATCCAGGGCCGATGTCACCTCGTCGAAGAGCATTACCTTGGGTTGCATCGCCAGGGCACGGGCGATGGCCACCCGTTGCTTCTGCCCGCCGGAAAGCTGGGAAGGGTATTGGTCATACTTGTCACTCAGTCCCACCTTGTCCAGTAACCCCTGAGCCCGGGCCACCGCTTCTTCCTTCGGCAGCCCCAACACATGCACCGGCGCCTCATAGACGTTGCGAATCGCCGTCATATGGGGAAAGAGGTTGAAATGCTGGAAGACCATGCCGATATTGCCCCGCACCCTCCGCAGGTGCTTTTCGTCGGCCTCGACCAGCCCGCCATCCTTCGTCTGCTTGTGCCATAGCGGCTCGCCGTCTACCCAGATGACGCCGGCGTTGGGCTTCTCCAGGGTCATCAATACCCTCAGGATCGTCGTCTTGCCCGAACCACTGGGGCCGATGATGCACACTTTTTCGGCCGGGGCCACGTCGAAATCCAGCTCGCGCAAGACGACGAGGTCTCCAAACGCCTTCGTAACATTTTCAAATCGAACAATCGGTGCAGTTGCCTGCTCAGGTTGCTCTTGCATAACGGGCCTCCAATTGGCGGACAATCAGTGAAGATGGATAGCTGATCGCAAAATATAAGGCTCCCACCATCGTAATCGGTACGAGATAACGGAAATTGCGGGTACCCAGCACCCGGCCGGTAAAGAGCAGTTCCGGCACCGTGATGGCTGCCAGTTGCGCCGACTCCTTGAACATGGCGATCAGGTAGTTGCCCAGGGCAGGCAGCATCGGCGGGATCGCCTGCGGCAATATGATCCCGGTCCAGGTATGGGCAGTGGAGAAGTTAAGGGCGCGGGCCGCCTCCCACTGCCCGCGGCCGATGGCGTCAATCCCTGCCCGGTACACTTCTGAGGCATAGGTACCATAATGCAGCCCCAGGGCCACCGTGCCCACAATGAAGGGGGGCAGACGTAGGCCATAGCGGGGCAATACGTAAAACATGAAAAAGAGCTGGACCAGCAACGGAGTACTGCGGATAAACTCCACCACCGCGCCAACCGGCATGGAGATCCACTTGTTATCGCTGCGGCGGGCGAGGGCCATCAGCAGGCCGAGCACGGCCGCCACGGCAAAC
>NZ_JAWVZL010000177.1:0-3040 GCF_033722195.1 Marinobacter sp.
CTGGGATCGGCGCCTGCGGCCCGAGGTAGAGAGTGCGAACAACGACGAGCACAGCAGCGCCTGGCTGCGGGTCAGCCAGGGCTGGGCCGGCGGCCAGTATGGCTTCATGGCCATCCCCAGGATCGGCCACGAGGTGATCGTATCCTTCCTGGACGGCGATCCGGACCAGCCCATCATCACCGGGCGTACGTATCACGCCGGCAACATGCCGCCCTACAGCCTGCCCCAGCACAAGACCCGCACCACCCTGAAAACCCGCACCCACAAGGGCGAGGGCAGCAACGAGCTGCGCTTCGAGGATGAGGCCGGCCAGGAGCAGGTGTATGTACACGCCCAGAAGGACCTGGACCTGCTCACCGAGAACGACCGCACCGAGGTGATCCGGCGCGACAGCCACCTTACCGTGGGCAACCACCGCAAGGTCCACATCAAGGGGGATGATCATTGCACCGTAGCCGGGGAGCAACGCCAGCGGATCGGCGGTGACCGGAGCCTGACAACCGGCGGCAGCCATCACTGCAGGCAGGGCCAGTCCCAACTGGTGGAAGCCGGCCGCGAGATCCACCACAAGGCCGGCCTGAAAATCGTCATCGAAGCCGGCGCCGAAGTCACCCTCAAGGCCGGTGGCAGCTTTGTGAAAGTGGACGCCAGCGGCGTCACCGTCTCCGGCCCCATGGTGAAGATGAACTCCGGCGGGGCGCCTGGAAGTGGAGCGGCGCAACAGGCCCAGTCTCCCCATCTGCCCGGGAGTCTGGACGCCCACATCCCTGAGAAGGTTGTTTCACCGGCGTTGGCAATCTCGCCGCAACGGAAAACGTTCGAGGCCATACCCAGCAGCCCGGAGAAGCTCAGGCGTATGGCACAAAAGGATCTGCTGTTTGGCGCACAATGCCACCGCCAGGCCGATGGCTCCTGCCCATTAACCCAGTGCCCGTGTGACATGGGTTGAGCGGATGCAGACCATGACTCTCGATGCCGATATCAACCTGTTCCTGTTGCTGGATGGCGCAAAGCTCGATGCACCACGGATCACCTATCAGCATGACGATGCACCCTGGGCTGATTGGCTTTACCGCGGCACCCGCCACGAGGCCGCCCTGGCGGTGAGCCCCTATCTGGTCTTGCCGTCGGCGGGCTCTCGCCTGTGGGAGCAGCAATCAGCCTGGGCCGAGGGTGGAATCCTGATCAGAGCCAAGGCCGGGCCGGAAGTCCTGGTTGAACATCTGCGCAGTCTGATCAGTGTACGAATGCCCTCGGGACAACTGAGTTATTGCCGGTTCTATGTCGGCACCCATCTGGATCGCTTCTTCCAGGTATTGACGGAGGCGGAGCGCAACCTGTTCAGCGGACCCATCGTGGAGTGGCGCAACCCCCGCGCGGATGCATGCTGGCAAACCATCACGACCAGCGGGGTAGCTGAGGCAAAGCACTCTGAAAACGAGGGCTGGTTCCAGCTGAGCGAACCGCAAATCGAGGCCATGAACGGCACCCAGGGCCAGTCGTTTCTGGCACGGCTCAGGTCGTATCTCGATCTCGACGAACAGCGGGAATCGCAGGCCCGGCTGCAGCGTCTGGTCCGGGAGGCCGAGGAAAAAGGCTTTCACTCGGAGCGGGATATCGTCCGGTACGCCGAGCTGGCTCTCTATCATCCGCAGGGACTGCACAGCCAGGCCTGCCAGGTTCTGCTCGACGACAACGCAATGACCAATTTCGAAAAACTTGATCAACTCGACCGTCAGCTTGCACAGGGAGGTGCTGCGTGACCCTGGCCTATACCGTCAGAACCGGAGACACCCTTGGCAACATTGCCCGGAAGCACAGGGTGAGCGTGACACGGCTGATGAACCTGAACCCCGCAATTGAAGACCCCAACCGAATCTACGCCGGCCAGGTACTGAGCCTGCCTGCCAATGACGAAAACCTGTTCTCGTCGGCGCCGGCACTGACCCTGTGCGACCCGGCCCCCTGCCAGGACGAGTATGTGGAGATTGTTCACGTCACAGGCTCCGACACCCTTTATTTTCTGACCCAGGAAGATCTCGACGACATTCTGGAAGAAGAAATGCTGGTCGGTAGCGGCATAGAGCAGCTCTATTGCAGCATCGAGAACGGCGACGCATCACTCGGCGGCGAAAGCGAGCAGCCAGAGGCATCGGAGGGTGCCCTCAGAAGCAGGCTCCAGGAGCAGAAACAGACCCTGGTGGCGGACCTGGAGGAGTTGGGCGTCATTGGCACCTCAATGCAGACAACGCCGCGGCTGACCGAGATCAAACGCCTGAAGGGAAACCGGCATTACACCTACGTCCGCTCCGAGAAGATTGCCAATCACTGGCGCAGCTACCGAATGACCGCGAGGGATCGCGACCGCAGCCAGGGATGGCTGCACCGCGATGGTGTCGACACCGGCAAGCTTCGTCAGGCCGTCGAAGCCGACTTTGGCTTCAGACTCAAGGGCAGCTTCTGGGAGCTTGGGCCGGAGAGCAATTTCAGCAAGTCCATCAACCAGTTTCACAAGGAAGTCAGTGGCTCGGTATGGGGAAACAGGCAGCGGGAGCAGGCCATGCGCGACGAAACCGGCTTCAACGCATCGGCCGAGGCCCAGTTCATGCGCTTCGCCTCGGGCGCCGGCGCCTCCGCGGAGTTCACCCCGAGCAAGGGCAAGGTCCACCTCCAGGCCCGCGCCGATGCACAATTCAGCCTCGCCGAGGGCAAGGCCACTATTGAGCAGGCCTACCCCGCCAACAACGAGTCCGAAATCCGGATCTATTACCGTCGGGGTGGAATGGACGGGCCCCGGGCCTACGAAACCATGGGGCACTTCCAGGCCCGCCTGACCATCACGGCCAGCGGCTATGCCGGGGCCTCGGCGCTGCTGGCTGCCAATGTAAAAGTCGACTGTTCCGAGGGCGTTCCCAGCATTCGAGGTATCGCGAAGACCGGCGGCAATGACGAGGGCGTCAATGCCGAAGCCGGCGCATTTGCCGGGGTGCGCGCCGGCTGTGAACTACTCGGCGGCCTCTACTGGGTGGATAAACTCACC
>NZ_JAWVZL010000178.1:0-3028 GCF_033722195.1 Marinobacter sp.
GGATTGTCATGCCGTCGGCGGCAGCCTAGGCCGGTAACTCTGAAGTATACTGGCGGCAAATCCGGACAGATGGAGGAGATCACTTGCCCGATCCCGAATTTCGCGCAACCGACGGGGACACCCCCATCGTGCGTCGCAACGAACCGGGCCGCAACCTGGCGGTCGCGGTCTATATCCTGCAGGCGCTGTCGTTCTTTCTGGGCGGATTGACCGGCCTGGCGGGGGTTATCATCAATTACGTCAAACTGGATGACGTGCGCGGCACCTGGATTGAGCCCCACTTCCGCTGGCAGATCCGAACCTTCTGGATCGGCGTGCTGTGGAGCGTCATCGGCGTCATCACCACGGTCATTATCGTGGGCTGGTTCATCCTGCTGGGCATTGCCATCTGGATCATCTACCGCATCGTCAAGGGCGCGCTGGCCCTCAACGACGGCAAGGCGCCCTGACTCCCACTCAGTCCGTCGGCAGGTCGGGCCTGACGATCGCTCCGAGGGCTACCCTGACCTCCTCACAGTCGGCACAGCCGGCAATCCGGCAGCGGGTGACGTCGTGGATCTCATAGCCTTCCGGCATCATGGCGGAGGCAGTGTAGTTGGCTACCCGGATGTGGTGGGCAAGGGCGCGGTCAGCGGCATCCCGGTCCTGAAAGGGGCCAAGATTGCGACCTTCCCGGGTTCTGACAATCCAGCCCTCATCGGTCCGCAGGAAGCGTTGGGAACGGGATGTGGCGAGAAAATGCGAACTCATGATCAGTGTCTCCGGGCAGCCTGGCGACCAGTCAGTGACTGGTCGCCCACAGTGAGATAACGGGGTGCGTTCGATGCCGCTTCTGTGCCGGCTCCCTGGGCAGTGTCCGGAGCCGGGGGATAGCTTGCGCCCACCCAGCTGACAGACATCACTCCTGTGATCAGTACGGCCATGGCAAACAGGATTCGCATCATGGCTTTGATTCCAGGTAAATACTCATTAAACGTCAGCAGAAGCATACCGGTTCCCTCACCGGTCTGACGATTGCCAGGGTGACTGTTTTGTCTGTCGATTCGGTCACATTTGCAGGGATTCAGGCCGGTCTGCCTCGGAGCCAGCTATTCCACTTCCCGCAGCCGGATGGCACTGATGGTGCCCGCCAGGCCAATCAGGCCCAGAAAGACAATGACCGCGCCATTGGAAATCAGGGACGCCAGGGCACTGAGGCCACCGGTGACCAGCAGCAGCACGCCGATCACGGTATTGCTGACGGCGGTGTAGTCGGTGCGCTTGTTGCCGCCGGCCATATCCACCAGGTAGGTCTTGCGGCCCAGCCGCACCCCGGCGTGGGCGATGCTGAGGACGAAGAACGCCAGCGGGTAGAACCAGGCCGAGGCCACGGCGGCGCCCTGGACCACGTTCAGGGTTCCGATCACCAGGCAAATCCCGCTGGCGATGGCGGCGCCCCGGATCATCACCTGGCGGCTCGACCGGTCCGCCATCCAGCCCCAGACGCTGGCGCTGATGGAGCTGGCCAGGCTGCTGGCCAGCAGGAACGAACCCAGCAGCCAGCCGGAGTCGCCCTGTTGCTGCGCCAGCAGTACGAAGTAGGGAGCCGCCAGGGCCGAACACAACAGCAGCGCCCGGGTGACTACGAAATGCCGGAAGGGCGCGTCGTCCCGCAGCAGAGAGAGGCTGCGCAGCGCATCCGCCAGGGCATTGCCACCGCCACCGGTTTCACCGGCTTCCTCGTCCACGGTGGCAAAGAGGCTGCCGGCTACAAGCCAGAGGACGGCGGCAAGGCCCAGCAGCATCACGTAGAACATGAGCTCGGGATCGCCGCGATCCCAGAACAGGACCACCGTCAGCGCCACGGTGGCGCCGCCGCTGACGGTGGTAGCCAGGCCGGAGAGCCGGCCCCGGCGGGTCTTGGGAACACATTTTCCCTGCACGTCCTTCATGGATACCGAGCAGAAACCCCGGGCCAGCGAGAACACCACCAGCGCCGCCAGCACGCCGTAGCCGGCCAGGTAGCCATCCAGCGTCCACACGCTCAAAGCCATGGCGGCGACACAGACGGCCTGACCATAGCTGCCCAGCACCCAGAACCATTTGCGCACCGGTTTTTGCCGCACCCAGGCGCCAATCACCATCTGCGGAATCAGCGACCCGGACTCGCGTATCGGCACCAGCCAGGCCACCAGGCCGGGCGCCCCGATGGCTCCCAACAACCAGGCCAGCACGGTTTTGGGGCTGATCAGCAAGTCCCCCAATTTGGTCAGTACCAAGCTGCCCAGGATCACAAAGAAATTTCGCGGCACCTCGCGACAGGCGCTGTCCGAGATATCGGTACAGGTGCGGGCGTCCTCCTCGTTGGCGATCAGGGCGTAGAGCTGATCGGCGGGATCACGGTGCTGCTGGGACAAAGCCACCTCCAGGTTTGCAGGGTTGGACGGCCTTTTATCTGGGGGTTTGTCGGACGTCGTTCAAGCGTCGTGTCGGCGCTGGCCTTCAGGCCAGGCGGGTCAGACGGTCGCCAAGACGGCCGGCACGGAGCCCGGAAAACGATACGTCGGAAACCCATGTCTGGATCCGGAGGGGGGCACCGGTACCGGAGCACATCAGAAATCCGTCAACGGCGGAATAGGGGCGGTGGCTTTGCCAAAGTACTTTAACCTTGTGATCTTCTGAAGATTTGTGCACGCATGGTTGCCGCCACCCGGCCATTGGGGCTTAATGGGCGGCTCCATGCCCCGGCCAGGACCGAAACGTCTATGCTGAGTTACCTCCACGCGTTCCATGCCGGCAATTTTGCCGATGTGCAGAAGCATGCCGGACTCTACCTCGGCCTCACAATGATGCAGGTCAAGGCCAGCCCCATTGCCTGTTTCGATACCCATGCCGGCAGCGCCGAATACGACCTCGGCATACAGACCCTCTGGCGGGACCGGGACAGGCTGGCGGCTCCGGACTGGGCCGGCTTCCTGTCGATTCTCGCGGATCGCAATCCGGCCGGTGGACCCTTGCGCATCTACCCGGGGTCGCCGGCCTGGATGCA
>NZ_JAWVZL010000179.1:0-2977 GCF_033722195.1 Marinobacter sp.
AACTGGGAGCACGAAGTGGCGGCCATGGACAATCCCACGGAAGAAGAGATTGCCCGGGTCAAGGCCGAATGGACCGAGCGCCACAATCAGGTGCTCGAGGCCGGTGGTCTGCACATCATTGGTACCGAGCGCCATGAATCCCGCCGGATCGACAACCAGCTGCGTGGTCGTGCCGGCCGCCAGGGCGACCCGGGGTCGTCCCGGTTCTTCCTGTCCCTGGAAGACAACCTGATGCGGATCTTCGCCCCGGACCGGGTCAAGAACATCATGCAGGCCATGGGCATGAAGAAGGGCGAGGCCATCGAACACCGCATGGTCACCAACGCCATCGAGAAGTCCCAGCGCAAGGTGGAAGGCCGCAATTTCGACATGCGCAAGACCCTGCTGGAGTACGACGACGTCGCCAACGACCAGCGCAGGGTGATCTACGACCAGCGCAACGAGGTCATGTCTTCGGAAGACATCTCCGAGATGGTGGACACCATCCGTGCCGACGTGGTGGATTCGGTGATCAGCGAATTCATTCCGCCCCAGAGCATGCCCGAGCAGTGGGATGTGGCGGGCCTGGAGGCCCAGCTGCAGTCCGAGATGGCCATCGAGCTGCCGATCCAGAAATGGCTGGATGAGGACAAGAAGCTGTTCGAGGAGAATCTGCGCCAGCGCATCCTCGATGAAGTGGTTGCTGCCTACCGCGCCAAGGAAGAGATCGTCGGTTCCGGCCCCATGCGCAACTTCGAGAAGCAGGTCTTCCTGCAGGTGATGGACACCCTCTGGAAGGAGCATCTGTCCAACATGGATCACCTGCGCCGGGGTATTCACCTGCGCGGCTATGCCCAGAAGAACCCCAAGCAGGAATACAAGCGCGAAGCCTTCAACCTGTTCGAAACCATGCTGGAAACCATGAAGCGCGACGTCACCCGGGTGCTGTGCCATGTCAAGGTGCAGACCGAAGAGGAGATGCGCGAGGTTGAGCGTCGCCGCCGGGAAGAGCTCGACCGGCAGCTGGCGGCGGCCAAGCTGCGCCACGACCAGACCAGTGCCGCGGCCGGACAGAGACCCGCCGGTGGTGAAGGCGACGACGCCGGACGCCAGGCCCAGGCCACACCGGAAACCTTTGTCCGTCAGGAGCGCAAGGTGGGCCGCAACGAGCCCTGCCCCTGTGGGTCCGGCAAGAAGTACAAGCAGTGTTGCGGCAAAGTCAGCTGATCGGGTTGGCCTTTGCTTGAATAATCGGTAATCACCCGCACCCTGGTCTCAGGCTGCGGGTTTTTGTTTCCCGGCACGAATCAATGTCATCAAGGAGGTCAGCAAATGGCGGTTGGATTGGGACCCTTACCAGACTTTTACCCGGTCGCGGGTGTGCGCCTGGGCGTTGCCAGCGCCGGTATCAAGAAGCCCGGCCGCAAGGACCTGGTGGTGATCGAGGCGGCGCCCGGCAGCCAGGTGGCGGGCATCTTCACCCAGAACCAGTTCTGCGCGGCGCCGGTGACCCTGGCCAAAGAGCACCTGCGCCAGGGCGCCCCCCGCTATCTGCTGATCAACACCGGTAACGCCAACGCCGGCACCGGTGAGCGCGGCCTGACGGACGCCCGCAAATGCTGCGAAGCGCTGGCCAAGGAAGCCGGCGTATCGGCGCAGGAGATCCTGCCGTTTTCAACAGGCGTGATCGGTGAACCACTGCCGGTGGACAAGATCCTGCCGGCGCTGCCGACGGCACTCTCGGCCCTGGATGCCAACGCCTGGCCCGACGCCGCCAAGGGCATCATGACCACCGACACCCTGCCCAAGGGGGCCAGCAAGCAGATCCAGCTGGGCGGCAAGACCGTTACCATCTCCGGCATCAGCAAGGGCGCGGGTATGATCCGGCCCAACATGGCCACCATGCTGGGCTTTATCGCCACCGACGCCAGGATCGAGCCGCGGCTGCTGGAGATTCTGGCCGCTGAGCTGGGGGAGCACTCCTTCAATCGCATCACCATCGACGGCGACACCTCTACCAACGACGCCTGCATGCTGATCGCCACCGGTCAGGCCGGCAATGACGAGATCACCCGGGAGAGCCCGGATCTCAAGGTGCTGCGGGATGCCCTGGAGGAGGTCTTCATGACCCTGGCCCACGCCATCGTGCGGGATGGCGAGGGCGCCACCAAGTTCATCACCATCGACGTACAGAAGGCCGTCTCCAGCGAGGAGGCCCTGGCGGTGGCCTACACCATCGCCCATTCGCCCCTGGTGAAGACCGCGCTGTTCGCCTCCGACCCCAACTGGGGCCGTATCCTGGCGGCGGTGGGTCGGGCCGGCGTCCACGACCTGGATCTGGAGGCGCTGACCATTCACCTGGGGGATGTCTGTCTGGTTCGCAATGGCGGCCGCGCCGAGGATTACACCGAGGCCCGCGGCAAGGCGGTGATGAGCGAGTCCGAGATCACCATCCGGGTGACCCTGAACCGGGGCGAGATCCGTGAGCGGGTCTGGACCTGCGACTTTTCCCACGACTACGTCACCATCAACGCCGAATACCGGACCTGACCGGGTGAGGGAAGTCCACGTCGCGGTGGCTGTGGTGCGCCGTGGCGGCCGGGTGCTGATTGCCCGCCGCCCCGACGGTGTCCACCAGGGTGGCCTGCTGGAATTTCCCGGTGGCAAGGTGGAGGCCGGCGAGACGGTACAGCAGGCCCTTGTCCGTGAGCTGGCGGAGGAGACCGGGCTGCGGGTGGACCCGGCCTCGTTGCAACCGCTGATCGGCATCCGCCATGACTATGGCGACAAGCGCGTGTTCCTGGATGTCTGGCAGACCGACACCGCCGCGGGTGAGGCCGAGGGCCGGGAAGGTCAGCCGGTAAGCTGGCTGGCGCTGGCGCAACTGCAGGACGAGGATTTCCCGGCCGCCAACCGCGCCATCATCCGGGCGCTCCGGCTGCCATCCGTCTACGCCGTCACCGGCGCCTTCGAAAACCCGGGCCAGGGCCTGGCGCTT
>NZ_JAWVZL010000180.1:0-2962 GCF_033722195.1 Marinobacter sp.
AAGGACTATGAGCTCTGGATCGTGCCGGAGAGCGGCAATCCGCTGTCCCTGGGTGTGGTGCCGGTGGGGGGCGTCTACCAGGTCACCCTGACCGACGAGGCCCGCCAGGCGCTGAGCAGCAGCCGGACCCTGGCCATCAGCCTGGAGCCGGCCGGGGGTTCACCCACTGGAGCCCCCACCGGGCCGATCCTGCACGTGACCAAGCTCTATGAATTGTAGCCGGACTCAGGACACCGATAGCAGTGTCAGGCAGAGCTGGGCGTGCCGCACAAAATGGCTGAAGGCGGTGAGCTGGCCGGCACTGGGAGCCGAACCTGCGCCGGCGTTGTCGGCGTAGAACAGCCCCACAATCCGGCCCTTCGCCATGAGCGGCCCCACCAGGGCAGGCACCTTGCCCACCCAGGGGTCGAAGCCGGCGCGCTGGGCGTCCTTCGCGGGCTTGTAAAGCGTACACTCGTGATCGCTCAGCAGGCGGTTGAGGGTGGTCTTGCGGTTGCGCTCGATCACGAAGCCGTCGCGCCAGCCCTCGGTCTCCAGCCCCAGCACCTTGCGGGGTACCAACTGGGTACCGGAACGGTCACTCATCAGCAGGGCCACCCGCTGCATGCCCAGGGCGCGCTGGATGCCCTCGGTGACCAGCTGGCAGACCTGGTTGATGTCGGGCTTGGCGGTCAGGCATTCCGCCAGCTCCCGCAGGATCTGCAGCTGAAGTTCGGGGTCCGGGGCTGCCGGCTGCGGGGACTTGGTGGTTTCCTCGGCGCCGGTGTCGGCACCGGGCAGCAGTGCCTGAACCTGGGGAATACCCAGTGACACCGCGATCTTGGCGGCCTCGCCGGCATTGATGCGGACCTGGTCGCGGACGGTGGCCGGAGCCTCCTCCAGTTCGCCGCCGAGGGTCTCCATCAGCTTGTCCATGTCGGCGCCGCGCCAGCCGGATTCCGACAGCCGCGCCAGTTCCACCGAGTGGCGCACCAGGCTGGCGGCCTTGGAGTTGGGCCGGCCCGCCGATACCACGTCCCGGATGAACGGCCCCAGGGCCCAGGCCTCCACCAGGCCACGGGTGATCTCGGCAAAGGTGGTCTTGAGCACCGTTTTCTGGGCCGCCACCGCCGGCTCGTCCTGACCCAGCCGCTGTTCCAGCTCGTCGGCCTGCTCGGTATCGCAGGACCAGAACGCCAGTTCACCGATGTTCATCAGCAGTGCGCCGATAAAGACTTCCTCCAGCGCCTGCTCGTTGCGCCTCGGCAACAGGCAGCGGGCCTGCACCGCCGCGTGCAGTGCCCGGGCCAGGCATTTGAGCAGGTGGCTGCGCTCACTGCGGGCCAGCAGCGTATCGACGATCAGCGACGAGATGGCCATGGACTTGACCGCATCAAAGCCGATCAGGGTGATGGCGCGACTGACGGTGCCCACCTGGGTCCGGGTCTGGTTGTAGAACACGGTGTTGGACAGCCGCAGTACCTGGGAGGTGAGCTGGGCATCGTTGAGAATCACCTCCGCCAGTTGGTTGACGGTACTGCTGTTGCTGTCGGTGAGCTCGTTGATGCGGCGCAGGGTATTGGCCAGCACCGGCAGCTCCACCTTGCTCAGGTAGTCGACCCAGGCGCGGGTGCCGTTCATGCGGGTGGGCAGGGTGTCGGTGGTGCTGGCCAAGGTGCTCTGGTGCCTCCAACTGGCTGAAAATGGCGGATCGGATTGCCGATCCCTGACTCCAGTCTAACGTATCACTCCCGATGGGATAATGCCGGCCATAAGATTTAACAGGGTCCCGACTCGGGTTCGCCAGGCGCTTGGGCTATACTGTCGCGTTCTTAACGCTGCACTCACAAGGCTGCTCCGTGATTGAATTTGACCAGGTCCAGAAGTCCTACCAGGTGGGCGACCGGGCGATCCCCGCGCTGCACGCCACCAGCCTGACCATCGAGACCGGCGAGGTGTTCGGTATCGTCGGTCACTCCGGTGCCGGCAAGTCCACCCTGATCCGTCTGATCAACCGCCTGGAGCGGCCCAGCGGCGGGCGCATCCTGATCGACGGCGAGAACGTCACCGATTACGACGCCGGCGAGCTGCGGGCCTACCGCCGCAGGGTGGGCATGATCTTCCAGCACTTCAACCTGCTGTCATCCAAGACCGTGAGCGACAACATCGCCTTCCCCATGAAGCTGGCGGGCATCTATTCACGCCAGCAGATCGAGGAGCGGGTGACCGAACTGCTGGCGCGGGTGGGCCTCACCGACCATGCCCGGAAATACCCCAGCCAGCTTTCCGGTGGCCAGAAACAGCGTGTCGGTATTGCCCGCGCCCTGGCCTGCCGGCCCACCATCCTGCTGTGTGACGAGGCCACCAGCGCCCTCGACCCCCAGACCACCCAGTCGGTGCTGCGGCTGCTGGCGGACATCAACCGGGAGCTGGGCCTGACCATCGTGCTGATCACCCACGAGATGGATGTGGTGCGCCGGGTCTGCGACCGGGTGGCGGTGATGGACGCCGGTGAGGTGGTTGAAATGGGGCCGGTGAGCGAGGTCTTCCTGCACCCCAAACATCCCACCACCCGGGACTTCGTGTTCGAAAGTGAGAACATCGACCGGGACGAGATGCAGGAGGACCTGCAGCACGCCAGCGGCCGCATCCTGCGCCTTACCTTCAAGGGCGAGGCCACCTACAAGCCGCTGCTCGGGCATGTGGCCCGGGAATCAGGGGTGGACTTCAGTATCCTGTCGGGGCGGATCGACCACATCAAGGAAACCCCCTACGGTCAGCTGACATTGTCGCTGGTGGGGGGTGACCTGAGTCGGGCCATGGCGGCGCTGGAAGCAGCGGACGTGCATGTGGAGGTGCTGCGATGATCGAGCAATGGCTGGCTAATGTGGTCTGGGCCGAGATTGCCTGGGCCAGCTGGGACACCTTGGTGATGGTGGGCGTGTCGCTGCTGTTCAGTGTGCTGATCGGCCTGCCGCTGGGG
>NZ_JAWVZL010000181.1:0-2939 GCF_033722195.1 Marinobacter sp.
GTGGTCGGAGCAGCGGGTCCGCGCCCGCCTGGGGCCGCAGATCGACAGCATGGCCTCGGAGCTCAACAATCAGCTCCAGCAACTGCTGGCCGGCACCCACCCGGTGCTGCGGCTGCACGCCAGTCACGGCTACGCGGTGGCCCTGCTGCCGGAGTTTTCCGACCGGCTCGAACTCGACCTGCGCTACTGTAACCAGAGCGACGCCCTGCTGGCCCTGGACCGGGGCGACTGCGACATCGCCAGTTTTCACCTTCCCACCTGCCCCGACCTGGCAGCACGGGCACGGGCGAACCATGACAGCCTGCTGGCGGACGATGACCTGCGCATCATCCGCTTTGTCACCCGCCGCGAGGGCCTGATGACCCGAAGGGGGCACAAGCCCGCCATCACCGGCCTGGCGGATCTCACCCGCCCCGGGCTGACCTTCATCAACCGGGATCAGCACTCCGGTACCCGCTTCCTGTTCCGCATGCTGCTGGAGCAGCAGGGCCTGGCGGAGCACGACATCCGCGGCGCCCAGCGGGAGGAGTTCACCCACTCGGCGGTGGCCGCCCATGTCGCCGCCGGTATGGCAGACGCCGGCTTCGGCGTGGAGATGGCAGCCCATCAGTTCAGCCTGGACTTCCTGCATCTGGCCACCGAGCACTATTTCCTGGTGTGTCACACCGACAGCCTGGCGCAGAACAACCTGCGAAAGCTGCTGGAACTGATGCGCTCGGACACCTTCCTGGAGGCCATCGGCAAGCTGCCGGGCTACCAGCCGGACCGTTGCGGCGAGGTCTGCACCTTCAGCGAACTCCTTGCCAGCACCCGGGCCGAATGACGCCGCACGGCGCCATGCGGCTCAGAGCCAGCCCTTGCGCTTGAAGTACCAGTAAGGGGCGATGGCGGAAGCGATCATCAGGCCAATCGCCATGGGGTAGCCCAGCGGCCAGTCCAGCTCTGGCATGTGCTCGAAGTTCATGCCATAGATGCTCGCGATCAGGGTGGGCGGCAGGAAAGTCACCGCGGCGATGGAAAAGATCTTGATGATCTGGTTCTGCTCGATATTGATGAAACCCTGGGTGGAGTCCATCAGGAAGTTGATCTTGTCGAACAGGAAGGTGGTGTGGGACATCAGGGTTTCCACGTCCCGCACGATTTCCCGGCAGGTGTTCATCAGCTTCGGATGGTTGGGCAGATGCCGCAGCAGGAAGGACATATCCCGCTGGGTGTCCATCAGGCAGAGGCGGATCCGGCCATTGGTATCCTCCAGGCGGGCCAGCTCACCGATGGCGTCTTCCAGTTCGGCGTCCTCATCCTCGAGCACCAGATGGCTGACCTGCTCCAGCTCACGATGGATGTCCTCCACGTGGTCGGCGTGGTTCTCGATCTTCTGCTCCAGAAGAGTCACCAGCAGTTCCGCGGTGTCGTGGCATTCAACCTGGCCGCGGCGGGCCCGCATGCGCAGCAGGCGAAAGTCGGCGATCTCATTGTCCCGAATGGTGATCAGGCGCTCGTCCTGGAGGATGAACGCCACCGTCACCGTTGTATGACGGCCCTCAGCTTGGGTCAGGAACATGGAGTGCACATGGACACCGGCCTGGTCGACAAAGCAGCGGGCGGATGCCTCGATTTCCTCCACGTCATCCGGGTCGGGTACCTCGGTGGGCAACAGGGACTGCAGCAGCCTGCGGTCATCGTCATCCGGCTCGCAGCAATCCACCCAGTCCACCTCCCGCAGCAGCTCCTCACGCTCGTCCGCCGGGGCATCCACTTCACGTATGTGGCCGTTCTCGATGCGGAAAAAACGCAGCATGGCTTGCTCCTGTGCTATGGACGATGCAACGGGGCGGCCGAGACCACCCGCTCAACCGACAGAAGAATAGCAGAACTCGTCCGAGCAGCAGGCACGGCATCATTGCAAATGATATTGACTCGCATTACTATTCGCAGCCGACTTGACCCAGCCGCTGGCTGTTACCCTGCAGGAGTCCAACCGTGTCATCACCAAGTTCTAGCTGCAAGCGCTCCGCCCTTGCCACCCTGATCACCGCCGCAACCCTGGGTCTGCCCCTCACCGGCTGGGCCCAGGACAACGCCGACCCCATCACCCTGAAAGAAGTGGAAGTCACCGGTGAACGGGTCGAGGATCCCACCGCACCGGTGTCCGGTTACCGGGCCGATACCGCGCTCTCAGCCACCAAGACCGCCACCGCTATCGAGGATACCGCCCAGTCCATTTCCGTGATCACCACCGACCGGATCGACGACCTGGGCGCGGAAACCGTACAGGAAACCCTGCGCTATTCCGCCGGTGTGGGCGCCGAAACCTTCGGCCTTGACAGCCGTGGCGACTGGTCCCGGATCCGCGGTTTCGATCCGGTGATCTTCCTGGACGGCCTGCAGAAAACCTTCGGCTTCTACCAGAGCCCGCGCACCGAGCCCTTCACCCTGGAGCGTATCGAGATCCTGCGGGGCCCGGCTTCCACCCTCTACGGCCAGGGCTCCGCCGGCGGCCTGATCAACCTGGTCACCAAGCGCCCCCTTGAAGAGCAGCGCACGCGCCTGGAAATCCAGGTGGGCAATCACGATCGCAAGCAGCTCAACATCGACACCAGCGGTCCGCTCACCGACGATGGCTCCCTGCTCTACCGCCTGGTGGCGGTGGGTCGCGACAGCGACACCCAGGTCAACTTCGTGGAAGACAACCGCACCGTGCTGACACCGTCCCTGACCTGGCGCCCCAACGACCAGCTGGAGTGGACCCTGATCGGCAACTTCCAGGAAGACCGCACCGGCTCCACCACCCAGTTCCTGCCTATCGAGGGCACCCTGAAACCGGCACCCCACGGCCTGCCCCGGATCCCCATCGACGTCTTTATCAGTGAGCCGGGCTTTGACCAGTACCAGACCAGGGAGCGTTCCGGCACCTCACTGCTGGCTTTTGCCGTCAACGA
>NZ_JAWVZL010000182.1:0-2912 GCF_033722195.1 Marinobacter sp.
ATGGGGCTTCTGCGGCATCCTCAGCCTCGGCCATGGCGCCTTCTTCGCCCTGGGCGGCTACGCCATGGGCATGTACCTGATGCGCCAGATCGGCGAGCGCGGCGTCTACGGCCACCCGGTGCTGCCGGACTTCATGGTGTTCCTCAACTGGCAGGAGCTGCCCTGGTACTGGCACGGCTTCGACGTCTTCCCCTTCGCCATGCTGATGGTGCTGCTGGTGCCCGGGGCGCTGGCCTTCGTGTTCGGCTACCTGGCATTCCGCTCCCGGGTGACCGGCGTGTACCTCTCCATCATCACCCAGGCGCTGACCTTCGCGCTGATGCTGGCGTTCTTCCGCAACGAGATGGGCTTCGGCGGTAACAACGGCCTCACCGACTTCAAGGACATCCTCGGCTTCGACCTGCGCTCCGACGCCACCCGTCTGGCGCTGTTCATCGCCACCGGCATCGCCCTGGCCATCGGTTACGTGGTCTGCCGGGGCATCGTGCTCAGCAAGCTGGGCCGGGTCAGCGTGGCCTGCCGCGATGCCGAGGCCCGCACCCGCTTCCTGGGTTACCGGGTGGAACGGGTGCAGCTGTTCGTGTTCGTGGTCTCCGCCATGCTGGCGGGGGTGGCCGGGGCGCTGTACGTGCCGCAAGTGGGCATCATCAACCCCAGCGAATTCTCGCCGCTTTTCTCCATCGAGGTGGTGGTGTGGGTGGCCCTCGGTGGTCGCGCCACCCTGTACGGTGCGGTCATCGGCGCACTGCTGGTGAACTACGCCAAGACCGTGTTCACCGGCATCATGCCGGACGCCTGGCTGTTCGCCCTCGGCGGCCTGTTCGTGCTGGTCACCGTGCTGCTACCCAAGGGCATCGCCGGCCTGCTGCCGAATCGCAGGAAATCCGAAGACCAAGACGACGCAGCCGGACAGGAGGCCACCGCATGAGCATCCTTCAGGAACTGACCCATCGCGACCGCGTCTTTGAGTTCCTGGCCCCGGCGGCGTCCCCGGTGGACGTCCGCCACGGCCCGATTCTCTACCTGGAAGACGTGAGCGTGAGCTTCGATGGCTTCAAGGCCATCAACAACCTCAACCTCACCATCGACGACGGCGAGCTGCGCTGCATCATCGGCCCCAACGGCGCGGGCAAGACCACCATGATGGACATCATTACCGGCAAGACCCAGCCCGATACCGGCTCGGTGTGGTTCGGCAGCCGTCACAACCTGCTCACCATGAACGAGCCGGACATCGCCAGCCTGGGCATTGGCCGCAAGTTCCAGAAGCCCACCGTGTTCGAGGCCCTCTCGGTGTTCGAGAACCTGGAACTGGCCATGGCCACCGACAAGCGGGTGCTGCCCACCCTGACCGCCCGGCTCACCGGCGAACACCGGGACCGCATCGAGGAAGTGCTGGCCCTCATCGGCCTGGTGGAACTGCGCCACCGGGAGGCGGGCATCCTTTCCCACGGCCAGAAACAGTGGCTGGAGATCGGCATGCTGCTGATGCAGAAACCGCGGCTGCTGCTGGTGGACGAGCCGGTGGCCGGGATGACCGAACAGGAAATGGAACGCACCGCCGAACTGCTCACCAGTCTCGCCGGCAAACAGTCCGTGGTGGTGGTCGAGCACGACATGGGCTTCGTCCGCTCCATCGCCCGAACCGTCACCGTCCTGCACCAGGGCAGTGTGCTGGCGGAAGGCACCATGGACCAGGTCTCCAGCGACCCGAAAGTCATCGAAGTGTATCTGGGGGAGAGCGCCTGATGCTGAAAGTGGACAAACTCAACCAGTTCTACGGCGAGAGCCACACCCTGTGGGACCTGGAACTGGACGTACCCAAGGGCCAGTGCACCTGCGTGATGGGCCGCAACGGCGTGGGCAAGACCACGCTGATGAAGTGCATCATGGGCGAGGAAGCCGTCAAGGATGGCTCTTTGACCTACAACGGCGGCACCGAACTCACCCGGCAGAAAGTGGAAGACCGCTCCCGCCTGGGCGTCGGCTACGTGCCCCAGGGCCGGCAGATCTTCCCACTGCTGACGGTGGAAGAGAACCTGCGCACCGGCCTGGCCGCCCGCAAGGACGGCAGCAAGCAGATTCCCGAGCGCATCTACGAGCTGTTCCCGGTGCTTAAGGAGATGAAGAACCGCCGTGGCGGCGACCTCTCCGGCGGCCAGCAGCAACAGCTGGCCATCGGCCGGGCGCTGGTGATCGAGCCGCAGCTGCTGATCCTCGACGAGCCCGGCGAAGGCATCCAGCCAAACATCGTGGCGCAGATCGGTGAAGTCATCCGCAAGCTGATCGCCGAAGACGGCCTCACCGTGCTGCTGGTGGAACAGAAACTGCCGTTCGCCCGCAAGTACGCCGACCGCTTCGCCATCCTCGACCGGGGCCGCCGCGTGGCCCAGGGCGAGATCGGCGAGCTGTCCGACGAACTCATCAAACAGCACCTGACGGTATGACGGCGTATCAGGTAATCGGCAGCCAGCCAGCGGCCAACGACTCCGGCCACCGCTTCGACGCGGACCGGCGCTGGGCGGCGTCCCTGTCCCTGGGCTTTTTGGCCCGGCAGGAACAGGGCGACACCATCACCCGGCTCACCCGCCGTCACCACACCGGCCCGCTTAGGGTCCAGCGCCCCTTCTACCCGGAAGGGCGCACCGGCTGCTGCCACGTCTACCTGCTGCACCCGCCCGGTGGCCTGGTGAGCGGTGATGCCCTCACCATCGAGGCCACCGTGGGCGAGGGCGCCCACGCCCTGCTCACCACCCCGGCGGCGGCCAAGCTCTACGAGGCTGACAGCCACGGCGTGGCCTGGGCCCAGCACACCCATTTGACGGTGGCGAAAGACGCCATCCTCGAATACCTGCCCCAGGAAACCCTGGCCTTCGACGGCTCCCGTGGCGAACAAAGCACCACCATCGACC
>NZ_JAWVZL010000183.1:0-2768 GCF_033722195.1 Marinobacter sp.
GATGGTGATCTCGATATCAAAATCGTCGGCGCTGGGGTCCGCGTAGAAGGCCGCCATGAAGCCGTCCCGGACAGCGGCCCCGGCGCTGGCCAGGGGGCCCGACAGCGGCAGCGCCAGGGCGATCTTCTCCGGCCGCTCCTGGGACAGCATGGGGATCAGCGACAGCTCACTGGGCAGCTGGCTGGCCGCAGGGTGGCCCGCCCAGTTGGCCTGCCAGCTTCGGATGGCCTTGCCCTGATCCTCCAGGCTCATGCCCGGTTCCCGCAGCATCAGGGCCAGCTCGAACCAGCCCTGGGAGTCATAGCCGATGGCCTGCTCACTGCGATTCCGGATCGCGCTTGCCGGCACACGCTTGAGCAGTTGCCAGATCCGGTCGTTGCGTTCGTTGGCGGGCAAGACCATGTCGGGCGGCGTCGCCATCAGGGTGAGGGCGGCCTGAAGCGGCTGCCGGGCCAGCCGGAAAATGTCTACCTGAAGACGGGCCGCCTGAGGTTTGAGGTCTTCCCGGTACTGGCCGAACTGGTCAACGTTAAGGCTGTCGGCAATCTGCCCGGCCCACTCGGGATCGTCCAGCGCCACCGCGCCGGCCATGGCCAGCAGCAGATACTGGTCACGCAGGGGCTCGGCCGGCGGCGATACCAGCTCACTCTGCAGCAGGCGTCTGGCGTCCCGGTGCCGGCCTTCGCTCTGCAGCTGGTCGGCGGTCCTCATCAGGTAGCGCTGGGCTTCCACCGCTTCATCCATGGACCTTGCCACTGCGAGGAATTCCTCGGGGGTCTGGGCCGCGTCCGGGTTGAGGCTGATGGGCGCGCAGCCGGTGACGGCAATGACCAGGGTCATGGCCAGGATGGCGACAAAACGGCTTGGGTTCGGAACTCGATCTGTCATGTGTGGCTCACACGGCTCCAGGGGTAGGCTTGTGGCGCCGGGTAAAGGCCGGCATCATGCTCGAACGCGAAGTTTACCAGCTCGCGGCTCAATTCTCATGACGTTGCCGTCATTCCGATCGATAAAAGAGGTTGCCTGTGTCTTCCGATCCCATCCATGTCGGCTCCGCCGAAGGGGTTCTTTATATAGTGGCCACCCCCATCGGCAACCTCGACGACCTGTCACCGAGGGTGATGGAGACCTTCCGCAAGGTGGATGTGGTGGCGGCCGAGGACACCCGCCACTCGGGGCGCCTGCTCCAGCACCTGGGCATCCAGAAAGCCATGGTGGCGATCCACGACCACAACGAGCGGGACCGCACCAGTGCCGTCATCGACCGGCTGTTGGCCGGGGCCCAGGTGGCGCTGATATCCGACGCCGGTACGCCACTGATTTCGGACCCGGGCTATGTCCTGGTCCGGGAGGCCCGTCAGCGCGGTATCCGGGTCAGCCCGGTGCCCGGACCCTGTGCCCTGGTGGCCGCCCTGAGCGCTGCCGGTCTGCCAACCGACCGGTTCCGGTTCGAGGGGTTCCTGCCCACCAAACGGGCGGCGCGGCGAAGCGCACTGGAAGCCCTGGTCCGGGAGCCCGCCACCCTGGTGTTCTACGAGTCGCCCCACCGTATTCTTGAAACCGCCGCCTTGCTGGCCGAGGTGATGGGCGCGGACCGCCCGGTGGTGCTGGCGCGGGAACTGACCAAGGCGTTCGAGACCTTCTACAGCGGCACCGCCGAGGAGGTGGCGCGGCTTCTGGAGGCGGATCCCTACGCCAGCAAGGGTGAGTTCGTGGTGATGGTGCAGGGTGCGCCGGAGCGTCCGGCGGAGGCGCCGGACCTGGACGTGGACCGCTTTCTGACCCTGCTGCTGGCGGAGCTGCCGGTCAAGAAGGTGGTGCGTCTGGGGGCGGAACTCACCGGCATTTCCCGCAACGATCTCTACCAGCGGGCGCTGGCCCTGAAAGACCAGCCCTGACCCTGGCGATTTTGCTTGCGCGCGCCGGGGGTCGCCGGTATGGTCACGCCTGAGTTCGTCAGACAGTCGCCGCCAGCTCGCTGGGGGAGGAAAGTCCGGGCTCCACAGGGCAAGGTGCCAGGTAACGCCTGGGCGGCGCGAGCCGACGGAAAGTGCAGCAGAAAGTATACCGCCTAAGCGCCTTCGGGCGCCGGTAAGGGTGAAATGGTGCGGTAAGAGCGCACCGCGTGGCTGGCAACAGTCCACGGCGATGGCAAACCCCACCTGGAGCAAGACCAAATAGGAATCCGATGGCGTGGCCCGCGCTGGATTCGGGTAGGTTGCTTGAGACCTGCGGTGACGCAGGTCCTAGATGAATGACTGTCCAAGACAGAACCCGGCTTACCGACGAACTCACCTCATTCCCGCCGTAGATGCCGGCCGACCACCCATGGCCGGCCGTGAACGGCGTCACGCCTAACACCGATTTTTTATAGCCAAATAATCTTAAACCTCACTTGTCATCTTCGGTATTTGCTGCAGGTGGCTGATTTCTCTGTTTTTCTTGCTCGCAATCTCTGGCCTGGCCTGACTCTGGCGCCGTAACTCATTGTCATAAAAGAAACTTTTCCATCTGTGGAGCCTCTGACGTCGCTTGCATTGTGTTCGGCGTGTTTCTATAGTGTGCAGAAGTGGGAAAAAGTGGATTCTAGTGGTTTTTGGTGGTTTTCCCAGGGTAAAGAGTGGGAATGAAGGGAGGGTTCTCCCGTGCCGTCACCAGGAACCGGGGTCCGGACCCGGTCACGCAGGTCAGAGCTGACGTAAATGAGCAATTTTCTCGGCAGTCATGCCATCAATATGGATGCGAAGGGTCGCCTGGCGATCCCCGCC
>NZ_JAWVZL010000184.1:0-2672 GCF_033722195.1 Marinobacter sp.
ACTGCCTGGCGCGCGCTGGTGGTCAACGGCGGCATCAAGGCCGGGGACACGGTGTTGACCCTGGGCACCGGCGGGGTCTCCATCTTTGCGCTGCAGTTCGCCAAAATGATGGGCGCCCGGGTGATCGCCACCTCATCATCCAATGACAAGATCCGCCACCTGCAGGAACTGGGCGCCGAGCACACCATCAACTACAAGGATGAGCCGGAATGGGGCCGCAAGGTCCGGCAGCTCACCGGCGGCGTGGGTGTGGATCACGTGGTCGAGGTGGGCGGTCCGGGCACCCTGCCGCAGTCCATCGATGCAGTGCGTGTTGGCGGCCATATCGCGCTTATCGGTGTGCTGACCGGTCGTTCTGGTGACATTCCCACCGCCAAACTGATGGCCAGGCAGGCGCGCCTGCAGGGGCTGATCGTGGGCAATCGCCAGCAACAGCAGGAGATGATCCGTGCCATCGAGATCAACGGTATGCGCCCGATCATTGATCGCAGCTTTACCCTGCAGGACATCGCCGGGGCGTTCCGCCATGAGGAGGCCGGCCAGCACTTCGGAAAGATCTGTCTGGAGTTCTGACCGGCGCCGTTACGGCAGTAGCCGATATCATGAATATACCTATCGCCTGCCGGTGGCGGTCATGCTATATCAGCATGCCCGGAGCCGGTTCGGCGTCTTGGGTGAGAGGTTGTGCCGGGTCCGCGAAACTGTCGCCGGGATCGGGCCTTTGGGTAGGGTTTTGGAGCTTGAGAAAAAATGCCAAGAGCAAGTGAGATCAAAAAGAATTCAGCGGTGGAATACGATGGCCGGGTGTACTTCGTGAAGGACATCGAGCGCTCGGTGCCCCAGGGTCGCGCCGGCGGAAGCCTGTACCGGATGCGTATGTATGATGTGGTGACCGGCCATAAGCTGGATGAAACCTTCAAGGATTCGGACATGCTGAACCTGGCGGACCTGACCCGCCGCTCGGTGACCTTTTCCTACGCCGACGGTAACGACTACGTTTTCATGGATACCGAAGACTACACCCAGTACACCATGAACCGGGACGCCATCGCCGATGAGCTGCTGTTCATCAATGAGGACACCCAGGGCCTGATGGCCATCCTGATCAGTGAGGCGCCGGTGGCCCTGGACCTGCCCCCCACCGTGGACCTCGAGATTCTCGAGACGGATCCGTCCATCAAAGGTGGTTCCGCCACGGCCAGGACCAAGCCTGCCAAGCTGACGACCGGTCTGGTGGTGCAGGTGCCGGAGCACATCTCCACCGGTGACCGGATCCGGGTTAATGTGGAAGAGCGCCGGTTCCTGGGCCGGGCCTGAGAACCTGAGCGCCGGCCGTCTCTCCGGGTATGGATGTGCCAGCCCCGGAGTCTGGCGGCCGCTGCCCTGGCATTGGGTCGTTGTTTTGGTGTCATGGTATGGGAGTGGAAGTCGATGACAGCAGGTTTCAGGAAGCGGATCGCCCCCTTCGTGGGTCATGAACTGGTGAAGGCCCGCCAGGCCCGGTCCGAGGGTGAGCGCGAGCTGGAGTTTACCCATCTGGAGCGGGCCCATGTGCTGGGCCAGGCCTCCACCTATTGGCACGTCAAGGTGCATGTGCTGATGTTGATGTGGGCACTGCGTCAGCGGGATCTGCGGGAGTTTCTGGGGCAGGTTTTCCGGACCCTCGGGGCCGCGCTGGGCACTGCCTTGGGCATGGTTCCCCAGGGCAATACCGGCGGTGCCAACGTAAGCCCCTTCCGCAAGATGCCGATTGATCCGGAACTGCAGGGCCTGATCGAGAGGGCGAAAGCCGACGTCTGATTGCCGGTACCATCCAGGGACAGGAGCAGGATATGAAAACCATCGGTTTGCTGGGCGGCATGAGCTGGGAGTCCACCCAGACCTACTATCGTCTGCTGAACGAACAGGTCAAGGCCAGGCTGGGCGGACTACATTCGGCGAAGATCGTGCTTTATAGTGTGGATTTCGCGGAGATCGAGGCGCTTCAGCGCTCCGGTGAGTGGGACAGGGCGGGCGCCACGCTGGCGTTGGCGGCGCTGGCGCTGGAGCGGGCCGGCGCTGATTTCCTGGTCATCGGCACCAATACCATGCACAAGGTGGCAACGGAGGTTGAGGCGGCCATCGGCATTCCGCTGCTTCACATTGCCGACGCCACCGCCAAGGTTCTCCACCAGGACGGTATCCGCAAGGTCGGCCTGCTGGGCACCCGCTTCACCATGGAACAGGCTTTTTACCGGGAGCGTCTGGAAGCTGCCGGCATCGAGGTGGTAATTCCGGAACCGGCAGAGCGTGACATGGTGCATCGTGTCATTTTCGAAGAGCTGTGTCTGGGCATTATCGAGCCGTCGTCCCGCCAGGCCTATCTTGAAGTGGTGGACGGATTTGCCCGGCAGGGTGCCGAGGCGGTGGTCCTTGGCTGTACCGAAGTGGGCCTGCTGGTGCAGCAAGCCCAGACAACCGTGCGGCTTTATGACACCACGGCCATTCATGCCGCGCAGGCGGTTGACTGGGCGCTGCGCCCGGATTGAAGCCGTCTGTTCCCTACCGGCCGGTTGGCCGGCAGGGATGGGGTATCGGCCTTACTGCTGCTGAAACTGCCCCTGGTTTTGCTGCATCAGCCGTATCATCTCAGCCGCCTGCTTTTGCATGGCCTCGATGGCGCCGGGATTGCT
>NZ_JAWVZL010000185.1:0-2652 GCF_033722195.1 Marinobacter sp.
CATCTCCCCCAGGGCTTCGGCCATCTGCAGGCCCAGGCCGCGGGAACCGCCGGTGATCAGTGCCACCTTGCCGGTCAGATCGAACAGTTGCTTCACACTCATGTCAGGCTCCTTGGTTCAGGCGGCGCCGGTCAGCAGCTGGTCGCTGACCTGCTCCAAGTGGTGGTCGGCATCGCCGAACAGCAGGTTAATCAGGGTCAGGCGCTTGAACAGGTGGGCGGCGAACATCTCGTCGGTCACCCCCATACCGCCGTGCAGCTGGACTGCGTCCTGGCCCACGGTACGGGCGGACTGGCCCACCAGGGTCTTGGCCATGGAAATGGCTCGGCGCCGGGTCTCTCGATCATCCGAGTCGGCCTCGCTGGCCGCCAGGATGGCCATGGTCTTGGCTTGCTCGGCGGCAATGAACATGTCCGCCATGCGGTGCTGCAGTACCTGGAACTTGCCGATGGGCACGCCGAACTGCTTGCGGGTCTTGAGGTAGTCCAGGGTGGCCTCGTTAAGGGCCTCCATGGCGCCCACCGCTTCCGCGCAGACGGCGGCGATGGCCAGGTCGGTGGCTTTCTCGATCGCCGGCATGGCGTGGCCGGGCTCGCCCAGCACGGCGTCTGCGCTCACCCGGACATTGTCCAGGATCAGCTCGGCCGTGCGCTGGCCGTCGTGCGTGGCAAAGTCGGTGACCCGCAGGCCTTCTGCGTTGCGGTCCACCAGGAACAGGGAGACCCCGTCCGGATCGGTGATGTCGCCGCTGCTGCGGGCCGAGACGATCAGCTGGTCGGCCTGGCCGCCGTGGATTACCGCGGTCTTCTGGCCGTTGAGTACGAAGCCGTCGTCGGTCTTCTCGGCGCGGGTCATCACCTGGGTCAGGTTGTAGCGGGCGCCCGGTTCGCTGTGGGCGAAGGCCATCAGGTGCTCGCCGGCGCTGACCTTCGGCAGGATGGCGGCTTTCTGCTCGTCGCTGCCGATGTCCCGCAACAGGCCGCCGCCCAGCACCACTGTGGCCAGGTAGGGTTCCACCACCAGGGCACGGCCGAAGCAGTCCATCACCAGCATGGTGTCGACGGCGTTGCCGCCCAGGCCGTCATAGTCTTCCGGGAAGGTGAAGCCCAGCAGGCCCATCTCGGCGAACTGGCGCCAGGTGGGTTCGTCCAGGCCCTTGCCGGCATCGATGATCTGGCCGCGCTTCTCGAAGGTGTACTCGTTGGCCACGAAGCGGCGCAGCGAGTCCTGCAGCATCTGCTGTTCTTCGGTGAGGTCAAAGTTCATAACAGGCTCCTTAAAGACCGAGGACCATCTGGGCGATGATGTTGCGCTGGATTTCGTTGGACCCGCCAAAGATCGACAACTTGCGCATGTTGAAGTAGTCGCCGGCGGCGGGCGCGGCATCCCGTGCGCCGACCCGGGGGCCTTCGTAATCCAGCTCCAGGGCGTCCGGGATGTGGGCCATGGCGTCCGGACCCATGGCTTCCATCAGCAGCTCGAACAAGGCCTGGCCCACTTCGGTGCCGCGGATCTTGAGGATGGAGGCCTGGGGGCCGGGGCCTTTCTCGTTGGTAAGCACCCGCAGCACGGTCAGCTCCAGGGCCCGCAGCTCGATGTCCAGCTGGGCCAGGCGGTCGCGGAAGCGGGTGTTCTCGATCAGCGCGCGCTGGCCGTCGCGGGTTTCCCGCGCCACCTGCTTGAGGCGGGTCATCAGCGCTTTCCACTGGCCCACGTTGGCAAGACCCGTGCGCTCGTGGCCCAGCAGGAACTTGGCGTAGGTCCAGCCCTTGTTCTCCTCGCCGACGAGGTTCTCCACCGGCACCTTGACGTTGTCGAAGTAGACTTCGTTAATCTCGTGCTCGCCGTCCAGCATGATGATAGGACGAACCTCGATGCCGGGGGTCTTCATGTCGATCAGCAGGAAGGAAATACCCTGCTGGGGCTTGCCCTCGGTGCCGGTGCGCACCAGGCAGAAGATCCAGTCGGCGTGCTGGCCCAGGGTGGTCCAGGTCTTTTGGCCGTTGACGATGTAGTGATCGCCCTCGCGCACGGCGCGGGTTTTCAGGGACGCCAGGTCGGAGCCGGCACCGGGCTCGGAGTAACCCTGGCACCACCAGTCCTCGCCGGACAGGATGCCGGGCAGGAAGCGGCGCTTCTGCTCTTCGCTGCCGAAGGTCATGATGACCGGGGCCACCATGCGCAGGCCGAAGTCGAGCTGGCGCGGGGCGCCGGCGGCGGCGCATTCTTCCTCGAAGATGAGCTGCTGGATCGGATCCCAGCCCGGACCACCGGCTTCCGCCGGCCAGGTGGAGGCACCCCAGCCACGCTTGAAAAGGATCTGCTGCCAGCGCTGGGTCATTTCCTTGGTGGGCCGCAGGCGTTCTTTCACGCGCCGGCGGATGTCATCGGGCAGGTTGTCCTCGAGGAACTTGCGGACTTCCTCGCGGAACTCGTCCTGTTCGGGGGTGTAATTCAGGTCCATGGAGCACCTCTCTGTTGGCTGAGGTTGGAGGCTTCCCTTTGGGAGCCGCGTGAAATTTTTTTCTGCTTTGTCTTGAGCTTGGGGGGCGGCGTCGGGCGGGAACCACCTTTCAAAACACGCTGTAAATACGACCCTTTACGCTTGGGCTCCGCCATCCATGGCTCCGCACAGTTTTGAAAGGTGGTTCC
>NZ_JAWVZL010000186.1:0-2619 GCF_033722195.1 Marinobacter sp.
ACGGGCATAACTCATGGGGCCACCGCGGAAAGGCGCAAAACCGGTGCCGAAGATCATGGCGCCATCCACCAGTTCCTCGTTGTCAATCACCCCTTCCCGCAGGCAGGCCATGCAGGCATTGAGCATCGGCAGCAGCAGGCGGTCCAGGGTGTCATCCGGCGCTTCGCTGAACTTGTCCTTCTTGTCGGCGTCGCCCTTTTTCCACTGGTAGAGACCCTCGCCGGTTTTCTTGCCCAACTTGCCGTCGTCGACTTTCTCCTTGAGCCAGTCCGGGGCCGGTGGCATGTCGGTATCCAGACGGTCCCTGAGCATGTCCGCCACGCTCAGGCAGATGTCCAGGCCCACCTGGTCCGCCAGCTCGATAGGGCCCATGGGCATGCCGAAGTCTTCCGCCACCTTGTCGATGGCTTCGGCGTCCACACCCTCATCCAGCAGGGTCATGGCCTCCACCAGGTACGGAGTCAATGCCCGGTTTACCAGGAAGCCCGGAGCGGTGCGCACCGGTGCCGGGAGACGGTCGATCTGGCCGGTGAACACCCGGGCCCGCTTGAGAACCTCATCGCTGACTTTGTCATGGCTGACCACTTCCACCAACGGCATCATCGCCACCGGATTGAAGAAGTGCAGGCCCACCAGCCGCGAGGGGTCCTTGAGCTTTTCCTGAAGACTCTCCAGCGGGATGCTGGAGGTGTTGGTGGCCAGGATGGCGCCCTTTTTCAGGCGCGGCTCCACCTCCTCGTAGACTTTCTGCTTGATGTCCACTTTTTCCGGCACCGCCTCGATCACCAGGTCCGCCCGTTCCACACCCTGGTTGGCCAGGTCCGGCGTCAGGCGGTCCAGGATATCCCGGGTCTGGGAGGCGCTACGGTGCTTTTTCTCGCAGAGCTTGGAGAGCTTGGCCACCGCCTGGGCCACTTTGTCCGGCTCCATGTCGAACAGGCTGACCTGCAGACCCTGGAACGCGCACCAGCCGGCAATGTCGCCGCCCATTTCGCCGGCGCCCATCACATGCACACGACGCACCGGCTCGGCGTCCGCCTTGCCCTGGCCCTTGAGCTTCTCCCGCAGGAAAAACACCTTCACTAGGTTGCGGGAGGTGTCGGTCATCATCAGACGGGCAAAGGATTGGATCTCGGCCTTTCGCATGGCCTCGGAATCGCCACCGTGCTGCTCCCAGAGTTCGATCAACGCTTCCGGCGCCGGATAATGCTGTGGTGGCGCCTTCTTGGCACTCTTGGACCGCATCTGCCGGCCCTCGAGCTGACGGGCGGGCTTGCTGCTCAGCACCCGGCCGCGGAGGCCATGGTTGCCCTGGTCGATCATACCGTCCAGGGCCGCCCCTACTGCGGCCGCCACATGACGCTCGTCGACTATCTGGTCCACGGCGCCCAGCTTGCGGGCCTTGCTGTGGGGAATGGTTTTGCCGGTCAGCATCAGGGTCATGGCCTCGATCGGGTCCACCAGATGCGTGAAGCGTGCGGTACCCCCCAGGCCCGGATGCAGGCCAAGCTGGATCTCCGGAAAGCCGATCTTGGCCCCCGGAATGGCAAGCCGGTAATCGCAGCATAGCGCCAGCTCCAGGCCACCACCGAGGCAGGCGCCGTGGATCACCGCCACGGAGGTGAACGGCAGGGCCTCGAAGCGATCCACCACGTCATGGGCTCTGCTCAGTTTGTCGACCACGTCGGATTCGGAGTCCAGATCTTTGAACTCGGAAATGTCCGCGCCCATGCAGAAACCGGTGGCCTTGGTGGAACGCAGCACCAGCCCTTTCGGTGGATTCTTCTCCAACTCGTCCACCACCTTGCCCAATTCCTCGAGCACCTCGGCGGACAGCACGTTGGCGCTGCTTTCCGCCTTGTCCAGGATCAGCCAGGCAACGTCGTTGGAATCACGAGCCAGACGCCAGTGGCGGTAGTCCGCTTTCTTGGCGCCGGCTTCGGATTGTTCGAAAGGACCCCGCTCCATTTCGCGGGCGCTGAGTGCTTTGAGAATAGGACCTGTCATGTCGTACGCCTCCAAGCCGCCTTGTTCAAAGGCTGTTCAGATTCCTGGGTTCTAGACGGATTCGATCAGCATGGCACCGGACTGGCCGCCGCCGATGCACTCGGTGGCAATGCCCCGTTTCAGCTCTTTGCGATGCAGGGCATTCATCAGGTGCAGCACGATGCGGTTGCCGCTGGTGCCCACCGGATGGCCGATGGCCACGGCGCCGCCGTCGATATTGAGTCGCTCGGTATCCAGTTCACCCATGGCTTCGTCCAGCCCCAGGGCCACCTTGCAGAACTCCTTGTCCTGCCAGGCAGCCAGGCAGGACAGCACCTGCGCGGCGAAGGCCTCGTTGATCTCCCACAGATCGATGTCGTTCAGGCCGGCGTTGTGGCGCTGCAGGAGGGCCGAGGAGCTGAGCACCGGGCCCAGCCCCATGATCTTTGGATCCAGCGCCGACCATTCGCTGTCAAGAATCACCGCCTTGGGTTCCAGGCCGTACTTCTTCACCGCCTCTTCCGAGGCCAGAATCATCCAGGACGCGCCGTCGGTGACCTGGGAACTGTTGCCCGGCGTGACCTGGCCGTAGGGTGGCTCGAAGGCCGGCTTGAGCTGACCCAGGGCGTCCAC
>NZ_JAWVZL010000187.1:0-2610 GCF_033722195.1 Marinobacter sp.
GCCACCGTCTGTTGGGGTGCCGAACCGGTGACCTTGAGGCGGTCCACCTGCACCAGCTCCATCAGGGGATCGCCGGGCCGGATGTACTCCCCCAGTTCCACCAGGCGTCGGTTGATGATGCCCTCGAAGGGCGCCGCCGGTGCCAGGTGGCTGGCGATCAGTCGGGCTTCGGCAAGATCCGCCCGGGCTGCCGCCAGCTCACTCTCAAGCCTCAGTTTGTCGGTCCGGGAGGCCAGGTTGTCCGAGCGCAGACGCTCGATGGCGGCCATTTCCGCCTCCAGCTGGCGCACCCGGGCCTCCGCCTGAAGCATCCGGCCGGGCCGCTCGTCGGGGGAGATCCGGAGCAGAGGCTCACCCTCGTCCACCGGGCTGCCCTGGGCCAGGGGCAGGGATTCCACGGTACCGTCAGCGCGGGCCAGCACGGTCACCATGCGCCAGGGCTGAAGCTGCCCCTGAATCGACAGTGTGGGCTGGTAGATCTGGCTTTCCAGGACCTCCACCGCCACCAGGGGCGGCGCCTCCTGCTCGCTGGCAACGGCTTCCGGGGCTTGCTGCTCCGCCCTCTTGACGTCGCCGGACAGCATCCAGAGCACCAGCGCCACCACCAGCACAACAGCCAGCACGACCGGGCCCCAGTTTCTTGCAGTCAGTCGGGTCATGAACGGGGTTCCTTCTGGTCCTTTGATGAGGTACTGCGGGCCGTGGTGGCGGCCACCGCGGGCGCCCCCAGCAGGCCGGCAATCATGAAATCGGCAACGTGATCAAGGTACCGGGCCAGGTCGGGCATGTTGCAGCCGGCCCCGAAGCCACCGGCTGCCACCCGCGCCATGACCCCGTGAAAACCGGCCTCTATGCCCCAGTAGAGGGCTTCGGTCGAGACCGGCGCCATCTCGCCCCGGCTCACCGCCACCTCGATAAAGTGGTTGAACAGCTCGGTGTACTGCTGCTCAAGCTCGCCAAAATCGGCCCGGAGGCCGGCATCGAGCCGCTCCTGAAACTCCGGCCGCTCGCAGTGCAGGCTGAGCTGCACCTCAATGGGGTTGTCGCACATCAGGTCGAAGGCCTGGCGGATCACCTCCCGCATGGACACCAATGCCCTGTCACCGATCACCACCCGCCGGTACTGGCTCAGGCAACGGCGGGAAAATTCCAGCGCCAGGCGGGCGTAGATGGACTCCTTGGTGGCGAAGTGCTTGTACACCGTGCCCTTGCCAATGCCGGCGGCCTCCGCCACCTGGGCCACGGTGACCTGTTCCCAGCCCCGGTCCCGGAACAGCGCCAGGGCGGTATCAAGCAGAACCCGCTCACGCTGCTGGAAGGCTTCGTCCTGATATCCCATCTGTGTCCTGCCCCTGGCTGGTAATGACCGGCGGTCATGATATGACTGGCGGTCACAGAACACAACAGCCAAGCAGCGATGCGGGCTGCTTGCAGAGGGGGTTTGGGCGTACGGGCAATCTAGGGGATCGGGGAATGGTCCACGAAAATGAGCTCACCGGTATTGAAACCGAGGCGGTCGGCGCGCTCCAGGAAGTCCGCCCTCACCTGGTCGCTGACCTGCGGGGAGCGGGCCAGCAACCAGAGATAGTCCCGGCTCGGGCCGGACACAAAGGCGTATTCATAATTGGCCTTATCAAGACCGAAGATAACGTAAGCGCCGTAGAAGGGTCCGAAAAAGGACACCTTGAGGTAACCGGTCTGCTCGTCCTCGACGAAATAGGCCTTGCCGTCCGCGACCGACCACTCACCCTCTTCCTCGGAGTAGCCCCGATTGATCACGGCAATGCCGCCGTCCTCCCGCAGGCTGTAATCAGCGGTGACCCGGCTCAATCCCTCCTCGAAGGAGTGGTCCAGGCGGGCGATCTCGTACCAGGTGCCCAGGTAGCGGCTCTTGTCGAAACCGGTCACCGGCTGGATGCCTTCCGGTCGGCCGACACAGCCGGCCAGCAACAGGGCAATCAGTAGGGCGGGAATGATCGGATAAGGGCGTCGGGTCATGACCGGACTATAGAGAAAGCCGCCGCCGGAGCCAAGGCCCGGCGGCGTGGAGAAGAGCTCAGGCCCGGTTCAGGCCGAACGGGGCCGTTTTCCGGGTTTGGCGAAGGGGTTGTTGAAGCTGGTGTCCTCTCCCTGGAGCTCGGCCTCCGGGTGATTCTTCTTCATCAGCTCCTTGACCTTGGCCACGTGCTTCTTGGGCGAGTCCACCATGATCAGGTGTTTGCCGGCTTCGATGTCGTCGTGGAAGCTCTGGATCCGGTAGTTCTCCGCCTGGATACCACCGAAGCCGGCGAGCCAGCCTCCGGCGACCACCAGGAATACCGCCAGCGCAACCCAGGCGGAGGTGGGAATGCCGAAATCGGACAGCAGCATCAGCGGCACCAACAGGAGCGCGACAACGGCCAGCCCAACCATCATGCCCCGTTCCACATAGCGGACCAGGTCGGTGCGGTCCAGCACATTGGCGGTGTGGAGGTTGTGCTGGTAGAGCCCCGCCTCGTTCTTGCTGACCACATGGAAGCGCCAGTCGGTGACACCTTCCTCGTGCAGATCCCGGGAGATGTCCTCTGCGCTGTCGATGCTGGAAACCAGGTAGAACAGCCGTCTCATCGC
>NZ_JAWVZL010000188.1:0-2591 GCF_033722195.1 Marinobacter sp.
AAGGTGAACATGCAGTTCAGGCCCTTGTTCTCCGGCCCGATCAGCCAGCCCTTGGCGCCGTCGAAGTTCATCACGCAGGTGGCGTTGCCGTGGATGCCCATCTTGTGCTCGATGGAGCCACAGGACACCGCATTGCGCTCGCCGGCGGAACCGTCGTCCTTGGGCAGGCACTTTGGCACTATGAACAGGGAAATACCCTTGGTGCCTTCCGGAGCGCCCGGCAGACGGGCCAGGACGATGTGGACAATGTTCTCCGCCATGTCGTGCTCACCGGCGGAGATGAAGATCTTGGTGCCGGTGATGGCATAGGTGCCGTCAGCGTTGGGCTCGGCCTTGGTGCGCAGGGTACCCAGGGCGGAACCGCAATGGGGCTCGGTCAGACACATGGTACCGGTCCACTCGCCGCTGATCAGCTTGGTCAGGTAGACCTGCTTCTGCTCTTCGGTGCCGTGGGCCTCGATGGTGTTGGTGGCACCGTGGCTCAGGCCCGGATACATGCCGAAGGACCAGTTGGCGGTACCCACCATCTCGCTCATCACCAGGCCCAGAGAATGGGGCAGGCCCTGGCCGCCGTAGTTGGGATCGGCAGTCATGGACGGCCAGCCGCCCTCGACATACTGCTTGTAGGCTTCCTTGAAGCCGGTGGGAGTCTTCACACCGTCTTCGCTCCAGGTGCAGCCCTCGCGGTCACCCACCTGGTTCAGGGGAGACAGAACCTGCTCACAGAATTTCGCGCCCTCACCGATGATCGCATCGATCATGTCCGGTGTTGCGTCTTCGGCACCTTCCAGGTTGGCGTAGTGTTGCTCGCTGTTCAGCAGCTCGCTCATAACAAACTTGATGTCACGCAGGGGCGCTTTGTATTCAGGCATGGAATCCACCTCAGTTGTACGGTCATGACTGCAGCCGCGGATCCGGAGCAGCACTAAGCCTTGATATTGGTGTTTGCGGAGGGCGCCGATGGTGCCGGCACGCCCTGTCAGGGATCGAGCGCTCACGTGTGGGCCGGCGCTTGCATCAAACACTTGTTTGAAACATACGTTTGCTAGAGCGTCTTTGTCAAGCGCCGGGGTCGAAATTTGTGTAGCGATAGGTAGCCGGAAATCCGGCTAATAGCCCTTAGCGGGCGAACGGGGCATAAAGGGTAAGCAGGTGGTGCCGGAACGCTCAGGCGCGAGCGTTGAAGCGGTCCGGAGAAGTGGCGGTGGACTGGCCATCGGCAAACGCATCTACCACGCGATAGGCCCGGGCGGCCTCGTCGGGGCGACCCTGGGACTCGGCTGAGGCGCCGGCACTGTCCTTGGACTCGCCATCAAGGCGCATCATCGCCAGTTCGGTCTGGGCCTGCAGCATCAGCTGCATGGCCTGGGCGGCCACGGCGCGATCCTGGCCGGAGGGCTCCGCCGGCGCCAGGGCCGCGGCCCGCACCGTGCGCATCTTGTCGATGGTGGCCTGGGGATCGCCGGCAACCGGCGCCACATCGATGGAAACCTCTCCTCCCACCGCGTACTGGGCGCCATCAGGGCCGCGCTGATACGTATAGGAAACCGCGCCCGCGTAGGCGCCGCCCACCGCCTGGTGGGCCTGCTCATGGGCACGGACCTCCCGGTCCCGGGCTTTCAGCTTGCGCAACAGGTCGAGCTCGGCCTCGTCCAGCTGGGCGGTTTCCCGGGTGGCCCGGGCATCGACTTGGGAACGCCGGGCCTCGGCACCAGCGGAAGGCGACGCTGCCTCCCGGGCAGGCGGGGCCTCAGCGGCCTGGCTGCCGGCAACTCGGGGCGACGGAACGAAAAAAGGGGTGATGGCAGGAAGGCTGCCAGAAATGGGCACGGTACTAACCGGTCACGGTGTGGTTCATGGGGTCTGGCGCAATGGCTGTCAGGCCATGATGTCCAGCAGGGTACCCAGGGTTTCGTCCGCGGTCTTGACCACCTGCGCGGAGGCTTCCACGGACCGCTCGTACAGCTTCAGGTCCACCATGGGCTCCAGCAGGCCGCCGGATCCATTGGCTGTGCCCTGGGGGCCGTCGACGCCACCGCGGGCGATACGGCGTGCGGCATTGTCCATACCCTGGATGCCGTCCTGTATGCCCTGAATACCGATGCCAAGCGTGTTGTTGATCATTTGGCGACCACTCTTCTGCCAGATTCAGCTACAGTAAGCCACAACTCTGATCAGTTTTCAATCAGCGGCGACACGTCCAGCAGAGCGGCCAGCGCTAACGGATCCGGTGCCGACTGCCAGGGCAGCACGCCAAGGCAGGGAGCCGGCAGATGCCGTTGCAGGTAGGACAGGGTATCGGCTTCGGCCTCCATGATGGACTGCTCCGGCCGGTTGGCCACCCAGCCCGCCAGGGTCAGACCATCGCTGCGAATGGCCTCGGCCGTCAGCAGCGCATGGTTGATGCAACCCAGCTTCAGCGGCACCACCAGGATCACCGGCAGCGCCAGTTCCATGGCAAAGCGGGAATAGGTTTCACTGTCGTTCAAAGGAACCCGCCAGCCGCCAGCCCCCTCCACCAGAAACAGCTCCGCCGGATGCATCTGCAAGCCCCGGCAGAAGCCCACCAGGCGCTGGGCGGTCAGAGTACG
>NZ_JAWVZL010000189.1:0-2581 GCF_033722195.1 Marinobacter sp.
TAGTAGCGTAATTGGTTATGAGCTCACAAGCCCTACTGAGTACTTCATGATCAAGAATTCGACCTGGTGGGCGCTCTTTGAGAACCATTCGAATTTTGACTGGGCTGTCATTGACACCTCCCTGCTCAACGGCGGCTTCAATTTGCCGGAAAGCGATCCGCAAGAGCCCTGGTTGATCAGCCACGTTGGCACGATCGGAAACGTCGTGGAAGTTCCCGAGCCGGGCTCGTTGGCTCTGCTATCTCTGGGACTGTTGGCCCTTGGCATGAAGCGCAAGCTCTCGAGGCTCTAAGTTTCGGGCAAGTCAAAAACCCTGCCGCATGGCAGGGTTTTTGTTTGGACTATTTCGAGGAGTCAGGCTCCCGCGCCAGCAAATCCCGAATCTCGGTCAGCAGCGCCTCCTGCTTGCTCAGGTTGGGCGGTGACTCCGGCGCCGACTCTTCCTTCTTCTTGAGATTGTTCATCACCTTGACCGCCACAAAGATGGCCGCGGCGATGATCAGGAAGTCCACCACGCTCTGGATGAACAGGCCGTAGCCCAGGGTAACGGCGGCAACGTCGCCCTCCGCCGGTTTCAGGACAATGGCCAGGTCGGCAAAGTCGACGCCGCCAATCAAGATCCCGAGCGGCGGCATGGCGATGTTGGCAACGAAGGTTGATACCACCTTGCCGAAGGCGGCACCAATGATGATGCCGATGGCCATATCGATGACGTTGCCCCGCAGCGCGAACGCCTTGAACTCCTGAATCAGACTCATAGCCCACTCCCCGAATGATCGTGCCGTCATGGCGTTCTCATTTCAGGGCCAGAAGGGGGCTTGCGTCAATGGCTATTTCAGGAGCGGGACCGGCCAGTGAGGGGCCGGTGCCCGGCAGGACGCTCTCGGTATCAGTCCCTGAGGCGTTCCGACAGCCGCTTGGCGGACCAGGCCATGGCCTCCAGGTCCGGCAGGATCCGGATGTTGGCATCGGAAGACTGCTTGACCTCTTCCGACATCTCGGCGATTTCCGTGATGTTCTGGTTGATTTCGTCGCTGACGCTGGTCTGCTCCTCGGCGGCGGTGGCCACCTGCAGGGTGGCTTCCTTGATGCTGGACATGCGCTGGTTGATATCGGCGACAATGGCCTGGACGCTGCCCACTTGTTCCACGCACTCGTTGGTGACTACCTCACTGGCCTGCATGAATTCGGTGGCGTCCCGGGAGCCGGTGGCGATATCCGCGATGATGGTGTCGATTTCCACTGTGGCCTGCTGGGTCTTGGCGGCCAGGTTGCGCACCTCATCCGCCACCACCGAGAAGCCCCGGCCGGCATCCCCGGCCCGGGCGGCCTCGATGGCGGCGTTCAGGGCGAGCAGGTTGGTCTGGTCGGCAATCTCGCGGATCACCTCCATCACCGAGCTGACTTTCTTGCCGCCGGCGGCGAGCCTGGCGACGGTTTCCGAGGTGGAGCGGATCTGGTCCGCCAGCCGCTCCATATTGGTCATGGTGGAGTGGATGCTACTGTCGGCGGCATCGGTCTGTTCGGTGGTCTCGTCCACCTGGGAGGAAACGGCGGCGGCGTGCTGGGCCACGTCCTGGGCGGTGGCGGACATCTCGTTCATGGCCGCAGCCACCTGATCGATGCGCTGGTGGCTCTGCTCGGATTTCTCGGCAACGGTGTGAGCGCCCTGCTTGATGGACTCGCCAATACCTTCCAGATCCGCCGCGTTGGATTGGGTTGTCGTGCGGATCTCGCTGAGGAACTGGTGCAGTTTGCGGGCGGCGTTGGCCAGGGAGCCCAGTTCGTCGTCGCGGTGAATGGTGGCGGGATCGGACAGGTCGCCGTCCCCGAGCTGCTCCAGCTGGCCCGCGATCGTGACCGTGGGCCGGATAATGCGGCGGTTGGTGATGAACAGGGTGATCAGGGTGCCGATTATAATGGCCAGGACCAGCACCGAAACGGCGAACAGAGAGCCCTCTCGGCTGCTCCGGTTGTAGGCCAGGGTGTCGTCTCGGGCGGTGTCTTCAATCAGGTTGGCCGCCTCGGCAATCAGTTCCGCCGGTTTGCGGTCGATGCCGGCCACGGCCTTGTCACCGGCGGACGGATCGAAGCCCGATTCCACAAAGGCCTCATAACCCTGGCGATAAGCGCTGCCCATGGCTTGGTGCTGGCGCTGGAAATTCTCCAGCAGGGTCCGGACATCGGGCCGGCTCACCTCCGGCAGCAATGTCCGCAACTGGTCCTGAATCTCCGCTTCGGTCTGCTGGAACCGACCCCAGTATTTCTCGCGCTGGGCGGTGTCGGCCCCGCGGATCAGCACGTTCTTCCATTCCTGGACCTGGGTTTTGAAATCCACCAGCACATCCTGGGTCTGCTCAAGGCTGCTGAACTCCTGGTTGATGACGGCGGAAAAGCGCCGGGATTCGGCCATGGAATAGCTCAGGTAGGCAATGGCCAGGATACCGATCACCAGGTTGGAGACCAGAATCAGTGCAGTGACCTGGCGGGAAAGTCGTTTGCTGAGAAAGTTCACCGTTAAAGCCTCAGTGGGGTTGCAGTCGAGAACGGGATTGTGGTCCTACTTTTATCGGCGTGAGGA
>NZ_JAWVZL010000190.1:0-2581 GCF_033722195.1 Marinobacter sp.
CGGACACGATACAATCACTTCGGTGTGCGTTTTTTTGGGGCCGTCCAGGGCCCACTACAGTCCCCACACGCCCTACCCCCCCACCGCTGAGCTGAAAGCGTGCTGGCCTCTCAAAATGCCGAATAGGCGGGAAGGCCACCGTTCTTTGATAGCGCTCCAGGAGCATGAGGACGGCTGTAACCAATAGATTGAAGGAGGGGTTGGGGAAGCATTGACCGGGACTGTTGAGGGCCAGGGACGGCCCGAAACAAGCGCACAGGGGTCCAGCCGAGCGTTTATGAAGCGAAGCTTCATGCGACAGCTGGACGACCGCAATCTGCGATTGCGGGCCGGACCCGCTTGCGGGTGCTTGTAGCGTGTCCTGGGCAAAGCCTCCCAATCGCCGCTAAACACCGAATTAAGAGGCTAGATGCGACCAAACGCGTGTAGCAGAGAAATTAAAACACTGAGGAGCAACACCATGAGTACTCCAGCAGAAAAACTGAAAGGCTTCGACGACTACAAAGTCCGGGATATCAGTCTGGCCGCCTACGGCCGCAAGGAAATCACCATCGCCGAGAGCGAGATGCCGGCACTGATGGCCCTGCGTAACCGCTACAAGAGCGACCAGCCCCTCAAGGGCGCCAACATCATGGGCTGCATCCACATGACCATCCAGACCGCCGTGCTCATCGAGACCCTGGTGGACCTGGGGGCCAACGTGCGCTGGTCGTCCTGCAACATCTTCTCCACCCAGGACCACGCCGCTGCCGCCATCGCCGAGCGCGGTATCCCGGTGTTTGCCTGGAAAGGCGAGACCGACGAGGAATACGACTGGTGCCTGGAGCGCACCGTCGGTGCCGACGTGGCCGGCTGGGAGCCCAACATGATCCTGGACGACGGCGGCGACCTGACCGCGCTGCTGCACGAGAAGTACCCGGAAGTGCTGAGCAAGTGCCACGGCGTGACCGAAGAGACCACCACCGGTGTGCACCGCCTGCAGGAAATGCTCCGTGAGGGCACCCTGAAAGTGCCGGCCATCAACGTCAACGATGCCGTCACCAAGGCCAAGAATGACAACAAATACGGTTGTCGCCACAGCCTCAACGACGCCATCAAGCGCGCCACCGACCACCTGATGGCCGGCAAGAAGGCGCTGGTGATCGGCTACGGTGACGTCGGCAAGGGCTCCGCTGCCTCCCTGCGCCAGGAAGGCATGATCGTCAAGGTCACCGAGGCCGACCCGATCTGTGCCATGCAGGCCTGCATGGACGGCTTCGAGCTGGTGTCGCCCTATAACGATGGCGTCAACACCGGTACCGAGGCTGGCATCAACAAGGCGCTGCTGCAGAACACCGACCTGCTGGTGACCACCACCGGTAACGTCAACGTCTGTGACTCCAACATGCTGAAGGCCCTGAAGTCCGGCGCCGTGGTGTGCAACATCGGTCACTTCGACAACGAGATCGACACCGCCTACATGCGCAAGCACTGGGAGTGGGACGAGGTCAAGCCGCAGGTGCACGTGGTCTACCGCGACAAGTCCGCCAACGACTACCTGATCCTGCTGTCCGAAGGCCGCCTGGTGAACCTGGGTAACGCCACCGGTCACCCGTCACGGATCATGGACGGCTCCTTCGCCAACCAGGTACTGGCCCAGATGCACCTGTTCGAGCGCAAGTTCGCCGACCTGCCGGCCGAGGCCCGCGAGAAAGGCGTCTATGTCCAGGTCCTGCCCAAGCAGCTGGACGAGGAAGTGGCCCGCGCCATGGTGGAAGGTTTTGGTGGCGTGATCACCAAGCTGACCCCGGAGCAGGCCAAGTACATCGGCGTACCGGTGGAAGGCCCCTACAAGCCTGACTCCTACAAGTACTGAGCGAGAGCGAGAGACCATGCAATCCCAGAAACAGTTCAAGCGCCGGTTCAGCTTCGAGTTCTTTCCCCCCAAGACCGACCAGGGCAAGGACAAGCTGCAGGTTGTGCGTGACCAGCTGGCAGAGGTGCACCCGGACTTCTTCTCGGTCACCTTCGGCGCCGGCGGCTCGACCCGGGACCGCACGGTGGACACCGTGGTCAGCCTGCACAAGCAGGGCATTTCCACGGCGCCCCACCTGTCCTGCATCGGAGCCACCCGTGACAGCATTGCCGAGCTGCTGGACCTGTACCGGGAGCATGGTATCGAGCGCATCGTCGCCCTGCGGGGCGACATGCCCTCGGGCATGGGGGCGGCCGGTGAGCTGCGTTATGCCAACGAGCTGGTGAGCTTCATCCGGGAGCACAGCGGCGATACGTTCAACATCGAAGTGGCGGCCTACCCGGAGTTCCATCCCCAGGCCCGCTCCGCCGAGGATGACCTGAGGAACTTCGCCCGCAAGGTGGAGGCTGGCGCTAACAGCGCCATCACCCAGTACTTCTTCAATGTGGACAGCTACTTCTACTTCATCGACCGGCTGGAAAAAATGGGCATCACCATTCCGGTGGTGCCCGGCATCATGCCGATCGTGAACTTCTCCAACCTGACCCGCTTCTCGGAGATGTGCGGTGCCGAGATCCCGCGCTGGATCCGCAAGCAGCTGGAAGCCTACGGCGACGACAGCGACAG
>NZ_JAWVZL010000191.1:0-2441 GCF_033722195.1 Marinobacter sp.
AGCCAGTTGCGCACCGCCCTGACGGTGATCCTGCCGGCGGCGGCGCCCACCATCCTTACCGGCATGCGGATCTCCATCGGCATCGCCTGGCTGGTGATCGTGGCCGCCGAGATGCTCGTGGGTGGCACCGGCATTGGCTACTACGTCTGGAACGAGTGGAACAACCTCGACCTGGCCAGTGTGATCTTCTCGATCCTGATGATCGGCGTTGTGGGCATGCTGCTGGACATGGCCCTGGGCCGGGCCCAGCGCATGGCCGAGTACCAGGAGTAGGGCGCACCGTGAACCTGTACACCCATTCGCAAAACCGGCCGGCACCGGCCGGAGGAGTCAAGCCATGAGCAAGCCATTTCTTGAAGTCGACAAGCTGGCCAAGCGTTTTCCGGACGGCGACGGTGACGAGCTGACGGTATTCGAGGACATCCACTTCAGCCTCCAGAAAGGCGAGTTCGTCTGCATCATCGGCCACTCCGGCTGCGGCAAGTCCACCATTCTCAACGTACTGGCGGGGCTGGACGAGGCCTCCGACGGCAACGTGGTGATGAACGGCAAGGAAGTGCGGGGCCCCAGCCTGGACCGGGGCGTAGTGTTCCAGAACTACAGCCTGCTGCCCTGGAAGACCGCGTTGGCCAACATTGTCTTCGCCGTCCGGGCGCGCTGGTCGAAGTGGAGCAAGGACAGGATCCTCGAGCACAGCCGCCATTATCTTTCCATGGTGGGGCTGGACCAGGCCATGAACCGCAAGCCGGCGGCCCTGTCCGGCGGCATGCGCCAGCGGGTGAGTATCGCCCGGGCGTTCGCCACCCAGCCCGACCTGCTGCTGATGGACGAGCCCTTCGGTGCCCTGGACGCGCTCACCCGTGGCGTTATCCAGGACGAGCTGGTGAAGATCTGGGAGGAGACCCACCAGACCGTGTTCATGATCACCCACGATGTGGATGAGGCCATCCTGCTGTCGGACCGCATTTTTCTGATGTCCAACGGGCCCCAGGCCCGTATCGCCGAAAGCGTCAAGGTCAACATTGAGCGGCCCCGGGCGCGGGCCACCATTTTCCAGGATCCGGCCTACTACCAGGTCCGCAATTACCTGGTGGATTTCCTGGTCAACCGCAGCCAGGGCGCCATGCCCGGAACGGATGGCCGGCCCCGGGAGGTCGACCCCACCGGGCTTGAACAGACCGAGGCCCAGGTGGCTGAGCTGGAGCAGCAGACCCGCGCCGCCCGGGCTGTCCACGCCTGATCAGCAGTACCTCTAACCAAAACCGCGAGGAAACAACGATGATGACCAAAGAACTGATGACCGCCAAGATCCTGGAAGCCAAGGCCACCAAGGGTGTGAGCTGGGAGGCCCTGGCCAAGGCCGTGGGTATGTCCCCGGTGTGGACCACCTCCGCCTGCCTGGGCATGAACAGCATGCCGGAGGACAAGGCCTTCAGCGTCTGCGAGACCCTGGGTCTGGACCGGGAGGTGGCCACCGCCCTGCAGGCCTGCCCCCACAAGAGCTGGGACCAGGCGGTGCCGCAGGACCCGCTGATCTACCGCCTGTACGAGATCGTCGGCGTCTACGGCGACACCCTCAAGGAGTTGATCCACGAGGAGTTCGGTGACGGCATCATGAGTGCCATCGACTTCAGCATGCACGTGGCCCGGGAGGAGAACCCCAAGGGCGACCGGGTGGTGGTCACCATGAACGGCAAATTCCTGCCCTACAAGGCCTGGTAACACCCCCGCTCTGGCCCCGCCGGTGACTGCCGGCAGGGCCAGAGTGCACTCCCGCCCCCGCTTTCGACCCTTCCGGGTGTCCCTCCAGCGTCAAACCCGCCATACGCTATTACCTTTTGATGTAAGAAAAATCCTGTTATTGCAAGACGGTCTGACAGCCCCCTCATAAAATGATCTGTAGCCCATATGGTTAGAGTAAGTAATGGTATGAATTGGAAATAATCCGGTTTTGACCCGGCCCCGGTTAGTCGCGACCGGCACGTGGTCGACGGTTCGAAGCGAAAAAGGAGTATGCGATGAGACGGCTGTTCTACCTGGTTTCCAGCATCGACAGCGCAGAGGACATCTCCCGGGATCTGCACGAGGAAGGTGTCACCGACTGGCGCTTCCATGTGGTCAGCAAGAACGAGGCAGGGCTCTACCAGCACAACCTCCACACCGCCAATGTGCTGGACCGTACCGACCTGGTCCGCTATGTGGAACGGGGGATGATGGTGGGGCTGGCCGTTGTCGCGCTCCTGCTGGTGCCGCTGATGCTGCTGTCCGATTTCGGCATTCCCACCTCCGCCTGGGTGGCGCTGGCGGTATTCCTGGTGGTCGCCGCAGGCTGGCTCGCCGGTTTCGGTGGTATCCAGGCGGAGAACTACCGGATCCAGAGCTTCCACGACGATATCGAAGCCGGCAAGCACCTGATCATGGTGGACTCGCCCAAGAAGCAC
>NZ_JAWVZL010000192.1:0-2418 GCF_033722195.1 Marinobacter sp.
TACAAAGCCTGCGTACTCAAGGAATTCCCGTTCAAAAGCACCCGCCAGCTGGAGCCGCTGGCGGAGATCGTCGGCCAGAACCGGGCCCAGGAGGCGGTCCGCTTCGCCCTGGCCATGCCCCACGGTGGCTACAACGTCTATGCGGTGGGTCGCAACGGGCTGGGCAAGCGTACCATGATGCTGCGGTACCTGGAGCATCACGCCGACACCGACCACAAGAGCCACGACTGGTGCTATGTCGCCAATTTCGAGGAGCCCCGTGTCCCCAAGCTGCTGAGACTGCCCGCCGGCAAGGGCCAGCAGCTCAAGCAGGACATGGACAAGCTGATGACCCGGCTGATGAAGGTGATTCCCCAGACCTTCGACAGCGACAGCTTCCTGGAGCGGGCCGAGCAGCTCAAGAACGAATACAGCAAGAAGCAGGAAGACGAACTGGAGAAGGTGGCCAACCAGGCCAAGCGCAAGAAAGTCAGCCTTACCGTGACCACCCCGGGCGGTTACCGCCTGGTGGCCATGAACGGCGCCGAGCCCCACACGGTGGAGTCCTTCGAGAAACTCACCGAGGAGCAGCGGGCCCGTTTCGAGGACGCCATCAACAAGCTGGAAAAGAAGCTGCGCCAGGCCCTGCGCAAACTGGCGGAGTGGGAGCAGGAATACGTCGACCGCCAGCAGGCCCTCAACGAGGAAACCGTGGAGGGCATCGCCGGCCACCAGCTGGACGAACTGGTGGCCCGCTACACGGATGAGCCCGATGTGGTGGCCTACCTGCAGGCGGTCCGCAAGGATCTGGTGGAGAGCCTGGACATCTTCCTGGAGGACAACGAGGAGCAGGCCGCCATTGCCTACGCCTCGCTGGATCGCAAGATGCCCCGCCGCTACCTGGTCAACCTGCTGGTGCACCACAAGGACACCGAGGTGCCGATGGTGGTGGAAGACAACCCCACCTACCACAACCTGTTCGGTTACGTGGAGAACGTCACCTTCAAGGGCACGGTGTTCACCGATTTCTCCCTGATCCGGCCCGGCAGTCTGCACAAGGCCAATGGCGGTTACCTGCTGATGGACGCCATCAAGGTGCTGGAGCAGCCCTTCGTCTGGGACGGCCTCAAACGCGCCCTGCGCTCCCGCTCCCTGACCATCAACTCCCTGGAGCGGGAGCTGACCCTGTCCGGCACCATCTCCCTGGAGCCGGAAGCGGTACCGTTGGACGTGAAGATCGTGCTCTTCGGTGACCGGGAAACCTGGATGCTGCTGCAGGAGTACGATCCCGAGTTCGCCGAGCTGTTCCGGGTGACCGCGGATTTCGAGAACGAAATGATGCGCACCGCCGAAAGCCAGCTGCTCTACGCCAAGTTCATCGCCAGCCTGGTGAAAGAGAAAAAGCTGCTGCACTGTGACCAGAAGGCGGTGGCCCGGGTGATCGAGCACAGTGCCCGCATGGCCGAACACCAGGACCGGTTGTCGCTGCATGCCGCCGACATTGCCAACCTGCTGCGGGAATCCGACTACTGGGCCCGCCAGGCCAACTCCACCATGATCCGGGCGACCCATGTGGAGCAGGCCCTGGAAAGCGCCCGCTACCGTAGCAGCCGCATCCGCGACCAGTTCTACGACGCCATCCGCGACGGCACCACCCTGGTGACCACCACCGGCACCCGGGTGGGGCAGGTGAACGCACTGTCGGTGCTGTCCACCGGCGGCTTCGAGTTCGGCCTGTCGAACCGCATCACCGCCACCTGCTATTACGGCGACGGCGACGTCATCGATATCGAGCGGGACGTGAAGCTGGGGGGTAATATCCACTCCAAGGGGGTGATGATTCTCACCTCCTGGCTGGCCTCCCATTTCGCGGTGACCGAGCCCATGCACCTGTCCGCCAGCCTTACCTTTGAACAGAACTACGGTGAGGTGGACGGCGACAGCGCTTCGCTGGCGGAGCTCTGTGCGCTGGTGTCCACCCTGTCCGGCATTCCTGTGCGCCAGGACCTGGCCATTACCGGCTCGGTGAACCAGTTCGGCGAGGTGCAGCCCATCGGCGGTGCCAATGAGAAGGTAGAAGGTTTCTATCAGACTTGCCGGCTGACCGGCATCACCGGCAGCCAGGGTGTCATCCTGCCGGCCACCAACGTCCAGAACCTGATGCTGGACAGCGAGGTGGTCCAGGCTGTTCGAGAGGGCCGCTTTGCGGTTTACAGTGTCAGCAGTGCTGAGGAAGCCATCACCCTGCTGCTGGGCACGCCTGCGGGCAAGGCCGATGACAATGGTCGCTATCCCAAGCAGAGCGTGTTCGGTGCCATCCAGCAGCGGCTGGAGAAAATGCGTGAACAGGAGCGCCAGGAGCACCAGCAGGGTGACAAGGATCCCTCCATCCACTAACCAACCGCAGGGCGAGTCCGTTCCATGAGCAGAAGCATTGCA
>NZ_JAWVZL010000193.1:0-2359 GCF_033722195.1 Marinobacter sp.
CCCTGGGTCTGGGCAAGCTGATCTTCTTCTATGACGACAACGGCATCTCCATCGACGGCGAGGTGGAAGGCTGGTTCACAGATGATACCCCCAAGCGCTTCGAGTCCTACGGCTGGCAGGTGATCCCGGCGGTGGACGGTCACGATCCGGACGCGGTCCGTGCCGCCATCGAGGCCGCCCGTGCCAACACCGAGCAGCCCACCATCATCTGCTGCAAAACCGTGATCGGCTTCGGCGCCCCCAACAAGCAGGGCACCGAGAGCTGCCACGGCGCGCCCCTGGGTGAGGACGAAATCGCCCTGGCGCGGGAGAACCTGGGCTGGAATCACGGCCCCTTCGAAGTACCGCAAGACATCTACGCCGCCTGGGACGCCCGTGAAAAGGGTATGGCCGCCGAGAACAACTGGCAGGACGCCTTCGCCGCCTACGAGAAGGCCGAGCCCGAGCTGGCCGCCGAATTCCGCCGCCGCATGGCCGGGGACCTGCCGGCGGATTTCGCCGCCAAGGCCCAGGATTACATCCGCGCCTGCCAGGACAAGGGCGAGACCATTGCCAGCCGCAAGGCCTCCCAGAACACCCTGAACGCCTATGGCCCGCTGCTGCCGGAACTGCTGGGCGGCTCCGCCGACCTGGCCGGCTCCAACCTCACCATCTGGAGCGGCAGCAAGGGCGTCACCCGTGAGGATGCCAGCGGCAACTACATCTATTACGGCGTGCGGGAATTCGGCATGGCCGCCATCATGAACGGCATCGCTCTGCACGGGGGCTTCGTGCCCTACGGCGCTACCTTCCTGATCTTCATGGAATACTGCCGCAACGCCGTACGCATGGCGGCGCTGATGAAGCAGCGCGCCATCATGGTGTTTACCCACGACTCCATCGGCCTGGGCGAGGACGGCCCCACCCACCAGCCGGTGGAACAGCTGGCCAGCCTGCGCACCACCCCCAACATGAGTGTCTGGCGTCCGGCCGACGCGGTGGAGTCCGCGGTAGCCTGGAAGGCCGCGCTGGAGCGCAAGGACGGCCCCTCGGCGCTGGTGTTCTCGCGCCAGGGTCTGCCGCACCAGGACCGTGACGACGAGCAGCTGGCGGACGTGGCCCGCGGCGCCTATGTGCTGTCCGACAGCGACGGCACCCCGGACCTGATCCTGATCGCCACCGGCTCCGAAGTGGCCCTGGCCCAGGACGCCGCCGGCGTACTGCGGGAGCAGGGCCGCAAGGTCCGCGTGGTGTCCATGCCCTCCACCGACGTGTTTGAGGCCCAGAGCGCCAAGTACAAGCAGCAGGTGCTGCCGCTGGACGTCACCAACCGCATCGCCGTCGAGGCGGGCATCGAGGACTACTGGTACAAGTACGTGGGCCTGGACGGCCGCGTAGTGGGCATGACCAGCTTCGGAGAATCGGCCCCGGCCGGCGAGCTGTTCAAGGAATTCGGCTTCACGGTTGAGAACATTGTCGCCGTGGCCCAGGACCTGCTGGATAATTGATGACCTCTCGCCGCGCCCCTTTCCGCATCGCCATCAATGGCTATGGCCGCATCGGCCAGTGCGTGCTGAGGGCGCTCTATGAGAACGGCTACCGGGACGACTTCCAGGTGGTGGCCATCAATGAGCTGTCGGACCTGGAAACCATTGCCCACCTGACCAAGTACGACTCCACCCATGGCCGCTTCCAGGGTGAGGTCCGGGTGGAGGACGACGTCCTGCTGGTGAACGGCGACCGCATCGAGGTAGTGAGTCAGGCGGACCCCTCCCATCTGCCCTGGGGTCTGCTGAGTGTGGACCTGGTGCTGGAGTGCTCCGGCTCCTTTTCGGACCGGGGCAGGGCCGAGGTCCATCTCGGCGCCGGTGCGAAGCGGCTGCTGTTCTCCCAGCCGGCGGAGTCGGATGTGGACCGCACCGTGGTGTTCGGTATCAACGAACAGGACCTGCGGGCGGACGACCGCATCGTCTCCAGTGCCTCCTGCACCACCAACTGCATCATTCCGGTGATCCAGGTGCTGGATGAGGCATTGGGCATTGAATACGGCAATACCACCACCATCCATGCTGCCATGAACGACCAGCCGGTTATCGACGCCTACCACCACCAGGACCTGCGCCGCACCCGCAGTGCGCTGCAGAACATCGTACCGGTGGAGACGGGCCTGGCCCGGGGCATCGAGCGGTTGTTGCCGGCCATGGAAGGACGCTTCAGCTCGGTGGCCATGCGGGTGCCCACCATGAACGTGTCCGCCATCGACATGACGGTAAAGGTCCGGGAGGCCACCTCGGTGGCGGCCGTCAATGCCCTCTTGAAGCAGGCGGCCAGCAAAGGCCCGCTCAAGGGTATCCTGGGCTACACCGACGAATTGCTGGCC
>NZ_JAWVZL010000194.1:0-2299 GCF_033722195.1 Marinobacter sp.
CAACTGCGGGCCCTGCTGAAATCGGTGATCGGCATTCCGGTGTTCCTGCTGTCCCGGCTGTTGCTGGGCGTGATCCTGCCGAAGTCCCATTTTATGTGGGTGGGCTGGCTCAACGGCTGGTTGCTGAAACGGCGGATCCAGCGACTGGAACAACAGCATGGCCGCTTCGACCGCATCATTTTTCGCGGCCTGGGCACCTTCAAGTACTTCTGGTCGTTCCGGGATGGGCGCAATAGGTATGTGCTCGAGAACGTCATCCACTACGACCGTCCCCTGTGGCAGAAAAAGCTGGAGTGGAAACTGGTGTTCCACAACCGTCACCTGGTCTGCGTCTCCTCCGGCGTACAGGAATCCGCGCAGGCAGCCTTTGCCCAGGGCGGGATCGAACCGGCCAGTCTGCGGGTGATCACCAACCCCTGCCCGATCGATCAGATTCGCAAACTCGCCGGGGAAAACGATCCGGACATTCCCGATACGCCCTACCTGCTCAACGTGGCCCGCCTGGTGCCTCAAAAAGGGCACGAACTGCTGCTGGAGGCCTACGCCAAGGCCCAGCCCTCCCAGAAGCTGGTCATCGTCGGCGACGGCCCCCTGCGCGCCAGCCTGGAGGCCAAGGTTGCAGCGCTGGGGCTCAGCGAGCGGGTGATCTTCGCCGGCCTGCGCAGCAATCCCTATCCCTGGATGAAGCAGGCGGACCTGTTTGTCCTGGCCTCGGAGTACGAAGGCCTGGGCATCGTGCTGACGGAGGCCCTGGCCTGTGGCACGCCGATCCTGTCGGTGGACAGCCGGGGCGGCGTGCGCGATGTCTTCCGCGGCGACCTGGAAGCCTTCCTGACCCCACGCACGGCGGACGGCCTGGCCGACGGACTGAGCCGGGTGCTCGCCCAGCTTCCCATTGAGGTCAAGCCCGACTGGCTGGCGCCCTTCCGCAGCGATGTGGTGGTGGCCGCCTTTCTTGAGAGCAGCCCGGGCACAGAGTCGGTCAGGTGACCGGTATCGACTCGCCAGGAGAGGTTAGGCGCCAGATTGAAGCAGACGGATATGAAGCGGAATGAGCATTACCGAGAAAGGCCGCCTCCAGCAATGGCGGCGTAACTGGAACAGTCGCCTCCGGGCGCGCCGAATCGACGGTGCCAATTGCCGTCAGTATGGCAACGAGGCACCGCGATTCGCCGAGCGGCTGTGGGTTCCGCTGGAGCAACTGCAGTACGCCGTCAAGGCCGGGAACTCCAAGCAAAGCGCGCGCATCATTCACAGCTGGCCGGCAGACAAGGTGGTGCCCATCGAGGGGTTACAGACCATCCGGGCCTGTATCCAGCATTGGCGGGACGGGGTTAGCTGGGAACAAACCGGCATCTACGACCAGATGATGGCCAGCATCCGTGAACACGGCAAGGTCGACCGGATGCGCACCCTGGACGACATTAAACAGCGCTATCAGCACCTGGACCGGCTCTACCAGACGGTGGTGGCCGCCGGCGGACTCAGTCCAAGAGAGGCTCTGATCAAGGGAAACTTTCGCGAGGAAGGCGGCACCCTGGTGCACATCGGCCCAGACGGAGCGCCGTATTTCGGACGCAAGGGCCATCATCGGCTGGCGATGGCCCTGGCTGCGGGATTCGCGTTCATCCCCGCGCAGCTGGGTGTCGTGCATGTAGACGGCCTGGCCGGGCTGGCCGACCTCCGTCAGAGGCCTACGCCGCCTTAGGAGGCTGGCTCTCGCCCTTCACTCACCAGGTCGCGGATCGCCGCCAGTTTCCGGTCGGCACCGTTAAAGTGGTAGGCCGATTCGCTCCACGCACTGAGGAAGAAAAAGTCCAGGCCGGCCCGCTGGGCCGCCTCGAAGTCGTATTGACTGTCACCGAGAAACACCGCTGGCTGCCGGATTCGACCGGAGTCCAGCTCACGGGCCAGGATCTCGTCCTTGGTATCGGGGCTGCCAAAGATGCCGCCATCAAACAGCCCGTCCAGCCCACGATCCCGGAACAGGGTTCGCAATTCGGCCTGGTCGCCGCCGGACACCACCAGCCAGGTGCTGTCCGCCATGAGCTCGCGCAGCTCGGTCAGGCCCTCAGCCACCTCACAGCCGGCCAGCCCTTCCTTCACAAGACGGGCGTAACGAGCCAGCAACGCCTCCAGTTCCGACGGGTTGGGGGTCGCCTGACCAAGAATGGTCGTCAGGAAACGCTCAAACTTGGCATACCGGGAAATACCGCCGTTGTTGACGTGGTACTCCACCAGAGCACGGGCCGCGGATTCGCCGTAGGGTAACGCCGCCTGGTAGAAAGCCTCGGTCTTG
>NZ_JAWVZL010000195.1:0-2177 GCF_033722195.1 Marinobacter sp.
CCAGCACGCTCAACTGACCACTCCGGGCGGGGAAGCCTTCAGCGCCGGCACCTATCCCTCCGGCGACGTACTGAGCCAGTCCTTTCCGCTACGCCTGGAGAGTACCCGGCTCAATCTGCCCCAGCCCCTGGGCACCCTGACCCTGACCTCGTCCCTGTCGCAGGTCTCCGGCGAGCTGGTGGACCGGGCCCTGACCACACTGCTGCTGCAGTCGTTTATCGTCCTGCTGGGTACCCTAGGGCTGCTGCTGATCGTACGCTTCACCCTCACCCGGCACCTCGAGACCATGGCGGACTACACCATCCGCCTCAACCTGGACGCCCTGATCGAACCCCTGAAACTGCGCCGCAAGCCGCCCCGGACCCCGGATGAGCTCAGTGAGATGGAACAGGCGCTCAATACCATGCGCCTGCGCCTGCTTGAGGAAGCCCGCGACCTGCGCCAGACCAGTCTGCAGTCCCGCGGCGAGCGGGACGAAGCGGTGCGGGCGAACCACGCCAAGAACCTGTTCCTGGCCAACGTCAGCCATGAGCTGCGGACACCGCTGCAGTCGGTGCTGGGCTACGCCAGCCTGCTGGACGACACCCGCCTGGATCAGGAGCAGCGGGACTATGTCCGTACTCTGGTGGGCGCCGCGGAGAACCTGTCCGCCATCATCAACGATCTGCTGGACATCTCCAGCATGGAAGCCGGCAAGCTGGTGCTGGACCACATTCCCTTCGACCCCCGGGAAACCCTCAACGACCTGGTGACCATGCTGGGCCCCCGGGCCCGGGAAAAAGGCCTGGCGCTGGAACTGCGGGTGGACGAGAACCTGCCGCTGGCACTGCGGGGCGATCCGGTGCGGATACGGCAGATCCTCCTGAACCTGACCGCCAACGCCATCAAGTTCACCGATTCCGGCCACGTGCTGGTGAGCATCGAGGTCACCGGCCGGGGGGGCAGTCTGGTGCAGCTGCGACTGTCGGTGGAGGACACCGGCGTGGGCATCAACCCGGAAGACCTGCCGCTGGTGTGCGAACCCTATGTCCAGTTCGGCCACCGTTTCCAGCGCCAGCTGCCCGGCGCCGGCCTGGGCCTGACCATCTGCCGGCAACTGGTCCAGCTGATGAACGGCAAACTGGACGTCCAGAGCCGGCCGGGGGCCGGTACCACTTTCTGGGTGGACCTGAGTTTGCCGGTGGCGCCGGAGGGCACTCCCAGGCTTCGCCACGACACCCGGCTGATCCGCGGTAAGCGTATCCTGGTGGTGGATTCCTACGAGCTGTCCCGCAAGATCACCCTGGAAATGCTGTCCCGCTACGAGGTGGACATCGACGCCGTGCGCTCCGCCGGCGAGGCCCTCACCATGCTGCGCCAGGCCGCCGACACCGACGAGCCCTACGATGCGGTCATCCTCGACGGCTTTGTGCCGGATATGGACAGCGATCTGCTGTGCCAGCAGATCCGGGACAACAGCGACTGGCAACACACCCGGGTGCTGATCCTGTCCTCAAACCCACAGCGTGGCGACGCCGAGCATTTCCGCCGCGCCGGTGCCGACGCATTCCTGAGCAAATCCCTGCGGGAATCCTGCCTGATGCCGATCCTGCACCAGCTCTTTGCCAACGCCCAGCGCAACGAGCGCAGCTTCCTCACCCGCTTCTCGCTGCAGCCGGTGGAGGACCAGAAGCCGGTACCCTCCCTGCGCTGCGGCCGCATGCGGGTGCTGCTGGTGGAAGACAACCCGGTCAACCGCACTCTCACCCGCCGGCTGTTGGAAAAGCTCGGCTGTGACGTGATGACCGCCAACGACGGCGAAGCCGCCGCCAGTCTTTGGCAACTGCACGGATTTGATATCATCCTGATGGATTGCCAGATGCCCCGCGTGGACGGCTTCGAAGCCACCCGACGGTTGCGGGCCTGGGAAGCTGCTGGCGGTCAACGTCCGGTGCCCGTGGTCGCGCTGACCGCCAGCGCCATGGAGAAGGACGAGGAGAAATGCCGCCGGGCCGGCATGGACGCTTTCGTCGCCAAACCCGTCAACCTGGAGATGTTGCGGGCCGTTCTGGAACAGTTCTGTGAGAAGACCAGCGTATGATTGTGAAATGCCCCACCTGCAGCAAACCCGTGGAATGGGAACCGAAAAACGAATACCGGCCCTTCTGCAGCGAACGCTGCAAGCTGATCGACCTGGG
>NZ_JAWVZL010000196.1:0-2092 GCF_033722195.1 Marinobacter sp.
CTGGATGATCGGCTGATGGCCGTGCAGTTGCTGGGGATGGTGCTGATCCTGATCACCGTTACCGGCCTGAGCGTCTATTCCAGCACCGGCAAGGCGCGGGTCAGAGCCAGGACCTGAGCCGCGACACGGCCCGCGCGGTCTCACTGCGCTGGCGGGTCAGGCGGCCCGGCGCTTCTCCAGTAACTCGAACAGCGCCATGCCCGCCAGCATGGCTGCCACAAACACCAGCGCCTTGAGTTCGCCGGCGCCCAGCGCCACCAGGGCGGGGCCGGGGCAGAAGCCCGCCAGGCCCCAGCCTACACCAAAACCCAGCGCTCCCAGTACCAGGCGGCGGTCCAGCTGATTGGCCGTGGGCAGGCGCATGGGGCCTCCCAGCAGGCTCTGGTTGCGGCGCCGCGCCTGCCGGAAGCCCACCAGGCCCACCGCCACGGCGGCGGCCATCACCAGCGCCAGGGACGGATCCCAGGCGCCGGCCAGATCGAGAAACGCCAGCACCTTGGCCGGGTTGGCCAGGCCGGAGACCAGCAGACCCAGCCCAAAAACCAGGCCGGTGATCAGGGCGGACAACAGGTGTCGGTTCATGTCAGTTCCCCAGCAGGTGACGGATGACAAAAACGGTGGCAAAGCCCGTGGCCATGAAGCACAGGGTGGCCACCAGTGAGCGCGGCGACAGACGCGACAGGCCGCAGACCCCGTGGCCGCTGGTACAGCCGCTGCCATAACGGGTGTTCAGGCCCACCATCAGCCCGGCAAGGATCAGGGTCGGGTAGTCGGCGGCAATGGTCAGCTCCGGTGGCGCGGCGGCGGCGGTCCAGACCAAGGGCGCCAGCACCATGCCGGCGATAAACGCCAGGCGCCAGCCCGTATCGCCGGCTTGCGGCCTGAGCAGGCCACCCACGATGCCGGAGATGCCGGCAATGCGGCCATTGAGCAGGAGGAAGGCCACTGCGGCCAAACCGATCAGAACGCCGCCTGCGAGGGCGGACGCGGGTGTGAAGGCATTCCAGTCTATGGTCATGTCGGGTCTCCCGGTGGCTGGCAGTAGAGTTCATAGAGCCGCTGCAGAATCGCAAGCACGCGCTCGTCGGCGATGCGGTAGTAGACATGCTTGCCCTCGCGGCGCGTGGCCACCAGGCCCTCCCGGCGCAGCACCCCCAGCTGTTGCGAGAGGGTGGGCTGGTGAATGCCAAGCTGCGCTTCCAGCTCGCTGACACAGAGCTCGGCCTGGCTGAGCTGGCAGAGCAGCAGCAGCCGGTCCTCGTGGGCCAGCACCCGCAGCACCGCGGTGGCGTCGGCGGCGTTTTCTCGCATTTGGGCCACACTCAGGTGGGCGGTATCGGGCATCGGCTGCGGTCTCCAGATTCAGGGAACACTATATTGCCATATAATATATCGCGAAGTATAGTGTATTGACAGCCGCCCTGACTACGGGAGATCCGTCATGCGCGCACACGTAGAAGCTTTCCTCGACCCCGTGACCGAAACCTGGAGTTACGTGGTCTACGACCATGCCGGTGGTCACGCCGCCGTGATCGACCCAGTGCTGGATTTCGACCCCAAGGCAGGCCGCACCAGCACCGAGGGCGCCCGGCGCCTGGTGGATTTTGTCCGGGCCCGGGACCTGACGGTGGACTGGGTGCTGGACACCCACGCCCACGCCGACCATCTCTCCGCCGCGCCCTACGTGCGGGATGAAGTGGGCGGCCGGATCGGCATTGGCGAGCACATTCGAGAGGTGCAGACCATTTTCCGGGAGGTTTTCAACCTGGAGAAGGCGTTCCTCTGTGACGGCAGCCAGTTCGACCACCTGTTCCGCGATGGCGAGCGCTTTACCGTCGGCGAGCTGCCGGGCCGGGTGATCCATGCCCCCGGCCACACGCCCGCGGACATGGCCTGGCTGATCGGTGACGCCCTGTTCGTGGGGGACACCCTGTTCCTGCCGGATTGCGGCACCGCGCGCTGTGACTTCCCCGGCGGCGACGCCGGCAGGCTGTACCGCTCCATCCGCAAACTACTGGCGCTGCCGGAGGAGACCCGGATGTTTGTCTGTCACGACTACCCCGGCGACCGGCGTGAGCATGCCTGCGAGACC
>NZ_JAWVZL010000197.1:0-2090 GCF_033722195.1 Marinobacter sp.
CCTTTCCAGTGATATCAGTGACATAGACGGTAACCTGCTGGGCAAGGACTATCGCTGGCGGTTCACAACAGCGGATGGTCAATGGCGAGAGGCTCACACCTTGCGGCAGAGCGTTGGTAGCCGGGTTCAACAGTTTCGTCAGGTGGATGCGCCCTCAGGATCCGATCTGGTGATCTGGAGCGAAGTGCCGGAAGGAACCGGGTTTAAGGCGTTGTGGTCGAGCTCCCCAAAAGCAGGGGCAGGGCTGGTACCGACTGCGCCGGTGCCGGTTAGCGAGAATGGCGGCCGGGTGGTGCGTTGGGAAATGGCCAGCAACAAGGATGGCGACGCCCTTGTTACCTGGCTCCAGGCCGACGACGATGTGCTGAATCTCTATGCCCGTCTCTATGACTTTGACCGCGGGCAGTGGGGTTCTGCCACGATACTGGCAGAAGACCTGAGGTTGCCGGATTTTCGGGCCAGCCCCGCAGTGAGCGCATCTGGCGATGCCGTGCTGGCTTGGTCTGCCAGCAATGTCTCAACCGGCCGTCAGGAATTGTTTGCCCGTCGCTATTCGGTTCAGGGGGACCGCTGGTCTGAGCCTGAAGTGGTTAATGCCGCGCTAGAGCACGGATTTGCACCACGCCTGGTGATCGGGGGCGGCGGTCAGGCCACTTTGCTGTATCTGGGCATGGAGCCCGGGGAGTCTGATTCCCATCTTTTGGTCCAACGCTACCTTCCTCAGGACGGATGGCAGCCTGCTGAGGAACTGAGCAGTCGAGTGGCCGACCACTGGACCCATACCCTGACCGCGAATGAACTGGGGAAGGTCGTGGTAATCTGGCAGGAGGCAGAGCCGACCGCCACCCGCCTGAGTGCCAGACAATTTGTCCCTGATGGAGAAGGCGGGGATTGGCAGCCTGCGGCAAGTCTCGTACATGATCGGGGAGCCTACAACGGGTACTCACTGACCATGGATGAGGTGGGCAACGTGGCCTTGATGTGGCGTCGGCAGGAAACCGGCGAGGAGGTGCTTTCCCGGCATCAGGTTGCCCATTACCTGGCTGCTGAAAACCAGTGGCTGTCAGGGCCGGTGACGTTGGGTGTGAGCCCGGATTATGCGAATGAGGGTCAATTGGCAGGTAATGAGCAGGGTGAACTGATCGCGGTTTGGCCGGCATTGCCGGAGGCCAACGCCATCGAGGGTGCATTGGTTGGCCGCCGATTTGATCCGGACACGCGGCGTTGGAGTTCGGCAATGGTCATTAGCGAGAGTGCGGCCCGCAAGGGGCAGCTCGCTGTGGCAATGGACGCGGTTGGTCACAGCCTGGTCGCCTGGTCCGAAGTTGTGGCGCCTCAAGGGCAGGCGCCAGGCACAACGCGGGTCCTGGCCAGTCGCTATAACCATTACACCGGCGAGTGGGAACTGCCGGAAGTGTTGGGGGAGCGTCAACGTGCGGGCATCGGTGTGCTGTTGAGGTTGAAAGAAGACAGCCGCGCTTCGGTCGTGTGGGGATCGGCGGCTCGATACGACAGCGATTTGCTCATCAACGAGTTCACGGCGCTCGATACCGACCGCGAACAGGCCGATTGAAGACCCATGGCCCCAGCGTCAAAGCGGGGGCCATGGTGGACAGATGGGCTTGGGATCAGTAACCGCCGTAGCCGCTGGTGGCGCTCATCCCGAACCACTCCGGGAAGATGAAGAGCAGAATCAACACCAGCGCCTGCAGGCCGATAAAGGGGATGACCCCTTTGTAGATATCGGTGGTTTTGACACTCGGGGGCGAGACCCCCTTGAGGTAGAACAGGCTGAATCCGAACGGCGGAGTCAGGAAGCTGGTCTGCAGGTTCATGGCAATCAGGATGGCGAACCACAGCATGTTGAGGCCCAGGGCTTCCGCCACCGGCGCCAGGATCGGCACCACGATGAAGGAAATCTCCACGAAGTCGATGAAGAAGCCCAGCAGCAGGATCACCAGCATGGACAGGATCAAAAAGCCCCACTTCTCGCCGGGCAGTTCCAGCATCCACTCCTCCAGCAGGTAGTCGCCGCCGGTGTAACTGAACACCATGGAGAAGGCGGTGGCGCCGATCAGGATGGCAAACAC
>NZ_JAWVZL010000198.1:0-2059 GCF_033722195.1 Marinobacter sp.
CATGGTGGCCGGGAAGCGCCGGCAGGCCTGGTAGAACAGGGTCTGCATGGAAACATTCTTCCAGCGGGTGATGGCGTAGGCCCAGCGGCTGGGGAGCAGTCGCTGCAGGGCGCTGGCAATGGCGTCCACGTCCGGCAGCGACATGATGTAGGTGGGTGAGCGCTGCAGCATGGTCACGTGGCCGGCCTTTTCCGCCATGGACGGCACCAGGGTAACGGCGGTGGCACCACTGCCGATCACCACCACTTTCTTGCCGGTGTAATCCAGGTCCTCCGGCCAGTGCTGGGGATGAACCACCTGGCCCCGGAAGTTTTCCCGGCCGGGGAATTCCGGCGTGTAGCCCTCATCGTAGCGGTAATAGCCACTGCAGTTGATCAGGAAATGGCAGCTGAAACTTTCCTGGCGGCCGTCGGAGCGGCGGGTGTCGACAGTCCAGGTGGCGCTCTCGCTGTCCCAGCTGTAGCGTGTGGCCCAGCGGTCGTAGTGGACCAGGCGGTCGATGCCGTGGCGCTCTGCGGTGGTGCGGACATAGTCCAGGATGGCCGGGCCGTCGGCGATGGCCTTGCCCCGGGTCCAGGGCCGGAACGAATAGCCCAGGGTGTACATGTCCGAATCCGAGCGGATGCCGGGATAGCGGAACAGGTCCCAGGTGCCGCCCATGGCCTTCCGGCCCTCGAGGATGGCGAAAGTCTTGTCGGGGCACTGGGTCTTGAGGTGGTAGCCGGCACCGATGCCGGACAGGCCGGCGCCCACAATCAGTGCGTCGAAGTGCTGCTTTGCCATGGTGGCCTCGTCTTTGAAGTTGGCGAGCGGGTTGGCGGACGATGATTCGCCGTGGTAGTAAAGCAACTGCTTTACTCGCATTACAGCGCCAATACCACCTCCGGCGCAAGTCCCGGATGGGTCAGTTGTGGCTCAGGTCCGGACAGTTCAGGGTAGTTCAGGGCTTGCGGTATTCCACCCGCTCGACGCAGCCATCACGGAAGTAGACGTAGGTGAGCTCATAGAGCTTGCCGTTGTAATCGGTCTCGTAGACCCAGGTCTGCTGGGGTACCGGGTAGGTTTCCGTAGGCTGGCCGAAGGCTTCCAGGACGTTCTCCCGGGTCATGCCTTTGACCACCTGGTCCCGGATCAGGTAGCGGCGCAGATCGGTGGAGTTGATAAAGCGGCAGGCGCTGCTGGCGCTCTGGGCGCCAGAGTCCTCGCTGTCTTCTGCGTCCGGCTGCTGCGGTTGTGGCGGTGGCAGGTTGCTGCCGAAGTCGCCCCCGATGCGGTTGTCCGGCACTTCGATGCGCTCGGCGTCGGGGGCGCAGGGCTGGTCCGAGAAGGTGACGCCGTTGGCGTCCTGGCAGCGGTAGACAGCGCCGGCCGGGGCCGCCACCAGGATCATCAGCAGGCAAAACAGGGGCCATCGCAGCATGGATCGGTCTCCTCAAACGGGTGGATACGAACACACCGCCGTTGCCGGCCACAAAAAAGGCGCCCGCAGGCGCCTTTTACAGCAGGGCTGTTGTCAGCACCAATCAGCGACGGACCTGGATCCGGGCCTCGACGCGACGGTTCTCGGCGCGACCGGCTTCGGTCTCGTTGCTGGCCACCGGCTGGCTTTCACCATAACCCACCGCGCTGACGCGGTCCGCATCGATGCCCAGGGGGCCGGTGAGACGGTTGGCCACAGCCTCGGCGCGGCGCTGGGACAGGAACTGGTTGTAGTCGGCGGCGCCGCGGCTGTCGGTATGACCGGCAATTTCCACGGTGGTTTCCGGGTATTCCTTCATGAAGTCCGCCACCCGGCGGATTTCGTTGTCGAAACGGTCACCGATCACTGAGCTGTTGGTGGGGAACTTCACCGACAGTTCAATGGTTTCGACGGTTTCGGTCACGCCCTCACAGCCAGTGCTGTCGACCTTGGCGCCAGCCGCGGTGTTGGGGCACTGGTCAATGCTGTTGACCACGCCGTCGTTGTCGCTGTCCACTTCACAGCCACGGCTGTTGACCATGGCGCCAGCCGGGGTATCCGGGCACTGGTCGCGGCTGTCCACCACGCCGTCGTTGTCGG
>NZ_JAWVZL010000199.1:0-2048 GCF_033722195.1 Marinobacter sp.
AGCTGAGCACCGGGCCCAGCCCCATGATCTTTGGATCCAGCGCCGACCATTCGCTGTCCAGGATCACCGCCTTGGGTTCCAGACCGTACTTCTTCACCGCCTCTTCCGAGGCCAGAATCATCCAGGACGCGCCGTCGGTGACTTGGGAACTGTTGCCCGGCGTGACCTGGCCGTAGGGTGGCTCGAAGGCCGGCTTGAGCTGACCCAGGGCGTCCACACTGGTGTCCGGCCGGACGCCGTCGTCCCGGTCGAACAGCTGGCCGTCGGCGGAAATGGCGGGCACCACTTCGCCGTCCAGCCAGCCCTCGTCCTGGGCCTTGGCCAGGCGCTGGTGGCTGCTGACCGCGTATTCGTCCGCCTGGCGCCGGCTAATGTTGAACTGCTGGGCCAGGACCTCGGCGGTCTGGCCCATGCTCAGGCCCACGATGGGGTCGGTCAGGCCCTTGGCCAGACTGACCTCGGGCTTGAAGCTGCCGGGGCTGAAATTGGCCAGCTGGCGGGCATAATCCTGCGGCGAGCTGGCGGCGTTGAGGTTGGCCAGCCAGTCCACCGCGCCATCCTGGAGCACCATCGGAGCATGGCTGAGGGCATCGGTGCCGCCGGCCAGGATCAGGTCGCTGTCACCCTCACGGATGTACTTGTAGGCGGTATCCAGCGACTGCATACCCGAGCCGCAGTTGATCTGGACGGTGAATGCCGGCATCTGCTCACCCATACCCAAGCGCAAGGCAGCGATCCGTGCCGGGTTCATTTCGGCAGGAATGACATTGACACAGCCCAGAATCACCTGGTCGAAGCCGTCGGCAGGTATCGGCTGGCGCAACAGCAGCGGCCTGCCGCACTGTACGGCCAGATCAACGGGGGTAAAGGGGCCGGGCCGCCCCCGGGCCTTCAGGAAGGGGGTGCGGGCGCCGTCGACAAGATAGACCGGGCGGCCGCCCTGGCGTTTGTTCGGGTTCGGTGACGGATTGCTGGAGCTCCGTGCCATCGACATCCCTCCGCATTCGAATCGGTGAGTTCAGCAAACAGGGGTTTGCAAACGCTCCGGAAAGAACTGCTGGGGAAGCTTTCCTGAGGCGCGCAGGGCACGCCCTAAAACAATGGTGGACCCGATCCGGCCATATTCAAGGGCCGGACCGGGCAAGACGTCAGCGCGGCAGATCGTCGGCGCTGTCCACCACCGCCGCATGCAGGCTACGCCCCCCTTATCCCACTCACCTGTCCGACAGAGCCTGGCGCGCCATTACTGGCAGCCCTCGATGCAGGCACCGGAGGCGTCAAACGCCATGGTGCGGCCACTGAGCGGCACGTGCACCGGAACCTGGGCGGCCTTCATGAAGGCCTCGGTGCGGGTGCCCGCCAATACCTTGCCATCCCGGGTGGCTTCCTCGTTGGCGTGGGAAGCAATGACGGATGTGGGCATCACCATCTTGTTGATCACATGGGCGGCTTCGGTGGGACCGGTTGTGAAGGTATCGCCGATGTTCATCACCGCCAGATTGGCGCCGTAATAGTCCTTTACCACCGCCCGCTGCTCCGCGGTAATACCGGTGTCGCCGGAAAGGTAGGCCACCAGGCCGTTGCTGAACTTGAGCACGTAACCGGTGGGCGGTCCCACGTAGGCGCTGACGCCGGCCTGCTTCATGTAGTCCGCCAGCGGTCCGGTGAGAAAACCGGGGGCTAGGCCATTGCTGTGTACCGCGGGGACTGTGGTGATGCCCACGCCGCCGATGGTCTGCATGGCGCCAAAGCGCACCAGCACGGAAGCCTCCGCCTTGCCGCCGGCGGCCGCCAGTTTGCCGGCAAAGAAGGCCGGCATCTCGCTGCCGGTGACAATACTGGCGCCCTTGGCGACGGCGATCTCGACACTGTTGGAATGCGGCAGGCTGCTGACGGAGAAATCCGGGCTGGCGCAGGTGCCGGCATTGACGGCGCTGGTTCGGCGGTCGCCGATATGGTCACCGTGAACGTGGGACACCAGCACGATATCGATCTTCCCCAGGCGCTGATCCTCTGCTCCCGCCACGGTTCGGCCGGCGTCGTAGAGG
>NZ_JAWVZL010000200.1:0-2044 GCF_033722195.1 Marinobacter sp.
AAACCGCGGCAGCGCAAACGCCGCCAGGATGCCCAGGATCACGATGACCATGACCAGTTCGATCAGGGTAAAGCCTTTCTCTTTCCGTGCTGCCATTGCGTTCATCATATTCATGGTTCTACTCCGTCTTTGCTGTTGTCTGAGTGTTGTTGTGTTCGATTAGTTGATGACTGTGGTTACTTCGCCGGTGTCGGCATCGTAGCCGATGGTGCTGCCTTCGCCGTCCAGCTGGTAGGTGAATACGCAGTCCTGGCCGGGCTCATTGCCATCGGCATCGGCCTGTACGGTGACGTCATAGTCCGGCGTGGCACCGGTGACGCTCGGCGCATTGGCCTGCAGCACACCCTGCCACACCTGGACACAGCGGCCGGCGGTCATGTTGGCGCTGTTGTTATCGGCCGTGGTGGACGTGGGCCAGCCTTCGGCGCTGACATCCACCTGGCCATTGCCGAAATCTTCAACATTGTCTGTCGCAGCGGTCTGTCCGTTTGCGACCCACTGGGTCTTCGCCAGGGCGACCCCGGCGGCCAAAGCACCCGCCGTGCCCTGAATACTTGCGTCATGGGCCTGGTCCGAGAGCTGAGCGAACCGGGGCAGCGCAAACGCTGCCAGAATGGCCAGGATGGCGATCACCACCACCAGCTCGATCAGGGTGAAGCCTTTGCTCATCTTGTTTCCATTCTGCTGTTTCATTCGCTGGCGTTTCCCAGGTCTGTCAATGTGTTCATCCGGCGCCAGGTCACGGCGCCGTTGTCGTGGTATTGACGGCGACCGGCTGCAACTCCAGCCCGGTCATTCCCTCCGTCGGTTCGCGCACACCGTTCTGGTTGCTGTCCGCGAACGCTGTTACTACCTTCCATGCCATTGGCTCACCCGGGGACGCCTGCCTCCCATCCAGGGTTATCGGCTGGCCCGGGTTATAAATTAACCAACCTCGCGATGGTTGTGCCGTTTCTTTTTGTGTCACAACCCTGAAACACCAGTTTCCCGGCTCCGGCCACTGGCCTTCACACTGCCCACGATAGGTGGGCCACTGGTGTTCAACAAGCTCGAAGGGATTGATCCCTTCGTGGCTCTCGAGGCTTTCGCCCCTCGCCAGCATCACCTCGGCCCCGCGCACCACAAGCGCCGAGCGCAGCTGGGTCAGGATCATCCGTGCCGACATCTCCGCCGCCCGTTCCGCCTCCCGCTCCAGTGCTCCCAGCACGAACCACCACAGAAGCAGCACCAGGCTCACCGACACCCAGAACCTCAGCTGCCGGGCCAGCAGCGGCCGGCGGTGGCCGCCGGTGGGCAGCGATGCCACCGGCATGTCAGCCCCGGCCCATGGCCGCTGCGCCCAGGTCCCAGATGGGCAGGAACACGCCCAGCGCCAGGATCAGCACCAGTACCCCCATGGCGACGATCAGTATGGGTTCGATGGATTCGGCCAGGCGCTTGAGGCCGTAGTCCACATCCTCGTCGTAGAAATCCGCCACGTTCACCAGCATCTCGTCCACCGAGCCGGTCTCCTCCCCCACCGCGATCATCTGCAGGATCAGCGGCGTGAACATGCCGCTGGCCCGGGCGGTGCGCAGCAGGCTGTCGCCCCGCTCGATGCCCAGCCGCATGTCACGGATATGGCGGGCGATCCAGGCGTTGTCAGTGGCATCCGCCACCACCGTCAGGGCGTGGGTGACCGGCATGCCGGCCGCCAGCATGCTGGCGAAGTTGCGGGCAAACCGGCTCAGGGTGATCAGCTCCAGCAGCGGCCCGATGATGGGCAGCTTGAGCTTGTAGCGGTCCCAGGTCAGCCGGCCCTGCTCGGTCTGCTTCCATTGCCGCACCAGCACCGCGATGGCGGCAATGGCGAACAGCAGTACATACCAGTAGTTGAGCAGGAAGTTCGACGTGCCTACCAGGACCTGGGTCAGGAACGGCAGGTCTGCCCCCAGCTTGGCGAACACCGAGGCGAACTTGGGAATAACCAGGAAATTGACCACCAACAGGGCCGCCAGCAGGGCCACCACCACAAAGGTGGGGTAGCGCAGGGCCTGCTTGACCC
>NZ_JAWVZL010000201.1:0-2043 GCF_033722195.1 Marinobacter sp.
GGCAGCTCGGTAATGAAGGGGGCCTCGCGGTGGCTGGAGGCCTGGGCCATGCCGGCTGAGAGGCATACTCCGGCGATCGCCAGCGCCAGCCCGGAACGTTTGATCAGGGTGTTCATTCTGTATTCCTCATCTATTGTTGGAGTTGCGTATCGGAAACGGGCGGTCGATCAGAAAAGATGCAGATACCCATAAAAATATCTCGGGCCACCGCAAATTCTCTTTGTCACGCATCCCCGCGGCGCCCTGAGGCGTAATAGCGATAACGGGTGATTGGCGGTGCTTGCCGCACGCCGGATCACAGGCAGTCCCTATCGAGGAAAGACTTCATGATGGCTGAGGATTCAGGGCAGGAAGAACTGATGCGCCTGCTGAGCGCGGTGGCGCACCAGGACCGGCAGGCGTTTCAGCGGCTTTACGAGTTGGTGGCCGGGCGCATGCTGGGCCTGTGCCACAAGCTCGCAGGCCAACAGGAGTTGGCGGAAGAAGCGCTTCAGGATGCTTTTATCCGCATCTGGCACCACGCCAGCGAATACCACAGTGAGCGCGGCACGCCACTCAGCTGGATGATGACGATCGCTCGTTACCGCACCCTGGACCTCATGCGGGCCCGGAAAGTGCGTCAGGGTGCCGGTGAAGAGGCGCTTGAGACCGTAGCAGACGGTCGCGAAGGTCCCCTGGATGTCTCACTTCGAATGGATGGCAGCGCCGCCCTCACTGGCTGCCTGGATGAACTCAGCCCGTCCCAGCGGGACACCATTCTGCTGTCGTATTATCGTGGCTTTACCCATGAGGAGCTGTCGACGGCCCTGAGTACGCCCATCGGTACCGTCAAGAGCTGGATCCGCCGCGGCCTGCTGGCGCTGAAGAGGTGTCTTGAGCGATGAGAAAAACACCCGAACGCATAGAGAGTCTGGCCGCCGAATATGTCCTTGGCTCCCTCAAGGGGCAGGCCAGGAAGCGGTTTGAGCGCTGGATGATGGAATCCTACCGGGTGCGCCAGGAAGTCTGGTTCTGGGAGGAGAAACTCGGCGGGCTGGCGGATGCGGTGCCCGAGAGGCAGCCGCCGGCGCGGGTCTGGTCAAACATCGAGACCCGGCTCTGGCCGCGGTCCGAGGCGGCCCTTGCAGGCACACGACCGCAGCCCCGAACCGGCTGGTTCTGGCCCAGCTGGGGCGCCCTGGCGACTGCCGCGGCCCTGGTGATGGCGGTAGTTTTGGTCCAGCAACCGCAGCAGCCCGCCCCCGGTCCGCTGCTGTCGGGTGCGGTGGTGCAGGAGAACGTCGGTGACCCGCTCTGGCTGGTCAGTGAACTGGCCTCCGCCAACCAGCTGCGGATGCGGCCGGTGGCGGCCACCCAGGCCGAGGCCGGCAAGGACTATGAGCTCTGGATCGTGCCGGAGAGCGGCAATCCGCTGTCCCTGGGTGTGGTGCCGGTGGGGGGCGTCTACCAGGTCACCCTGACCGACGAGGCCCGCCAGGCGCTGAGCAGTAGCCGCACCCTGGCCATCAGCCTGGAGCCGGCCGGCGGGTCACCCACCGGAGCTCCCACCGGGCCGATCCTGCATGTCACCAAGCTCTATGAGTTGTAGCCGGGCTCAGGACACCGATAGCAATGTCAGGCAGAGCTGGGCGTGGCGGACGAAATGGCTGAAGGCGGTGAGCTGGCCGGCGCTGGGGGCCGAGCCTGCACCGGCGTTGTCGGCGTAGAACAGCCCCACGATCCGGCCCTTGGCCATGAGCGGCCCAACCAGCGCCGGCACCTTGCCCACCCAGGGGTCGAAGTCGGCCCGCTGGGCGTCCTTCGCGGGCTTGTAGAGGGTACATTCGTGGTCGGTCAGCAGGCGGTTGAGGGTGGTCTTGCGGTTGCGCTCGATCACGAAGCCGTCCCGCCAGCCCTCGGTCTCCACCCCCAGCACCTTGCGGGGTACCAGCCGGGTGCCGGAACGGTCACTCATCAGCAACGCCACCCGCTGCATGCCCACCGCCCGCTGGATGCCCTCGGTGACCAGCTGGCAGACCTGGTTGATGTCGGGCTTGGCGGTCA
>NZ_JAWVZL010000202.1:0-1925 GCF_033722195.1 Marinobacter sp.
GGCCGCCTCCTGGTATTGCTCCAGAGACATGTGGGTACGGCCCAGCATGGCCCAGCCCTCCGCGTTGTCCGGGTTAGCCACCAGGCGCTCCCGAAGCTGTTCCGCCAATGTGGCCATCTCCGCGGCGCGGCCCTGCTCGGTGGCCTGCTGGTCCTGCATGGCCAGCCACTCTTCCACCTTGTCCATGGAGCCAAGCTGCTGATAGACCAGCACCGCCAGCACCGGCACCAGTACCAGGCTGACAAGCGCCACGGTGCGGGCACCGGTCTGGCGGTAGTCGGGCCGGACGGTGTGGCCGTCGCCCCGGGTTTCCACTTCATCCAGCAGGCTGCCCGCCAGTTCGTCACGAAGCTGCTGGTAATTGTCATCGTCAATGTTGCCGGTCTGATGCTCGGCATCCAGCTCCGCCATGCGGCTGCGGTAGGCCATCAGGTTCTGCTGGTGACGGTCGGCGTCGGCGCGGGCCTGGGGCCGGCGGAACAGCAGCGGAAAGACAACAAAAGCCAGGGCCAGCCCGATCAAGGCGGCGGCGGCAAACCAGAAAACGGTGATCATAGTTCGGCCATCTGTGAATCGGTGGAACGGGGCAGTCTCAAGGCGCCTCGGCGTCTTTCAGGATCTGTTCGGCCCGGCGGCGTTGCTCGGGGGTCAAGGCACTGCTGGTCTCGGTGTTGCGCCGGGAGCGGACCACCACCAGGGTGATGACCAGCAGCCCCACAATCACCACAATGACCGGCGTCGCCCACAGCAGGACAGTGCGAGGCTCCAGCTGGGGCTTGTAGCGCACGAATTCGCCGAAGCGGGCCACCAGAGCGTCCACCACCTGCTCGTTGCTGGCGCCCTGTTGCAGCATGCGGTGGACTTCCTCACGCATGTCCTTGGCAATGGGGGCATCGGAATCGGCAATATTCTGGTTCTGGCACTTGGGGCAGCGCAGCTCCTCGGTCAGGGCCTGGAAGCGTTCCTGCTCCGCCGGCGACGACAGCGGGTAAAGATCCGCACCCTCGGCCTGCAGGTTGAGACTGAGGCTCATCAGCACGGCTGCCACCAGGCAATGGATTCGGGTCATGAGTCCTGCTCCCGGTACTGTTTAACAATGGGCGCCAGGGTTTCCTGCCAGACCTTCTCGTTCACCACCCCCACATGGCGATAGCGAACGATACCCTGGCCGTCGATGACGTAAGTCTCCGGCGCGCCGTAGACGCCCAGATCAAACCCCAACCGGCCTTGGGGATCGAAGAGGTTGACGGTGTAGGGGTCACCCAGGCGCGCCAGCCACTCCAGTGCCTGCGCCCGATTATCCTTGTAGTTCAGGCCGATGATGGGAACCTTCTTGTCGCGTGCCAGCCACATCAGGTCGGGATGCTCATCCCGGCAGGCCGGGCACCAGGTGCCCCAGACATTGAGCAGATGCACCTGGCCCTCGAACACATCGTTGGCGTATTGGCGATCAGGATTCTCCAGGTCCGCAAGCTGAAACGGCGGCACCGGCTTGCCGATCAGGGCCGACTCCAGATGGCTGGGGTCCTTGCCGATGCCTGCGTAGAGCACCACACCCAGCACCACCGCCAGCACCAACGGAACGAACAGAAACAGCCGCTTCATGCCGACGCCTCCGAGGCCTTGCCGGCCATCGGTTCCGGCTGCGCGGCCGGCGCCCTGGCCGGCTGCTTATCCTTGATCCGGTAACGCCGATCGGCGATGGCCAAAAAGCCGCCCGCCGCCATGAACAGGGCACCGAGCCAGAGCCAGCGGACCAGGGGCTTGTACTGGATCCGCATGGCCCAGGCGTTATCCCCCACCTGTTCGCCGACCGCCACGAACAGGTCCCGGAACAGGCCGGCGTCGATGCCAGCTTCGGTCATGATGTTGCGCTGCACCAAGTACTGGCGTTTTTCCGGGTACAGCCGGCCGACCTCCTCACC
>NZ_JAWVZL010000203.1:0-1901 GCF_033722195.1 Marinobacter sp.
GGGCGTCACTGCGGGCGGTGGGGTGGCTGGTGAGAAAGTTCAGACTGCACAGCACCAACTGCTCGGCCTCGAACGGATTGGCCGGGGCCTCATCGGCGTCGGTAGCCAGTTCCTCGTCGGCGGGCGGGGTTTCGGCGTCGTAACGGGCGTTGTCCACAATGGCGAAACGAAGGTTGAAGCGCCGCAGCATCTCCACCAGCCACTGGTGCATCAGGGATTCCGGCACCACCACCAGCACCCGCCGCGCCCGCAGGGTATGGAGCTGATAGTGCAGGATCAACCCCGCCTCGATGGTTTTTCCGAGCCCCACCTCGTCCGCCAGCAGCACCCGGGGCGCGTAGCGCTGGGCCACTTCGTGGGCGATGTAGATCTGGTGGGGGAGGTGCTGGGTGCGGGCGCCGATGAGCCCCTGTACCGGTGAACCACGCAGGCGGTCCAGGTGGTTGAGGGTCGCCACCCGGAGCCGGAAAGCCCCGTTGCGGTCGAACTGGCCGGCAAACAGCCGTTGCTGGGGTGTGGTGAAATGCACATGGCTGCTGAGGCGGACCTCGGAGATCACCTTCAGGTCGTCGCCGCCGTCATCGGCGTGATAGAGGAAAACCCCGCCGGCTTCCTCCACCGCACGCACGGTGAAGCGCTCGCCCTCGAAGGTTTCGATAAACTCGCCAGGCTGATAGCGCACCCGCGCCAGCGGCGCATTGTCCGTAGCGTAGGTTCGCTCCTCGTCGGCGGCCGGGAAGCCGAGGGTGACCCGCCGCCCGGAAACGTCCGTTACGATGCCCAGCCCCAGGCTGGGATCACTATGGCTGACCCAGCGCTGACCAATGACGAAGTCGGAAATATCCAAAAAACCTCCAGGCTGAAAAGGCGTTATTCGGGTTGCTGGTTGCGGCCTGCGTCCCGGACCCAGAAAGCGGTGGCGCCACACACCGCGGCGGGCACCACAACCAGGTTCAGCACCGGCACCATGGCCGCCAGCGCCACCGGCAGGCCAAAGCCCAGGGCGGCCGGGCGATTTTTCTGCAGGCTACGCCTGAGGGCGGGAAAACTGACCCGGTGGTTGTCCGCCGGGTAGTCCACGTACTGCAGCGACATCATCCAGCAGTTGAACAGGAACCAGAGCGCGGCCGCCATCAGGTTGATCACCGGGATGAAGCCCAGGATCAGAAGGCCGACGGCACGGGGCAGGTAATACAGAATTTTCTGGACTTCCCGCCAGAGGGCCCGGGGGATGTCCTTGAGGATCTGCCCCCAGCCGCCTCCAACGGAGACTTCCTGACCGGTAAGGTGCTTTTCGGTGAGCTCGGACAGGTAGCCGTAGAAGGGTGACCCGATCAGGTTGGCGATGATCACGAATCCGTAGGCCAGCATCAGCAGGATCACCACCCCGTAGAGGATCCAGAACAGCCAGTCCAGGCTCTGCAGCCAGGCCCAGTCCGGGAGCCAGCCCATGGCGGTGGCGATCATGGCGGCAAACAGGTCCGCCAGCAGCACGAACAGCAGGCCAAACAGCAGCACATTGATGACCAGGGGGATGATGACGAACAGCCGCAGACCAGGCTGGCGAATCAGCCTGAAGCCCTCGCCGAGATAGCCCAGACCGGTAAAAAAACTGCCTGCTGCCATAAGCTGACGATCTCCGATTGATCCGTGGTCACCCGGGCGCCGCCGGCAAAGCGCCTGCCGGCTCAACAGACCCGATCCGCTGGCTGGCGGGGTGTCCCTGGTGCTTGGTGCTTTTGCGGCGCACAGCATATCATGTCGCCCCGATTCACACAGCCGTAAGGCCCTGTCATGCCCATGCTGTTTACCCGCCTGCTGGCCAGGCGCTGGCCCTGGCGCCTGGCCCTTGCCATCTCGGTGGCGGCGATCCTGTTCCTGGCAACCACCAGCCAGACCCA
>NZ_JAWVZL010000204.1:0-1605 GCF_033722195.1 Marinobacter sp.
CGGGCCGTATCCAGGAGCGCGCCGCTCCCCTGGTCATAGAGCAGGGGCAGGCCGTGCTCATGCGCCAACTCTGCCAGCTCCGCCAGATCCGGTTCTCCGGTGAAACCCACAACCTTAAAGTTTGAATGGTGGGCAACCAGGATCGCCGCCGTCTCAGGTGTAATTGCCCGGGCATAATCGCGCAGGTGAGTGCGGTTAGTGGTACCCACTTCTACCAGGCGCGCTCCCGACTGGGCCATCACGTCCGGCACGCGAAAACCGCCGCCAATCTCGACCAACTGCCCCCGGCTGATAATCACTTCTCGGCCCTCGCAGAGGCCACTGAGCATCAGGAGCACGGCTCCGGCATTGTTATTTGCCACGAAAGCATCTTCCGCACCCGTCAGCCGGGTCAGAAGCTGGGCCGCATGGACGCTACGAGAACCGCGCGCGCCGGCTGCCAGATCGTATTCCAGGGTGCTGTACCCCGCCGCAACCGCCGTCATTGCCTTCCGAGCGGCCCGGCTAAGCGGGGCCCGACCCAGGTTCGTGTGGATAATCACGCCCGTTGCATTAATCACCGGCTGCAGGCTCGGATCCAACAGGGCCTCCAGCCACTCCTGCGCTTCCTGGATGATGGTGGCGTTCATGGGCACTGCCCGGCCGTGACCGATGATGGCCACGCGCAACTGGTCCAGGGTGGTGCGCAGGGCTTCTACCACCAGCTCCCGACCGTACTGTGCTACCAGATCGGTTACCGCCGGAGACAGGAGGAGGCTGTCTACACCGGGCAGCTGCCGCAGCAACGCCTGCAATTCACTGTTGCCGTTATTACCCTTGTCACTCATAGGAATCTAAGCCACCGGCAGCGCCTGTCTGACCGTCGCTGCCGATCTTCATTCAAACACCGAGGACGCGCGTGTGCGCACCTGCAGCAACACCTCGAAGATGATCAGTACCGCCGCCACCAGTAAGATTACGGCCGGGCCCAGGGTCCGATTCATCTGTAACCAGACACAGAAGGCGACCCACAGGCCGACCCACATCGCCTGGCGCAAGACCAGCAGGTAAGAGGGAGCCCATTCCGGGGGGCGAAGGCGCTTGTTGAGGTAGTAAACCAGCGGCAGCACCAATCCGGTCACCGCCACCATAATCGCCGCCAGAAAGGCAAGCAAAATCTCAAGATTGGTCGCTTCGAGAAGGGACGACGCATCTACCTGGGCCCGCGCCGTCGCTCGGATGAGATCAAGCCGCTCTACGTCAAAGGGCCAGAAGTTGTTCACAACATGGTTCAGGGCCAGGACGCCCAGGAAGAGTAGCCCTAACCCCAGCAACACGAACGGAATTGCACCCAACCGCCTCGCGTGCTCACCCATCCTAATTCGCCTCTGGATTGGCCGCCTGCTGCCAGAGCACCTGCAGCAGCGCGGAGCCGTAAGCGTCACATGCCTCTACTGCCGCGTAAGTGTACGGCTGGCCATCCAGCTCGAAGCGGCACTCGTACTCGTCACCGCTGTGGACCAGAGCCAGGCCATCTACCCGGCGCGCCATCAACTGCCGTAACTGGGACTCCGACGGAATCCAGACGGCCTCCGTCTGCAGGACGTAGTCGAGGGCCCACTCGGC
>NZ_JAWVZL010000205.1:0-1593 GCF_033722195.1 Marinobacter sp.
CTGCACCTCGATCAGTTCCAGCGGGATCACACCGGGGTTGGTGAGCCGGTGGGTGACCCCAAGCGGAATGTAGGTGGACTGATCTTCGGTCAGCAGCAACTCTTCGTTGCCACGATTCACCATGGCGGTACCCCGGACCACCACCCAGTGCTCGGCGCGGTGGTGGTGCTTCTGCAGGGACAGCGCCGCGCCCGGGTTGACGGTAATGCGCTTGACCTGGAAGCGGCCGCCCATAGCGATACCCTCGTAGGTGCCCCAGGGCCGGTGCACTTTCTTGTGAAAGCGGTGCTCGAGGCGGCCCTGGGCCTTGACCTGGGCCACCAGCTTCTTGACGTCCTGAACCTTGGAGCGGTCCGCCACCAGCACCACATCGTCGGTTTCCACGATCACGTGGTTGCTGACCCCCAGGGCGGCAATCAGCCGGCCCTCGGAGTGAATATAGGAACCGGACACATCCTCGGTGATGACATCGCCGCGGCAGACGTTGCCGTTGGCGTCCTGGGGCTGGATCTCCCAGAGCGCGGACCAGGAGCCCACATCGCTCCAGCCCGCATCCAGGGGCACCACCACGGCATCCCGGGTTTTTTCCATCACGGCGTAGTCGATGGAGTCATCGGGGCAGGCCTTGAATTCACTGGCACCCACCCGGATGAAATCCAGGTCCGCCTGTTTGTTGGCGTAGGCGGCACGACAGGCCTTGAGCATGGCCGGCTGGTGTTTCTCCAGCTCTTCCAGGTAGCGGTCCGCCCGGAACAGGAACATGCCGCTGTTCCAGAAATAACCGCCGGTCTTCAGATAACCCTCGGCGGTTTCAGCATCCGGCTTCTCCACGAAGGCCATCACGTCGGCGTAACCGTTGGTGGTCTCGCCCGCCTGGATGTAGCCATAACCGGTGTGGGGCGAATCCGGTACGATACCGAAGGTCACCAGCTTGCCCGCCCGGGCCGCCTCGGCACCCTTTGCCACTGCCGCGCGGAACACATCCAGCTTTTTCAGGACGTGATCCGACGGCATCACCAGCAGCAGCTCTTCCGGGTCAGCTTCCGCCGCCGCCAGCGCCGCCAGGGCGATGGCCGGCGCCGTGTTGCGGCCCACCGGCTCCAGGATGATGCCGGCGGTGCGGTCTTTCGCCTGGGCCTGCAGATGGGCCGCCACCACGAACCGGTGGTCCTCGTTGGTGATGGCCATCACCCGGGTGGCACCGTCCAGGGCCAGACCCCGGTCAATGGTTTCCGCCAGCAGGGAGTCGTCGGAAACCACCGGCAGGAACTGTTTGGGATAGGCCTCCCGAGACAGGGGCCAGAGCCGTGTGCCGGAACCGCCAGAAAGGATCACTGCGAGCATGTTTCGTCCTTGCATCAAACGTTTGCCGGATTCTACCCCATTCGGGATTGCCCGGCCCATAGTCTGTGTAAGCGCGGCTTACCAGGTACCGGTATTCTCCATGCTGGCCCAGGGTTCTTTTGGCGGCAAGGCCTCACCCTTCTGCAGCAGCTCGATGGAAATACTGTCCGGCGTACGAATGAACGCCATATGGCCATCCCGCGGCGGCCGGTTGATGGTCACGCCGTTGGCCTGCAGGTGTTCGCAAAG